>MWCI01000038.1 GCA_002069965.1 Spirochaetes bacterium ADurb.Bin218 | reverse complement strand
GGCAAGATGATTATTGCAGATGGGAATGAACAAAATATTCTCCTCCGCATTATGAATGGTGAAAGGGTAGGCACTCTTTTTGTTGGAGATGATGTTAAGGTTTCAAGCCGCAAAAAATGGATTGGCATGAGAAAATCCAGAGGAAATCTGGTTGTTGATGACGGCGCAGTAAAGGCAATAGTTACAGGGAAAAAATCATTGTTGCCCTCAGGCATAGTGTCAGTTTACGGTAGGTTTGATATGGGGGATATTGTGGATATAGTTGATTCAAATTCCAGAGTTATAGCTAAAGGCATAGTAAATTATAAATCCGAAGAAATAGATCTAATAAAAGGGAAAAAGACAAAGGATATAAAGGAATTACTTGGCAGCGAATTTTATGAAGAGGTAATTCACAGAGACGATATGCTGGTTATGTAATGGGGGTGATCTGTGATAGATCAGCCCCATTTGAGTTATTGTTGCTGTTGACTTTGCTTTTTAGCTTCTTCCAAAATTTTTTGTATAGCCTCCTGTGTTTGCTTTTCACTGCTTGGAATTGATTGCATCATAGCATCTGGTAATTTTTGAGCAGCTTTATAGCAAAAAAGCGAGCTTGCAATAAGCAAAACAGGAATTACTGCAAATATTATAGAAATGACCTTTGCTGGCCCTTCCTTCGCATTGAGAGATTTTATCAAGGCATTATAAAGCATCCAGATGCCATACAGAGATACGGCAAGAGAAACTATCCCTCCAAGAATTAAATTGATACCGGTGAATAAAGAAAAAACAGCAGACACAGGATATAGAGACATTAAAGATGCTGTTACTCTGACATTTTCTTCATAGTTAGTAGAACCACTGCAGATGGCACTTATTACAAGAACAATTGCACCTCCTATAAAAAGACCAATTATAGATGCGATAATTGATGTGACAATAACAGATGCTCCCAACCCTCCCCCAAACATTGAACCAAAAGCTGGCACTAAATTGAAGGTAATCCACAGGAAGTTTATTATTCCAGCTAAGGTCCCATAAATTACAGCCTTAATTAATGGTTCTACAAAACCGCCAGTTTTTGACATTGTGGAAAAGTACTCAGCAGGAGAAAGTAACGCTGATTTAGTTTCCTCAATAAATTTGTTAAAATCAAAAGATGATTCAGCCATAAGACCTCCTTATTAAATTAGATGAGAATTAAAAGAAGTATAGCATATTTATTGGATTTTTCAAGTTTTTTATTCTAAAAAGAGAGTTTTTATTCTGTTGGATATTGCTAAAAAGTAAAGTTCATGCCCTGCTTTATTTATGTGCAATTCATCAATGCAGAGTTCATCTACATTATGGTGTCCTTGAAGAGGGGAGAGTGTAGTTACATTTACAAATTCTGCAGCAACAGAATCAATTATACTATTGTATAGATCTATACTTTGCTGAATATTTGGGCTTTTCTTTATGTATAGGTTTGTAGCCTTTAATATTTTTATTATTAAAACTTTTGTCCCATAGTCACTTGCTCTTTTACAATAATTTTGCAGATTTTTTTTAAAAATCACAGGAGGAACATCTGCAAGTTCAGCTTTGCGCACTCTGTGTAATTTTATGTAATCTATATATTTTTGACGCAATTTTTGAGTTAAAATTTTATTCATAAAAAAGTATTCCAGTCCATGCTTTTTAAAAAGTCGTGGAGCGCACTCTGTAATTCCAATCTGCAAGATTACCACCTCAGGCATATATGTTTCAAGGAGATCAACTCCGCCACCTCCTTCAGTTACAAGTCTCATGGAAGTGCTCCCCCTTGCTGCTTTGTCTATAATGTCAAGGTTGGGGAATTCCTTTTTTAGCTTATATATCCATGTTGCCTCATAGGGAATACCTGGTCGTGGCATTGACACAGAATCGGTTATAATTAAAAGTTTATTATTTTTCATGATTCAGATGAAATCTCCTCAACAAGGGCAGAAAACAAGGTTATTACATCTGTATTTGTTTTTCGTAGTTTTTGGGAAAGCTGCCGCGCTATAGAACGGGTAATGTGCAGGCCAATTGAAGGGTGCTGGTCTCCAAATTTTACAAAGTCATCTCGTTTTAATACAAGGCAATGGCATTGGCTTTTTGCAACAACTGTGGCAGATCTTCTATCTTCGTCTATCAGTGCCAGCTCTCCAACATAAACTCCACCATTTTCAGCAGAAAGGGTTGTAACAAGGTATGTTTGATTTTGCAATGTATTTTTTAGTATGTCAATGGTTCCATTAATGATTATAAAAAGTTCATCTCCAGTATCTCCTTCTTTAATAAGAGTCTGGCCTTTCTTAAAGGTCTTTAGCTCACATAGATCTATGATTTGTTTTAATATGGCTTCATCGTTTTGATATTCTTCAAAGAAAGATATCTCTTTAATTTTTTCCTTTATAATAGGAATAAGCTTTTCTATTTTTCTTTTTTTTAGATTCATGCTCCTCTCCCCTGTATCATAATTATTTTGCTATATTTTCCAATTATAAAATCAGGAGAAGGGTTTATCACTGGTCTATTGGCGCTCATGTTTTTTACGGATTTAAGTTTTTCTACTAATCTGGAAATATCAGGTGTCTTTTGAGCCTCTGATATTGCTTCCATCTTTCTGAGGTAGAAGTTTCCTGTATTTTCAAGAACTCCTATAATTACGATGTTATTCTCATTGGAATAGTATTTTATTACATCTGAATATCTTTTACCTATTAACTCATGGGGAGGTGAAATTGTGGCAATGTGAACATTGGAGTTAACATCAATTAGTTCATTTATTATGTGGGCTATTCCACTTCCTGCAGAGGCATTTGCAATTAGATGGCGATTATATTCTGATGTAAGTATTATCTCATCGCAATTTGCAGATACAAGATATCTTTCATATTTAGAATCAAGTATCTCTGCTGCAACATAGGCAGATCTGGCAATTGTCTTGATGGTTATGGCTGCCATGACAGTGCGTGAATCAACCTCCTGAATTGAACCCTGCACAAGTCGGTCTGCAAGGAGAAGAACTTTTTTTGCGTATTTTATGTTGGCCTTGCGTAGAATATTTTCATCAATATAGTCTCCATGTATGTAATTTATACCAGAAAACCTTTTATTGCTGCGAATAAGATTCATCTCTTCTGAACCAGCAGTATTGATGAGAACAATCTCAGATGTGTTAAATTCACTGTTTTTGGAAACTATATCAGCAAGGAAGTGACCCATATCTCTTTTCTATCCACATATAATAAAATGATTTTTTACCTTCACTGATTTCAATCCACGTTCCTCCAGAAGTTGTTTTTCTAAGAATAGGCTTGCAATATTACCTGTTACAACACCTACTAAGGAAACTCCAAAGAACATTAGAAGTATTCCTGTAATTCTACCTGGGATTGTTACAGGATAATAATCACCATAGCCTACAGTAGTAGATGTTACAAAGGCCCACCATATAGAGTCTGCAAAATTTTTGATATTGCTATCTTTATTATGGGCAAGAAATTTATTTTCAAAGTAAAGTGTAGCAGTTGAAAAAAGTATAAGAGTTATGGTACCTACAAGAAGTAGCTTAAATATTGTGCTTTTTTGTAATCGGATAATTATGTCACGGATGGTTTTGTTTTGTAAAAAATTTTTTATGATTTTCATATTTATTCCAGATCATAATAGCTTTAGTTTTAAGATCGGATTGGGATATAAAAAAATAAAGATAAAGATTGTGTAGTTTTAATTATTTCATAATGAAGTACTTTCTAAAGTTATCGTTTAATCTCTGGTAGATGTTGCTTCTTTCTGTATCTCCAATCTTAGAAAAATAATAGCTTAGAAGTTGAGATGCCTTTATTATGAAGACATTGATTTCTCTTCCTTTCATGCCTTTATTTATTTCGTAATCGCCGGATTTAATTAACTCACGAGCAATTGCTATGTGTCTACTGTAGCAGTCTATTTCCTTTTTCAAGAGGTCAGGGTTTGATGTAAGCATTTGATTTATTTTAATTGAATCAAGACTTCCTGTAAGGAGATAGAATTTTTTAATGTTTATTAGAGATGAAGAAATAAGTGATTTATAATATCCAGTTTGAACCTTGTCTCTCAGGATCTCAAAGCTTTTGAGTCTTTGAGAGTCAGAGTCTGGAAATTCTCCATATATATTTTTATAAAGATTGAAGGATATTTTCTGGACATCCATGCAGTCAGGATCCCCTGACAGCATGGACATTATTTTGTGAAAATTTTCAGGATTCCTTTGAAGTAGTTTAATGTAAAGGTCAATGCCTTTAACAGCCTCTGCAAATATTGATGTGTTTTTTGATTTAAAATCGTGCTGAGAGAATAGTTTCATGGCCTCTATTATCATAGAGGATTGGGCAGTAATGAGGATCATCTCCATATCTGGTTCAAAATTAGCAGATGTTCTTTTAGGTTGTTTTAAATGAATTTTTTCATCAGCAGGGAATGAGCTTTCTTTTTCAAGAGAGATCTGTTTTTCAGTTATTTCTGGAGCACTAGAAAAGTCATCCAGAGAAAATAGATCATCATCCTTTACCTTGTCATCTGCCAATGGTTCAAATTCAAATAGATCCTCCTTGGGCATTGGAGATTACTCCTCAATAATTTCGTAAACTAAGTTGAATGTAATCATACACTGCAGAGCAGCCTTCAGAGGCATTCCTGATGTAACGCCTATCATATAGTCGTCTTTTACTCCATCGTAATGCCAGCTCTGACCATTAACCTTGATACATCCTGCATATTCAAGGGAATCAGCATCAAAGAGTCTTATTTCCTTTACGTTCAGGTAGTTCATTACAGCCTCTTTTTAAATAATTTTTATATTACACTATTTTAAATTTTTCAATATTTTTTTGAAAACCTCATGATTTTAAAACCATTTGTGGCTTGACTTATATTCAATTTTGATTATGCTAAAGATATGCACATTTTGATTGCAAGTTGATTTAATAGCAAGGCTTTTTTTGTAGAATTTCATTTATTCAAAGGGTGATGTTATGTTTGGGAGAGTGAATGTCAATAAACTTAAGGAAGAAAGAAACCTCGCAAAGATTTTTGCTCTTCTAAATCACAGAAGGCCTTATATTCGTGCTGAGGCCTTAATTGCCTATTTTGAGCTTAATAGAGACAATCCAGAAGAGCTGAAAAGATTAAAACCGCTCCTTAATGATAAAGAACCAATGGTAAGGACTCGATGTGCTCTCCTTTTTGCAAGATTGGGAGATAGGGATGTTATAGACGATCTTCTTGATATAATCTCCTCAGGCACGGTAGCAGAGCAGATTGAAGTGCTAAGACTTTTGCCTCATTTTTATTCCAAGGATGATCCCAAGGTTACCCAGATACTGGCAATTGCGCTTAAAGATAAAAAGCAATCAGTGCAGGGAGAGGCAATAAAGACCATAGGGGAGATGGGAATTGAAACTATGGCCTTCTATCTACTGGACTTTATCAATCATCCTAATTCTAAGATCAGGTTTGATACAGTGGTTGCTCTTGGAAGAACAAAAAATCCAATAGCTATTGATGCCCTTATCGGCTCTCTTACAGATTCAAATGCAGAAGTGCGTAAAGCGGCAGAGGAGGCGATTAAAAATATTGGCGATGAAAGGGGATTGAAGGCCTTAAAAGATGCCCCTTTTATGCTTATGGTAAAAAATATGAATGAGAGTGTTGCAAAGAGGCTTACAACTGTAATCAATATAGGAAAGCAGAAAAGTGAATGTGGTTTGCCATTGCTTCACAAGGCATGTTATGATGAATATAAGAATATCAGACTTGAGGCCATAAGGTCGATAGCTACCTTGAGAAGCGATCTCTCCATACCAACTCTTATTGAGCTTTTAAATGATAAATATTATGATGTGCGCATTGAAGCTATAAGAGCTCTTTCGAGATATAATAGCGAAACTGCTCTTAATGCAATAAAAAAAGCAATAAATGATCCAAATACTAATGTTAGAGCTGAGGCCAAGAGGCTATATTCTGCAATGTCTTTGAGATTATCTTCAAAAAATGAGATAAAATTTAACATATAAAATAATATATGGTAAAAAATTTTTACAATCCTACCGAAAAACAATTTATTATACTTGACTAACTTCTAAATATTTGCTATATTCTATCTAAAGCTTATAAAAAGCTTTATTTTTTTAATAAAATATATAGAAAGAAAATAAAATAATGATTGTTACTCTTTTGCTTTTAGCTCTTTTCCTTTCTTTCATAGGTCACATAGCAGCACTTGTGACTTATGTAACAAAAAGAACAGAAGGATCTTTGAAAACATTTATAAATACAACACTCAGTAACGTAACTCTTGCTGGAACCTGTATAGTTGTATTCTTAACAAAGCCTCATCTGTTAAGGGACATAAATCTTGTATTTATATCCTGGATTATGTCTGGGGTTGTGATGTTTGTAACTCTTGGCATAAAGATAAAGATTTTTATTACTATATACAGGCGTGCTAAGGATCCAGCTAATTATCATTTAAATTTTTTTGGTAAAAAGGTGTTACACTCAACTGTGGTAAAAAAAATGGAGCTTGCTATATTTTTTGGGACAATTCCCTTTTTTCTTTTGTCTGGTTCATATTTTATTGCAAGGCTCCTCAATTTTTTTTTATACAAACACCTTTGACTTTTTTGCACAATTTATTAAATTTGTTTAAGATACCTCTGTGAGGTTTATCATAAAGAATAAATGGGGGGTAAATATGCCGTTTATAAGTTACAGAGCTCAGCTCAATTCAAAAAAATGTGAAGATTGCAGATTCAATTTTGTAAAAAATTATAAAATTGATGAAAAGGGATATGCTCACTTCATGGAGCTTGACAATAAGCTTGCACAGTTGAAGTTTGGCATGATGTGGGCTTCTTGCAAGGTATGTCCAAACAGGGAGGATTTTAAAAAGATCTATGGAATCGAGCCTGTTGACTATTACAGTGCAGCACTGAGCTAAAAATTAAAAGCCTGCAGATAAAATTTCTGCAGGCTTTTTTATTTATTTAGATCGTCACTTTCCTTTTGAGAGATTTACTCCTGCAGCTTCAGCTTATATTTTAATTCAAATTAAAATACTTGCAATAAATAATTTCATTGGAATATTTGCCATTTATATTTTTTTGTTTTATATTGATGATAAACAGAGAGGGGGATAGATATGCTTGAAAAACTGACTCATGAGGAAAAAAAGGCTCTTATTGCAATTGCAAGATATATTGTCAGTGCTGATGGAATTATCACATCTGCTGAACTGGACTCCATGAATATGATTGCAGAGGAACTGGGCTTTGACGATTACCACGATATATTTAACGAGGTGGATGCAGAGATTACATCCATGGAGGATTTGAAAAAGCTCATTGAAGATCTTGCTGATAGTAAACATAAAAAGACTATAATTAAGCTGGCAATTGAAATTTCCAGAGCAGATGCCAACATCCGCGATGAAGAAAAGGATATTCTGGTTTTTGTGGCAGATGCCTGGGATATTGATATAAATTCTATGATGAGGTGATGAAGATATGCCACTTACAATAAAGGAACTTGGCGAACGGAAGGTGCGTTCTCCTCTTTATGATAAGTTTCATTTAAATGAACTGAATTTTGTTAAAGATAGCAAGAGAATGCTCTATAATGTTATGGTAGAGGATGGGGATCCTGCAACTATAAAACATGATCTAACCTTTGAGCTTGCAGGTCCACGGGAGTTTCTATTTTTTGAGCCAGAGTCTGTGACCTCTGCAATTGTTACATGCGGAGGATTGTGCCCGGGCCTTAATGATGTTATACGCTCAATTGTTATGGAGAGCTATTATAGATATGGGGCTAAAAAAATTTATGGTATAAGGTATGGCTATAACGGACTTAATCCAGCAAAGGGATATGCTCCTATTGAACTTACTCCTGATATAGTAAGTGAGATTCATACTCAAGGGGGGACTATTCTTGGATCCTCCAGGGGTGGCACAGAAAACATGGAGATACTTATTGATACTCTGCAGCAGATGGGAGTCAACATTCTCTACACAATAGGCGGAGATGGAACCTTAAAAGGAGCTCACGAGATTGCCAATAGAGCACTATCACGAGGCATGAAGCTTGCAGTTGTTGGCGTTCCAAAAACAATTGATAACGATATTAGCTTTATTCAGAGATCCTTTGGTTTTGAAACTGCATATTCAGAGGCTGTAAAGGCCATACTTTCTGCTCATGTTGAGGCAAAAGGCGCTCCAAATGGAATAGGCCTTGTAAAGCTTATGGGAAGGGAGTCTGGATTTATTGCTGCTCATGCTACGCTGGCTATGAATGATGTAAATTATGTTCTTGTCCCTGAGGTGCCTTTTGAGCTTGAGGGTCCAAATGGATTGCTCTGTCATCTTGAAAAGAGGCTCATGAACAGGCACCATGCTGTTATATGTGTTGCAGAAGGTGCAGGGCAGGATTTAATAGCAATGGAGGGTAATGTAGAACGAGACGCTTCAGGGAATGTTAAGCTTAAGGATATTGGAGTATTTTTAAAAGAAAAGATTGAGAGCTATTTCAAAAAGCGAGCCATAGAGATTAACCTTAAATACATTGATCCAAGCTATATGATAAGAAGTGCACCTGCTGTTCCTAATGATTCAATATTTTGTGCACAACTCGGTCAGTATGCAGTTCATGCAGGTATGGCTGGCAAGACTGATCTTGTAATAGGTCAATGGAATAACAATTATACTCATGTTCCAATAGAGCTTGCTATATCAAGAAGACGAAAAATAAATCCAACAAGCAGATTCTGGTTTAGTGTTCTTGATGCAACAGGTCAACCAGAAACAATGGTGAATCCAAAATGATTTTTGATGATAGAGTCCATATCCTTAAAGATATCCCTTTAAGGTCCAGAGAATATGTTCTCTATTGGATGCAAGCATCACAGAGAGCTGAACACAATCATGCTCTTTGCTATGCTATAAAACTTGCAGATGAAAATAATCTCCCTGTGATTGTATTTTTTGCAATTGATGAAAATTATCCAGAGGCAAATCTCAGACATTATAGGTTTATGCTTGAAGGATTACAAGAGGTTGAAAAGAAACTTAAAAGTCTTGGCATAAAGTTTGTTGTCTGGATTACCTCTCCTGTTGATGGGGTTTTGAGGCTTTCGGAAAATGCTGCTATTGTCATTACTGACTTTGGGTATTTAAGACACCAAAAACTCTGGAGAAGAGAGCTTGCACATGCTTTGGATTGCCCGCTCCATGCAGTGGAATGTGATGTTGTTGTTCCTGTGGAAAAGGCTTCAGCTAAAGAGGAATTTTCTGCAGCGACACTGAGGCCAAAGATAACAAATCTTATGAGCTTTTATCTTGAGCTGCCAGAGGAGAAAAGCCCTAAGATTAACTCTCTCCACTTTGGGATAAGGACAGTTGATTTAAGCAATATTGATGCAGTGCTTTCTGAGATGGACATTGATAGAACAGTTGCTCCAGTTGATTCTTTTCATGGGGGAACTTTCGGGGCCAATAAAAGGCTCTCCCATTTTATCAAAAAGTCCCTTGATTTTTACACTGATGAGAGAAGTGATCCTTCACAAAATTTCACCTCAGGGCTTAGCCCCTATTTGCATTTTGGGCAGATCTCTCCACTATTTGTAGCCTTAAAAATAATGGATACTGATTCTACAGGAAGAGATTCATTTCTGGAGGAGTTAATCATTCGCAGGGAGCTTGCTATTAATTTTGTCTACTACAATGATCATTATGATAGCATAAAATCTCTTCCACCGTGGGCTCTTGCAACATTACAGAAGCATAATGATGATAGCCGTCAATATCTCTATACAAGGCTTGAGTTTGAGCAAAGCCTCACACATGATATATACTGGAATGCAGCTCAAAATGAATTGAGAAATACAGGTATCATTCACAACTATATGCGCATGTATTGGGGTAAGAAGATAATTGAATGGACCAAATCCTTTGAGGAAGCCTTTGATATTATGGTATATCTTAATAATAAATATGCACTGGATGGTAGAGATCCCAATAGCTTTGCAGGTATAGCATGGTGCTTTGGCAAGCATGACAGGCCATGGAGGGAACGTGATATTTTTGGAACAGTTAGATATATGAATGAAAATGGCTTGAAAAGAAAATTCGATATGACAGAATATGTAAAAATGAATAGCAAATAAAGCTGGAGTTTACCATGCCAGAGATAAAAGAGATTTCTGAAGTTTTGTCAGAGATGACAGATCCTCAGGAAATAGAGGTCTTTCTCCATGAAATACTTACAGAAAATGAGATAAGGGATATTTCTCTTAGATGGGCATTGCTTAAAAAGCTTTTTGATGGTGTTCCGCAGAGAAGTATTGCTACAGATTTGGGTATTAGCCTTTGTAAAATTACACGAGGCTCTCGTATTTTAAAAAACACAGATTCTGTAACAAGAAAGCTTTTAACAAAGCTCAGGGGGTATGAGTTTTCTGGATAATAGATAAAGCAGCTTTTAGGCTGTTTTATCTATGATAAGGGGCTTATTTAGTCCCAAAAAGTCTATCTCCTGCATCCCCAAGCCCTGGAATAATGTATTTGTTTTCATCAAGATATTCATCCACATTCCCTGTGTAGATTTCCACATCTGGATGAGCCTTTTCCACTGTCTTTATTCCTTCTGGTGCGGATATTATTGATACTAAAACAATATTATTAAATCCTTTTTTCTTGAGCAAATCAATAGTGGCAACAACAGATCCACCTGTTGCAAGCATTGGATCTATAATGAATACAATAGGATTTATTACTCCCTCTGGAAGTTTGCTGTAATATTCAACAGGTTTTTTTGTGTCGTGATCTCTGTAAATTCCAACAAAGCCCACTCTTGCATTTGGCACAAGTGTCAAAATTCCATCAAGCATTCCAACGCCAGCTCTAAGTATTGGCACAACAACAATATCGTTTTTCATTTTTTTGCCAATCATCGGAGCCATTGGTGTTTCAATGGGGCAGTCCTCTACTTCTATGTTCTTTAAAGCCTCATAGCAAATGAGCATTGTAATCTCATTGGCAAGCTCTCTGAATTCCTTGTGCTCTGTTTTTTTGTCTCTTAAAGCAGTAAGTTTATGCTTTAAAAAGGGATGATTGATTTCGTGATACATAAAACTCTCCACATTATATTTTATTAAAATTATCTGCCTGTAACTATACTTTCATAAAAAGAAAGTATAGAAATTAAAAGTTAAGAATACCTTCTGCCGCCTGCAACTATACTTTCGTAAAAAGAAAGTATAAAAATCAAAAGTTTAGAATACCTTCTGCTGCCTGTAACTATACTTTCATAAAAAGAAAGTATAAAAATTAAAAGTTAGAATACCTTCAGCTGCCTGTAACTATACTTTCATAAAAAGAAAGTATAGAAATTAAAAGTTAGAATACCTTCAGCTGCCTGCAACTATACTTTCATAAAAAGAAAGTATAAAAATCAAAAGTTAAGAATTCCTTCAGCTGCCCTTATACCTGATGCCCAAGCTCCAGTGATTCCTCTGCTTGTGCCTGCTCCATCTCCAATCATGTATAGATGAGGTTTTACCATAAAGTATCTATTTATAAACTCAGGCCTTATTGCATAAGTTTTAATCTCGGGATAATATATGATTGTGGAAGGGTGCATAATCCCAGGAACAATTGTATCCAGCAATTTCATTGCTCTCCATATATCCCTCAGTATCTTTGATGGTATGGCAAGGCTCACATCGCCCGGTGTTGCGCTTTTCAAAGTTGGCTTAAAGTTGTAGAGGTCATCATTAAAGGTTTCTCTTTTTGAACGCTTGCCAAGGCGGAAGTCTCCAATCCTTTGCATCATTGGCTGACCTCCGGAAAGCTGCATTGCCATCTGTCCCAGGATCTCTGCAAATTGATGCCCACTTACAACTGGATCAGTTAGAGTGATTGTCTTAAGCATTGCAAAGTTTACAAGTCCATTGGCAGGCATGTCCTTTGAATATGCGTGGCCATTGACAGAGTAGTACTTTTCGTATTTTTCTTTTACAATATGGGCAGAACCAGAGTTTGTGCAAAAGGTCCTTACTCTGCCAGGGAAGATAAACTTTGGATCGTAGTAGTCTTTTACTATTGGATAATTTTCTTCTCTTGTTTCAAGTCTTACTCCAACATCAACAACATTGTCTGAATATGAAATATTTAGTTTGTCCATAATCATCTGTAGCCATGAATAGCCAGCTCTGCCTGGAGCAATGATGAGATCGTTGAATCTTATTTCTGTTTCGTCTTTTAAATAGATCTTTTTTGCATCGTAATTTATATCAATGGCCTCTGTTTCAAGAGCAACGTCCACTCCCATTTGTTTTAATTTATCAATAAGGCTTTCTATTAAGCTCTTGGCTCTGTCTGTGCCAACATGGGCTTGTTTTATGTTTAAGAGAGTCACTCCTAATTTTTCTGCTCGTCTAATGTATATGTCTAAATTCCTCTGCTGAGTGATCTCTGGCTGGAGATGAGCCGCAACAATATCAAGCAAGCGTTCAGCCTCATCCTGTTCCCATAACTCTGTTGTAAAACCCACAGGGAATGTGTAGTTTTGCTTACAGTCATTGCGTAGCCCCCCTGAGCTAATTTTTGCCTTTTCCAGAAGCAGTATAGATTTTTTGGAGTTTTCTGCAAGATGAAAAGCTGCACCAAGACCTGCAGGGCCAGAGCCAATAATTATGACATCATAAAATCGTTCCATAGAAAGCAGATAAACCAATTAAAATTTTTTAACAATTAAAACAGATACCTTCAGAGAGTCTATTACTTTTTAATGAGTTAGCTTGTAAAATTGTTAAAAATAATACCATATTGTTTCATAATCTTTGCTGTTCTCTCCAATCTCTTCAAGGCGCTTGAGATATTCAAAAATAGGCACGTCTGATCCAATATAGGTTTTTTGATCTGCAATTTTCTTTTCCCATGGGTGGAATTCATAGACTCTTGAGCCATCCTTCAAAATAGAAATGAGATCTCTGTGCTGCCATGCATTGAGGTGATTTTTCCCCAAACCTGGGACATTGAATACAGGTTCATCTGTTCTGCATAAACCAGGCATTAACCTTGCTTCTTCTTTTTGCTCCTGAAGCATCCGTGCGATAGGAATTCTGTAATTGTTCGTTTCGACTTTACCCTTTGGATAAAAGCTGTAGTAGGGATCAACTCCGCAGAGCCTTAGAATATGCCTTAAATGAGCTGCCTCGAATCTCCTCGATATGAAAAAAGTATATACAAGTTGATTGTAAACAGAAATACCTCTGCTTTTTAATTTTTCTATTGCATCTACAAAGTCTTCGGTAATCTCATAAGGATGTTGAACATGAGTTATTAGAGTTATTTCCCTTCTACCTGGTTTTCGGAAAGATGCAATAATATTACAAAGATCATCTGTAAATCTCATAGGAATAGTTACAGGTGTTCGTGTTCCAATTCTTATTCTTTCAATGTGCGGGATTTGACTTAGTTGATTTAGTAAGCTTTCAATTATCTCGTCTGACATTACAAGAGGATCCCCTCCTGTAACTAAAACTTCTTTTATCGTTTTATGTTCCTTTAGCCACTGGAGTGCCTCATGCAGTGTTTTTTGATTTGCCATGGCTTGTGGATCAAGAGGTCCTTTTATCTCCCAGTTTCTTTGACAATATACGCAGATCTGTGGGCATGAGTTGTATGGTTTTAAAATTACAATTGAGGGGTATCTACGTGTAACTAAATCTATAGGTGATGTATCTGTTTCTTTCATGTAATCAGTTATGTATTCATTGTTATCTGTGGCGTTAAATGTATTAATATAGTTTTCTGGAAACAGAACCTGAGCTCTAATTGCTCTGTCCTCTCCGTGAATGGGATCTATAAAAAGAGAGGCATAATAGGGAGTCACACCAAAGGGTATGTGTGATTCTACGGCTTTTCTGACATTGCTGATTTCTTTTTGAGATAAGCTGGCGTAAAGGCTTAAGGTTTCTTCATCTTTTGCTATGTTTTGTAATTGCCATTTCCAGTTATACCATTGGTTTAAATCTATATTTTTAGCTTTAAGTATTTTGTTTAGATTTTGCTCTCTTATTTTTTTTATATCATCATCCAGTCCGCTTTTATATTTAGAAGTATTATGATTAACATAATTTTGAATCATATCCAGTTCCTGGGAACGAATAATGGCAGCTTCACGGCCCGAGAGTTCATCAATACCTGAAAAAGAAAATAGGGTTAAATTGTGAAGTTGGAATTGACCTTCAATACCTCTGGTGAGATAATATATATCGGCCCAGAATGACTCTGATAAATCTGGATCTGGATTATTATTTGCAGCTTTAATGAGTTCCCTTAGCACACTAAAGCCTGCAAGCTTTTCACTTCTTGGGTGTAGTATAGCTCTCCATACCCTTGCGCAGTCTCTTATTATTACAAGATCAAGATCATGTAAGTCTGATTTGTCAGAGTAGGATTCAAATTGTCTATGATTTATATGATGAATTAGGTTGGTTCTGATTTCTTCTATATCTGCTTTAGCGCTGAGAATTTCACACCATTTTTCTGAAATAGCAAGAAAAGTATCTGCAGAATACCTTATCTCCATTTATTGCCTCCCTGGATTTTTATTGTATGCACGAGGGATATAATATTTTCTATATTATGAGATTATATAAATAAAAAGAGCCCCTTTAAAGTAAAAAGTTACATTTTTACGAATTTTTAAGGCATGCTGAGGGGACATGGCTGATTCTATAAATCATGCTGCTCTTTATAAATACTATATTTTATAGTATACAAAAATATTCTTGACTCTTTTATCTTCATAAAATATAAAATTTAAACTATTTAAATAGCATAAATCAATTTTAAAGGTGAGAAGATTAAAAATTTTTTTAAGCTAAAAAATTTTTCCCGATTTTTTTGGCATAAAACAAGTCTATAAAAGTATGAATAAAATTGCAGGAGATCTTTCTGCCAAGGAGAGCATGGTAGAGCTGAAGGGATAACATTTTAAGATAGGAAGTTATTTCCTACCTTTTGTGAAAGATTTTTGTTTTAGTTGAAATTGATTATCTATGAGATAGAATTTTTAGAAATAATCTTTTATATGATAATGTATGAGGTTTTTTATGAAGATAAAGGCTACAATAAATTCAAAGGAAGAAAGCTGCGCTGTTCCTTCAAATTATAGACAAAATATTGCATCTCTTATAAAAGAAGCAATTAAGACTTCAGAACCTTCTCTCTATGAAAAATACTGGGGTAATAATTCCCCTATTGAAAAGCCTTTTACTTTTTCACTGAAAATTTTTGATCCAAAATATTTTAATGAGAATAAAAAATCCTTTATTGAGTCCCTCTCTGGGAGGATGGAACTCCTTGTGTCTTCAAACAATCCGGCATTTGCTATTGCATGTTATAATGGTTTGCTTTCTGTAGCAAATCGCTATAATCCCTTTAGCTTTAAGACTTCTATTTCTAATTTTTATTTATGCCCAGAGGTTGAGTTTAATTATGATGAGTCTATTTTTAAAACTATTTCTCCCTTTGTTGTTAGAAATATGGAAGAGAGGGATGATGATAATAAAAAGGGTAAAGAGTATTTAACTTTTAAGGATAAGAATTTTGTTGAGAATCTTTTTGCCTCTATTTCCCATCTTTGCAAAGAATTTTTGCCCCACAAGGTTTTGTTTAGCTTTGAGGATTTTGTTTTCACTCCCATTGATTGTGTTGAGGTAGGGATCTATCACTATGGTCATGTTATTAAGGCAACAAGCGGAACTTTTAAGCTTAAGGCGGATAGAGAAATTTTAAAGCTTATTTATGATGTTGGTCTTGGAGCCAGGCGCAGTCAGGGTTTTGGTATGCTGGAGGTGGTGAGATGAGGTATGTTGTATATTTAAGAGATTGGTATTATAATGCTGGAATTATTGGTTTTTTGAATGTTTTAAGTGAAGGTGAGAGAAATATAAGTAATGTTACCTCAAAATTTGATATTATGTTACATGATAATCACATTGAATTTGATTCAGATGTTCTTTCAGAATTTTTAGGGAAATATAAAAAACTGGCTTTTGACATATTTTTCGATATTGATAACTATAAAAAGAGGATTAATAGTCTCGTCGGTAGAATTCAGCAACCGGATAGCAAATTAACAAAAAAAATACTGCAAGAAGTAGCACTAAATGGAAAGACCGTTAATGCTTTTATTAAAGATATTTACGGGAAGGATTTAAATGATATTTTTTCTGACAATGATATAGTGTCAGATATCCAAAATGTTCATAATAAGATTAATGAATTTCACTCAAATGTTGATGTATATAAGTATCTGAATGATCATGACGGGGCTTTCATTAAATATTTTCTTGATATTGAAGTAGCAAAAAGAATATGTTCTTATGAAAACATAATGAATTATATAGAAGATTTATCTAGTGGAATTAAATCCCCTAAAAAAAATGAACAGAGATGTTTTATATGTGGAGATTTTAAAAAAGAATATGATTTAAACAATGCTGTCACACAGATATCAGGATTTAATAAAGATAATGCTAATTGGATATGGGGATTCCAATCTTCTAAAGCTGGACTATGTGCTCTTTGTGCTCTAATGTATGCCTGCGCTCTCCATGGAATAGTTTTTATAAGTCGAAAAATTGGTAAAGATTATAAAACATTTTTTTATGCACTAAATAGAAATACTGATATTTCTACTCTTTATCATTCCTATTGGATTTTTAGGGAAAAGATTAATCAAAAAGAAAATCAAAATAAGCCCTTTTATACTATTTTGCAGGAAGTTACAGTTGAATTAATAAATCAGCAGACTCATGCAGTTGCAGAGAATATCAATTTTATTGAGGTATCAGAAAATCAATTTGGCGGTCAGGGAACTAAAGCATACAATGTTTACAATTACAATATTACTAAAGAATTAGCTGGATTTCTTCAGTCTACAGGCATAGAACATATTCCAAGAGGTTATTATAATAGCGGAGATTATTATTCAGATATAACTGAAGAAATTTTGAAAAAAACTTTAGCTCAGAGTCTTAACTTTTCTGATTTAGCTCGCTATTTTGACTATTTCATCAGATCGCTGGATGGTAAATCTAAAATTAAAGCACATTTTTCAATATATAAAGTCATGAAATATATTCTTAAATATATCAATCAAATTAAAGGAGAGAAGAAAATGTCACAGGAACAACAAAATCAAATTGTGAGTAAAGCTTTTTATAACGGAAAATTTCTTGGAGAAAAGATCGGGCAGGACAATAAGCTCAAAGGGATATCGTATCAGTTGTTAAATGATCTAAAGATAAGTGATAGGAATTCGTTCCTTGATAAATACTTGAGGCTTTCCATGGCTTATGGAACTGAAGTAAAACTTGGTAGTCACAATGAGCTAATAGATATGGATAACTTTATGAGCTTTGGCTATGCCTTTGTAAATGGACTTTTATCTATTATAAATGCAAATAACAACCAGGAGGGACAAAATGAGTAATTTTTTAAGTTTAACTGTTTTATTCAAAGCTGGCAATCTTAATTATGGTGAAAGCACTGCAAATATTACTGGTCTTAAAAGGCTTTCATTTCAGGGCAAGAGTTATTCCTATATTTCAAGGCAGGCAATACGATACGATATAGTTCGGATAATGAATGAAGAATTTGGTATGAATCTAACACCAGTTGGTACTGATGGGAAGGTAGTGCAATTTGAAGCAAATGCTACTATTAGTGATTATCCTGAAATTGATTTATTTGGATACATGAAGACCTCAGGAGAAGGTTCGAGAGGAAAAATAAGGAAAGCGATCGCCAGATTAAGTGATGCAATTAGCATTGAGCCGTGGAACAATGATATTGACTATGGAAATAATATGGGTCTGTCTAAGAGAAAAGAAGATCTTGATAACATGATTTTCCAGACAGAAATACATAGATCGTATTATAGCTATACTTTATCTGTTGATCTTGATAAGGTTGGGGTTGATCCAAATGATAATGTATCACTTGATAATGATGAGAAGAAGAGAAGAATTATGATGCTCCTTGATTCAATAAAAATGTTGTATAGAGATATAAAAGGTCGAAGAGAAGATTTGTCACCTGTATTGATAATTGGCGGTATTTATAATAGTGGTAATCCTTTTTTCTATAACGAAGTAGAATTAATATTTGGGAGAGATTCAATAAAGTTAAAAGCAGATCCAATCAATGAAATATTGGAAAGAAAATTTAATGAAAGGCAAATAAAGGATTCTACTTATCTGGGTGCATTAAATGGCACTTTTGCAAATCTTAATGACATTAAACTTGCTGATGCAAGAAAACTAAGCATCGAAGGATTTTTTGAGGAAATAAAAAAAGAATTAGAAACTATTTATAGTTAGGAATAGCTTATGAAGGCCTTAAAGATAAAACTATATCAAAATTTATGCAATTATAAAAAGGAGGGTAGTTTTGGGTATGTTCAGACATATCCATTACCTACACCTTCTATGGTAAGAGGACTGGTTCATAATATTCTTGAGGCAAATGAGTATATACCATTAAAAATTAGTATTCAAGGTAAAAGCGATGCCGTAATTACAAACATGCAAAGGGTATATAAGTTTGATCGTGATCCGGTTAATAGGCCGGATAACCCATATCTAGTAAAATTAAGGAATAGCATGAAAACTGCTACTCATGGAATTTTATTCGTTGATCTTCATGTAAATATAAGGCTTATACTACATATTTGCTTTAAAGATGATAATGAAGAGAAATGCAAAAAGTTATATAAAAAATCTCAAGAAATAGTTCCAGTTCTTGGAAGAAATGAGGATATAGCTCTAATTGAAGATATAAGAATAGTTGATGTGAATAAATTTTTTGGAAGAAAAAGTCAATCTAAATTCCCAATGTTTGTATCAAAAGAAGCATTGATTGAAAATGTTGGGACCAAATACAGATTGCCTTTCTGGTATGAAAGAGTTGAGGATTTTGATGAAAATAGAATTTTTCATTTTATAGAGGCCAGTTATATCTCAGAGAATATTCCTTTGAGAAAAGATGTTATTATGGTAGATGATGAAAACGATATCGTTTATTTTTTAACTGCATAATAAGGTATGATTCGATGTATGTTTTTTATGCAAAATCAAATGGAGAAACAATAGAAGAGCATACAGCTAAGGCATTGTGTGTCTTTAAAAAATTAGATAGCTATGTCAAATTGAGCTCAGAAGAAAAATCTATTATAGAAAAGATCATTTATTATCACGACTCAGGGAAAGTAAATCCTGAATTTCAAAATAGGATGAGAAAGAGGCTATGTATAAAAAATAGTTTTAAATGGGGAAAAGGGAGGATCCCTCATGAATGGTTATCACCAGCATTTATCACTGAACGTGAGGAAAATGAAATAAAAGAAAAATTGGAGAAACTTGGTTTAGATAAAGAAAGATTTTTTAATTTTGTTATTTTTACGATTTTAGCTCATCATAATAGAGAAAATCAAGTCCCTGATAATGATCTGATTTGTGATAATATACAATGGATAAGAGATAATTATAATTCTGAGGTCTACTATTATTATGATGTTTATAATATTTTGAGAATATATAATAATTCTGAAAACAGAAAGGAATGGAATTTATTTTTCCCTTATAGAGTTAGATGGCTTGGCTCATTGCTAAAGTGTGATTATTGCGCTTCAGGAGGTATTGAAGTAGAGGAAAGTTATTCTGGTAATTACGCTGATGATTTATTGAGGTTTTTTAATAGAAAGGGATTTGAAATAAAGGACTTCCAAAAAAGTGCCGGAAGTCAATCTAAAAGAAATGTAGTTTTGATTGCATCAACAGGAATGGGTAAGACAGAGGCAGCAATGAAATGGATAAATGGGCAGAAGGCTTTTTATTTGTTGAGCATCAGGGTTTCTGTTAATGAGATGTATAAAAGATTTAAAGATGTCTTTGGAGATAATGTTAGCTTGTTGCACGGAGAGACATCTTATTTTTTTGCTCAGATAGAACAATATGAAGATGAATATGAAGCAAAGATTGAAAAATCACGGAAGCTATCATATCCACTAACTGTAGCTACTGCTGATCAGTTAGTAACTAGTGTTTTTAAATATCCGGGTTTTGAGTTTACGTATTTAACATGTAGTTATAGTAAGATAGTTTTAGATGAAATTCAAAGTTTTGCTCCTTCTTCAATTGCTGCCGTCGTTGTATTCCTAAAAGAAGTTTATAAACTTGGTGGTCGATTTATGTTAATGACTGCAACTTTACCACCTTTTCTATTGGAAGAATTTAAAAGTTGGGGTAGTGATGTTTTTATATTTGAGCCACAGTTATTAAATATTATGAGGCATAAAATTGCAATAGTTGAAAATATGATTGAATCAGAAATCCTGCAGGAAATAATAAATAAAAATAAAGATAAAAGAATTCTAATAATCTGTAATACTATAAAAATGGCTCAGCGGATTTATAATCAATTAAAAGATTTTAACCCAGGACTAATACATTCTCATTTTATAGGCAAGGATAGAAGAGAAAAAGAAGAATCTATTATGAAGGCTCATAAGAGCAATCAATCATGTATATGGATTTCTACTCAGATTGTAGAAACTTCTCTTGATATAGATTTTGATCTTCTATTAACAGAAAATTCTTCAATTGAAAGCTTGTTTCAAAGGTTTGGAAGATGTTATAGAAATAGAGAATATATGGCAAATGAACCTAATATCTATATTTTTAAGGCAAAGCAATACAATATTTATGATTCATATCTTTTTATAAAAACATGGGATGTTATTCAAAAATACAATCATAAATTTATTTCAGAAACTGATAAGCAAGATATGATAAATGAAGTTTTTAAAAATATTTATAACACTAAATATTTTGAAGAATATAAAAGGCAAAAAGATCTACTTGAAATTGGTTATAGAAGCCTGTCAAAGATAGAAGCTCAGAAAGATTTCAGGCAAATTACAAATAATTATATAATTATTCCAGAAGATGTTTTTGAAATTAATAAAGAGAATATAACTTCAATCATCCAATTTATAGATGATAAAAATAATAATAGGCTGGAGAGAATAAAAAAACAGGCAGAGTTAATGGATTACTCTATGCCTATTCAATTATATGGTGATATAGTTAAAAAAGTTAAAGATATACCGAATTCTAAATTTTGTCAGAATCATCGTATTAAGTTATTAAAGGATTGTAAATACACTAAGGAACTTGGTCTCTCTGGTAATTCAATTGAAGTAGAAGAAGCAGAACCAGATAATATAGTTTAATTGTTTAAATGATAAAAACAAATGAAAGAAGTTATAATCACAGGCACGCAAATAGCTTACTACATAGTATGTCATCGCAAACTCTGGCTATTTAGTAAGAATATATCAATGGAACACTCTTCTGAATTGGTAGAGATAGGCAAAATAATCCATGAAAATTCTTATCATAGAAAAAAGAAGGAAATAAATCTTGAGGGGATAAAGATAGATATTATCGAAGCCAAACGTGGAGTAATCCATGAGATAAAGAAATCCAAATCTCTGGAGGAATCCCACTTATGGCAGATAAAGTATTATCTTTATTATCTCAAAAATATTGGAATTGAAATAGAGGGGATAATTGATTATCCAAAATTAAAAAGAAGGGAAAGAATAAGTTTATCGGAATCTGATGTTTTAAGGATTGAAGCAATACTGGAGGATGTAGAAAAATTAAAGCAGATGAAATTACCCCCATCTATTATAAATAAGCCCTATTGCAAAAAATGTAGCTACTTTGAGTTTTGCTACTGTTAAAATAAAGGAGGTAAAAAAATGAGTTTAAAAACACAAAATCAAGAAAGGGCAGCATGTGTGATGGAAAATATTGAAATTTTAAAGAAAAGCGATTATTCAGAAAAGATTGCCTCATACATACTGACTAATGGGTTGTTGCCAACTCTTGCATTTTTAAAAGAAAAAGAGAAAGAAAAAGAAAAAAGTTCCTATAGAATTATCTGCAAGCATCTCAAAAATAAAGGTATGGTTACAAAAGTAGAAGATGCAATGAAGGAACTGGCAGAATGTGATTCAACTAAACTCAGGCTTGCAACAAGGGAAGCATTGGAACTGGCAAACTGGATAAGAAGGCTTGTGAAAAGTGAATCAGAGGAGTAAGATATGGGTAATTCAAAAAGAGACTCAAATAGACATGAAACTACAAGTCAAGAGGTGAAGTCTAAAATAGAAAGACAATTGTGGATAGGGAAGAAATTTCTAATTGAAGCAAAAGGGACAGGCAAAAACAAATTTAGTGCAGAGAAAGATGCTGAAAAAAAATTTACTGTAAAGCTTAAGGAACATTTAAACACAGGTATCCTGAATCACTCATTATTACCCGATAATCTTTCCCTTGCAGTGTCAAAATATATTCCCGTTGTCTTTTCAGAAAAAATGGATAATGGACCTGAGAATAATAAGTATGAGATAATTGATAAAAAGATTTTTTTAGAGAGCCTGTCAAATCTTTCATACAAAAAAAATAAAACCATTGAAAGCATTACACATCTTGAGGGATTTGAAAACGTTTTGTCAGAGGAATTCAGCAGTTCCTCAAGGCTTATATGTGGCCTTGGAAGTGGAAGCGTTCTTGAAACCTCAATAACCTTAGACCATACCAGGGGAGTGCCTTATATACCTGGAAGTAGTTTAAAGGGGATTTGTAGATCTGTTGCCTATGCTCGTCTTGTGCAAGATAAAAAAATATCTTTTGATAAATTAGAAGAGTTTGAGGAAAAGTTTTATGGTGAGCTTGATGTAGATGATAAAGATATTCTTACATGGCAGCTGCTTTTTGGAGCACAAAATTTTAAGTCCCTTTTGCTTTTTATTGATGCCTATCCAGTTAAAGATGGTCAACTTGAGCTTGATATAATGAATAATCATTATGCTGAGTATTATCAGGATAAAAAAGCACCTGGAGATTGGGAAAATCCAGTTCCCATATTCTTTTTAACAGTTAAAGAGAATACAGCCTTTAAGTTTAATGTGTTTTTTGACAACTGGAGATGGGAAAAGATAAAAAATGAAGGTCTTAAAATCAAAAAGGGCAAAGAGGAAATTTTGTTAAATATAGATCATAAGGCAGTTGAGGGAAAAGTAAAAAAAGAAAATTTTATTAAAGAGATTATAAAGGAAGCACTTGAAAATTATGGAGTTGGCTCAAAGAGGAACGTTGGATATGGAATGTTTAAAATACAAAATAACTAAGCAAGGGGAAGTGGCTCTATTTAATTTTGAGCTTGATGAGGCAATAGAGCCTGAGGATCTAAAAAAAATAAAGCTGCCAGATCCAGTAGCAGAGAAGGTAACAGATAAGGCAGTTGTAATAAGTGGCCGTGGACCTATATGGTTGTATGGCTTTATAATTCACCATTTCCATCCATGTATGGCAGTTGCGGTTTTTGATCCGCGGCTTGGCAAAGCTGTGATTGTCGAAAGCCACAGCAAAAAATACACAATTGGAGAAACAATTAATATAAACATAGGGGGATAAAATGGGAAGAAAGCTTATTGTCCAGATAGGGAGATTTGATAAGGGATATACTGATAAGAAAAAATTTATATATAAAGAAAAAGAGTTTGAGACTTCATTATCTTCCTTTGCTCTCAGTGAATTTTATAAGGAAGAGGCGAAGGTCTTTCTTTTGTATCCAGTAAGCCTTTTATTAAATGAAGCTCTTGTCAAAGTTCCAGATGGTGATAGCTTTATTTGCAAGGTTAAAGATCTTTTAGAGAATAGTGATGGGAAAGAAGATTATTTTAAATCTCCAGAAAATCTATTTAAGGAGCATCCTCATTCACAAAAGGCAGCCTTTGCCGTAATGCACTCCCTTGGATCTTATCAGGGATTTGATTTAAAAACAAATATGTCAGATCTTGTTTTATATATATGGAGCTTGCTTACGCATGAGTATATTACGAAAGGCTTCGATGAGCTTTTTGTGGATATTGGCAGTGGCCTTAACTTCTATATATCCGCTTTGCTTGAGGCCTTTAGATATTTTATGGAGTGGGAATCTCTCTATAACTTAAAAAACTTAAAAGCTCGAAAGGTTAAGGGCTTTATAGTTTATTCTGATCCCATAATAGGAACTAACAAAGGCAAGTTTAATATATATCAATATCCCGTTGATTTTATGGGTAATTTTGAGCCACCAACTGAGTATGCAGAGGTAGAACAAGGCCTATTAAAAAGGCTTATAGAGGAATCTCTTTCTGAGGGTAGAGAGTATAAGAGCGAAATTAAAAAATATATTAATGATTTCTTTATCATGTTTTCTGCATTTTATAATGCTGCACCTTTGATTTTATTTGTAAATAATTTCTCTGAGGTTTCGGAAATAAATTCAGCTTTAAAGGGAATACTTGAGAGGATTTTTGCTAAATATAAATCAAACTGGAAAGAATCCCCTTATTTACAATTCGAAGACTTTTATAAGGTTATTGTAATGCTTGGCTTTTTAAAAGGACTAAAGGAGTTTCTTGATAGTGAAAATATAAAGCCCCGTGGATACGCAACAGTTGAGGAAATTGATAGATTTGCTAAAAGTATTAAGTCTATTGGGCTTTCTGTGCAGGAAGGTCTTATTAAAACAGAAAGTTATAATAATTTTAAACCAAAGGATATAGTTGTCTCTATAAATGAAGACTGGCAGCCATTAAAAAATTTATTAAAAGCGTATAAAGGCGCTGGAGAGGATGAAGCAGAGGAAAGCATAGATAAAGATAAACTGGAACGCAATTTCTTTGCCCATGCTGGCTTTCTAAGAGATTTTGTTGAGGTAAAGAAAGATACCTTAAATGGTGGAAGGATTTTAATAAGATACAAAGAAAAAACTATAGATGAGGTCAAAAAATTACTTCGAGAGAGGATAAAATGAGCAGTCAAATGAGTGATTACAGCATAAAACTTAAAGCGTTGCTGCATGATCCAATCCATAAGATATGGAGTTTTAGCAATGTTAAAGATTTAGAACTTAGACACAATGATTGCCAGAGCAAATCAAAACATGAAAGGGTTGCCTATGACCTATATAATTTTTTGATATCAGGATCCCCTTTTGATGAGGTTGTAAAGATGGCTGATGTTATTGCATCAGGTTTGACGAGGTTTTTAGTTTCACCTCAAGGGGAAGCCGCAGCTGATTTTTATGAAGAGTCTTCTGTTTTTTATGATGATGCAAAGTTTATAGATTGCTTTACTGGGACGGCTAAAAATTGTGGAGCTCCCGCAAGTCATAAAGAGGTGCAGGAGATTTTTGAAAAACTTGGCAATTTAAAATTTAAAGACTCCATGGAGAGAGAGAAATTTTATTTTTTGTTTTTGTGGAGATTTTTACCAGAAATTTTTCCATGGATAAATACTCATCCTGCAGATTCAAGGACTCCAAATCATAGTATATATGATCACCTGGTGCAGACCTCAGCGTTAGCAAGTTGTCTTAAAGGCGGAGATAGCCCTGCATTTTTACTGTGGACTCTTGGGCCTGTGCAGAGTTTTATTGAAAGTGCAAAAAAGACTTCAGATCTGTGGGCTGGCAGCTTTTTGCTCTCTTACCTGACATTTAAGGCAATTAGCGTTGTGATGGAAGAGGAGGGAGTTGATCATTTAATATTCCCTAATTTAAATGGGCAGCCCCTTGTAGATAAGTGGCTCTATGATTATTTTAAATCCATTAATGTTGATATTGAGTGCTTTACGAATTGGAAAAAAGAGTGGGAAGATTTTTTTAAAAACAATTCTAATACTATAGAAGAAAAAATAACAATAGCAAATATTCCTAATAGATTCCTTGCAGTTGTTCCTTCGTCAAAGGCTGCTGCTCTGGCAAAGAGATGTAGTGATGCTGTAAAAGATGCTCTTGTAGGTTTTGCAAAAGATATAAAGGATATAGAGCTAAACATAGAAGATATTGAAAGCTTTTTTAATATCTATTGGGTTGTTTTGCCATGGATGGAAGAAGGAGAAAGTATTAAAGAGCTGTTTGACGACTATAGATACTTAACAGGAAAAGAAGATAAAGAATATGAATTGTTTGCTGTAGATATTGCAGAATTTGTAGTGAATCATCCTTTATATAAACCAAAAGGGGATTTTAATTCACAAATAGGCATAGCATATTCACTCCTTGTGGAGATGTCAGAGCTAATTCTTGCCTCAAGAAAAAATATCAGGGATTTTGTAAACATTCCTCGCCAGACTGGTAAAAAATGCAGTATATGTGGAGAGTATAGTGCTATACCATTTAAGGAAGATGAATCCCTATGTAGCATTTGTGCTCTAAAGAGAAAGCTCCCTTCTATAATGAAAGAAAAGCTATCTTTGCAAAGTAATATTCGTTTCCCATCAACATCAGAGATGCCAACTGTAAAGTATAAAGAAGAAGAATCACTAAAAAATATTGCTGCTGAGCTTGTATCAAAAATTAAAGCATTTAAGCTTAATGAGGGAGTTTATGGAGCAATAAGCGTTCCAAAGCTTAAAGGTAATAAACTATACCATATTGATGGACAGTTTTTAATGCCATCTACATACAGAAAGGAGTATCTTGCAAAGGAATATGGTTTTGCAGGGGAGCAACAGGCGCTTGATGAGATAAAAAACTTTTTAATTAAAAATGAGATCGAGCCTCCAGTGTATTATGCAATCCTTGCCATGGATGGAGATAAGATGGGTGAATGGATAAGCGGTGGTAAAAATCCACCAATAGGAAAGCTTTTACACGATAAAGCAATTGAGCCACTGAAAAAATACTGGTCCCCAAAAGATGAGTCTAAACTTACAATAGGTCGATTTTTAGACTTTAATCATCCGATGACTCCATCCTTTCATAGTGCTTTTTCAAGAAGGCTTTCGGACTTTGCTTTGAACAAGGTGCGTAGTATTGTTGAAACGGATTTTTCTGGTAAACTCATATATGCAGGAGGGGATGATGTCCTTGCATTTTTGCCTGTAGAGGATGCATTTTCCTGTGCTGCTGAGTTACAGAAGGAGTTTAAAAATCTTTTTGGTGAAAAAGGTTCAATGAGTGCAGGGATTGTTTTTGTTCATCACAAATATCCACTGCAAATGGCTTTGAACGAGGTAAGGGATGCAGAGAGAAAAGCAAAGAAATGTTATGGAAGAGAGGCTTGCTGTCTAAAATTAATAAAAAATTCCGGTGAAAGCAGGAGAGTAGGAATTAAGTGGGAAAGTGAAGGGATGAAGTTTTTTGAAAATTTAGTTTCCATATATAGCAATTCAGAAAACTCAAACAACAAAGAGAGCCAGCAGCTTCCATCAAAGTTTGGTTATGATTTTATGGATATAGTAAGAGAGCTTGTTGGAGAGGAGGAAACTTTTAGTAAGAAGCAAGAAAGCAAAAATGATTTTTTGAAGAAAATACTTTTAAAGGAGCTTAAGAGGATTTATCACCAGAAGTTTCCGAAGGATGAGAGAGATGTGAATTTTGAAAAGGCGATGCTATCTCTTTTTGAGGATTGGCAATATGGATATGATGAATTTGCCAATATGTTTATAATAGCAAGATTTATTGGACGTCAGGGAAGAGAGGTGTAAGATGAAAAGTGTTGAGTTTACATTAACTGCAATAAGTCCAGTGTTTATAGGAGGAGCAACACAAAATGCAGAGATAAGAAGTCAGACCATAAAGGGAATGCTTAGATTCTGGTGGAGAGCCCTTAAGGCAGAGGATGATATAAAAAAGCTCCATGAAGAGGAGGCTAAACTCTTTGGCGGTCAGATAGAAGAAAAAAATCACAAAAACGGCAAGGAAGAAAAGGTTACCTATCAATCAAAGGTAAAGGTGGTGATTGAAAATATAAAAGGAACCGTAACAGATGAGGGAGAGAAGCTCAATAAGACCTATGATTTTCAGTGGAAATATGATAGAAATAGCCGCACTCTGAATGGTAAGGATAGAGGTATTGGCTATCTCTTGTATTCTGTTGTAAGTAGGCGTAATTATAAGCCAGGGACTTCATTTACAGTTAAATTTTATTCATCAAGTGATGAAGTTTTAAAAAATACAGTGGCAGCATTTTGGTGCGCAGTATATCTTGGGGGTTTTGGTGCACGCTCCAGAAGAGGTGGGGGCAATTTCTATGTATCTAAAGTTTCAGGGGATACCTATGGAATAGATTTTACTGTGGAACGCAAAGATTGTAGTTTAGAAAATTGGATTAAGGGTAATTTAGAAAAATGTCAGGAAATTGTTGGCTCAAATAAGACCAATAAATACTCCAATTTATCTAGCTGCAGCATAATCATATCAAAAGAATGTGATAATAACAAAGGTAGAAAATCAAAAGATCTTTTAAATGAATTGGGAGTAGAGTATTTAACTTATAGAGAAAAACATAGAAGCGAGGTTGAATCGGCTGCCTTTGGGTTGCCAATAGTCCACTCAAATGGTGGAACTGTAAATCTTATGAGAGGAAATGAAAAGTTACGCAGAGCCTCTCCTTTAATTTTTAAGGTGATGAAGTTTAATAATAGCTTTTACTGGCTTGCATTGAGATTTTCTGGAGAGTTTAAGAGTCAAGATATGAAAGTAAATTTCAATTCCAGGGATCATTTAATTGACGATAGGCTTGTTAATGAGTTTTGGGATACGTTGAATAGCATAAACGATAAAGATAAAAAGGATATTTCTAACAACAAATCCGGAGGCAAGTCATGATTAAGTTTACAATTACTCCAGAGGATGTTTTGTTTTTTGGTGATGCAAAGCCTTTTAATAGGGGAAATGATGGGAAATCTATTTTTCCGCCTCTTCCTAATACTTTTGCAAGTAGCATTTTTGCAAAGCTTTATTATCACAAAGACATAAAGTATGATGGTAGCAGACAGCTTATAAAAAATGTATATGGGCCATTTTTGCAAAAAGATGGTGAGCTTTATTTCCAGGCACCTAAGGATATATTTGTATATAGTAAAAATAAAGATTCAAATTCATGTGAGTCTGAAAATAAACTCTCTGTTTTAGAGCCTCTTTTTGTGGAGGGAAATCGAATTTTAAAGAGATGCAAAACAGATATGGAAAGTCTATCGTGCTTTATGTGGCTTTTTGAAAAGAAGGATAAGGATAAGATTAATAAGGATAAAAAGAGCTTTGATGGATTCATATCACTTAATGGACTCCAAAAGTGGTATGAAGGCAAATTTAGCGATATAACACCTGAGGATTTATTGAGGAAAAGCAGTGTCTACAGGGAAGAGGTTAGAACTGGAATAAAGATTAATGATGAGAGTGGGACTACAGAGTCAGAGGATGGGCTTTTTAGAGTATCCTTTGTGAGGCTTTGTAGGGGATTTGAGTTTGCCTTTTGGGTGGATTTTGATCTGGAGAATTTAAAGGATTATTTTAGAGATGAAAAGGAACTCTTAAAATTTTTTGATGAAAAGCCAAGGCTATTAAAAATTGGAGGAGAGTCAAAAACAGCTCTTTATAGATGTGAGATAGATGATTTTAAGTTAAAATTTAAAGATTTTAAGAAAGAAGCAGGAGAAGATAAAAAGCTTTTTAAGCATGTATTTTTAACTCCTTTTATATTTGATGAGGCAAATAAAAATATACTTAAGCTAATTGACGGGTTTAAGGGAGGAGTAACAGGAAAATATATTATAGCAGGTATAAACTCCAAATCAATTGGCACCAAGACTGTAAGAGCAATGCCAGCGGGATCTGTTATTTATACAGATACAAATAGAGCTCAGCTTTTAACTTTTGAAAAACAAAGAAGTGACTTTATCGGTTCAAATCTTATGCTAACTAACGCTATATAAAATCTGAATTTAAATGGAGGTTTATTTATATGTTTAATAATGGAAAAGTTGTAATCTATAAGGCTCTTACACCACTGCATCCAGGGGCAGGAAGTAGTCTTTCTTATGTGGATTTACCCGTTCAGAGAGAGAGGCATACAAACTTTCCAATGATGGCAGGAAGTGGAATAAAGGGAGTGATAAGGGATCTTGCATGTAGGGCATGGAATGATGCGAAAAAAGTAGATAATATTTTTGGCATTGAAACTACAGGGGATAATTCGAGGTCCTCAATGGTTGCATTTACAGATGCAAAGATTTTGTTTTATCCAGTGAGGAGTTTGAGAGGTATTTATGCATTAATTACATGCCCTTATGTTTTTGAAAGGTTTAGTAGAGATGTAGCTGAGATATTAAAGATCGATTATGCTGCAGAGCAAAATAAAATTGATCCAGAAGATGGAAAGGCAATAATAGATAACAAATCCTGCCTTAAGGGGGATAAGCATATAGGGCTTGAGGAGTTTTTGCTTGCTTTTGAAGCCAGAGAATTGAAAAAAATTTTTGAGAATTTTAAAATCGATTTTTTTAATGAGGAGTTATATAAAAGAGTGGCAATAGTATCGGATTCAGCCTTTGCAGATATCGCAAATTATGCAGTGGAGGTAAGGACGAGGATAAAGATAGATCAAAAAACAGGGACAGCAAAACGTGGAGCACTTTTTGTTGAGGAGTTTGTCCCAGCTGAGGCTATTTTTTATTCACAGATTTTTATAAATAGGCGTTCTGAGGAAAATAAAGATGTGGCAGCAGAGTTACAGCAGCTACTTGATAAAAAAACGATACAGATAGGGGCAGATGAGACAACTGGTAGTGGATTTGTGACTTTGAGAGTTTATTAGAGTAAGAAATAAAGGTTTTTTATTTAAATCATCATGAGAGACTACTATATATTCAGATCTGGAACATTGAGCAGACAGGATAATACATTGATGCTTAATGTGGCAGATGAGGCGGGCTTTGAAAAAAAAGTTCCGATTCCGGTTGAGGATGTTGATTCTATTTTTGTATTTGGGGAGCTTAACCTCAACACAAAATTGCTTAATTTTTTGAATCAACATAATATAATGGTCCATATATTTAACTATTATGGATTTTATTCTGGGACTTTTTATCCACGGGAGTTTTTGAATGCAGGAGATGTGATAGTGCGACAATCACAGCCAGATATCCCATCGCTAATGGCAATAGAGGGTAATATACGGGAGATTTATTACAGGGCATTTCCTCTTATAATAAATCAACCAATTGAGTTTGAGAAACGAGTAAAGCATCCGCCAGATAATATGATGAACGCTTTTATCTCTTTTATGAATAGCCTTGTGTATACAGCGGTTTTGAAAGAGATATACAGGACTCAGCTTAATCCAACAGTGAGCTTTTTGCACGAGCCATCATACAGGAGATTTTCACTTGCACTGGATGTGGCAGAAATCTTTAAGCCAATATTTGCAGATAGGATAATATTTAGCCTTATGAATAATAATAAGATAACAGAGAAGCACTTTGATAAGGATTTAAATTATGCCTATTTGCTTGAGTCCGGGCGAAAGATTGTGGTGCAGGAGTTTGATGAGAAGATGAATACAACTGTGCATCATAAGCAATTGCAGAGGAATGTCTCTTACCGCAGAATCATA
>MWCI01000037.1 GCA_002069965.1 Spirochaetes bacterium ADurb.Bin218 | reverse complement strand
AGTTGTAAGGGTGTTACTTTCTTTTTGAGTGAATTTTATAATTTCTTTTTCAAATCTCTTTAATAGTTCCTTAAAAATATTTGATTTCTCTGCCATTTCAAAAAGCTTCCCACCATTGAGTTCATTTAGATCAAGCTTCCGATTATGGCTATTGTCTATGGAGTTAAATATTTCTCTCATTGATATTGCGGCTTTTTCTTTCAGAAAGTTATGAAGCTCATCCTTAAAATTATGATCTTTGTCTTTAATTTTATCTTTTATCTTAGAAGAAAGTTTTTCTATAAAGGTCTCTGATGAAATTAGGGCCAAAGTAAAGTTTTCGATTTTTGAATGTTCTAGTGATTCTTTATCATTTAAAAACTTTGCTTCTACCTTTTTATCTTTTACTTTATCTGCATCACCCGTGTTTTTTATACTTTTTTCGTCACTTGCTTTCATCTTATCAATTTTTTTTGGATGTGAAGCAACTTTTTCATCATCTTTAGTTTCTGCTTGCATCTTTTCATCAGATGCTATTTCTTTCTCAGATTCTCTATATTCAGCAGCCCGGTTATTGATTAAATAGCTTTTGCTGGAGTCTGTTTCATCTATTGAAGAGTTGAGTTTATGGTCTCTTATTTCCCCATCACTAAAATTACTAAAGTCAGATGCTTGCCTTTCTCTAAAATTGTTCTTCTCTGCTGCATTAATCCTTTGACTAATGGAATCTAACACAAATGAATAGAAATCCGCACCTGTATTTTCAACAGAAGACCTACCATCTTTTGGACTGCGTGAAAGCGAATTCACCTCAACAAGTAATAATGCAGAATTAGAAATCATCTATCCCTCTCTAAATAAAAAAGGCTGCTTTATGCTATTATCGAAAGTCAGGAGAAAATACTGAATAAAAAATGAAAGGCAAAGGGGGTAATTTTAAAAAAAGAGCCCACCTCATGGGGTAGAGCTCTTATAGTTAAAAGCTAATAATAAGAACGATTCATGCTGATGTTATTTAAAATACCAATACCAATCATGCTCATGAAGAGGTTAGAGCCTCCATAGGAAAAAAAGCACAAAGGCAATCCTGTAACTGGCATAATTCCTATAGTCATACCAATATTAATTAGTATATGAAAAAATAAAATTGCTGTTATCCCAGTAGCAAGTAAAGCTGCAAATTTATCCCTTGTAGAAAGAGCAATCTGAATGCCTCTGTATAAAATTATACCAAGGAGCGCAATAGCGACCATAGCGCCAAGAAAACCCAGTTCTTCAGATATTACAGGGAAAATAAAATCAGAGGTCTTTTCTGGTAAAAATCCCAGCTGTGTTTGCGTGCCCTTAAGAAATCCTTTACCAAAAAAACCACCAGATCCTATTGCAATTTTTGCCTGAATTATATTATAGCCAGATCCGTGAGGGTCAAGCTCTGGATTTAAAAAAACCAGAATTCTCTTCTTCTGATATTCCTTGAACCACTTATGTATAACAACAGAAAGCATAAGCCCAAGGGAAATAACAGTTGCAGGAATGTAAATTTTTCTGAGCACTTTTTGATTCCAGAAAAAATGAGCTACAAAAGTCGATATGGCAATAAAAAGGAGAATTGCAGAAATTGTAAAGAGCACATCCAAATGGGTGAACATCTGTAGAATTATACTACTCCCTTTGTACCCTGCCCATTCCCAGTAAGTATAAAGCATTGGGAAAAAAAGGGCAATAAATGCTATTAAAATAGTCGCCACAAGGTGTGAAATATCAGCTCCACCAACAAAAAGCATGGTAAACATCACAGGAATGAATATCGCAGCTGTCCCAAAATCCGGTTGTTTGAGTATTATGAGAACAGGAACCATGACAATAAGAGCCGGAATTATTAGCTCTCTAAAATTCCTTATATCTCTCTCACGCAGTTCAAGATATTTTGCCAGAAGTATGACAACAGACAGTTTCATGAATTCAGAGGGTTGTATTGAAAAAAAACCAAAATTGATCCAGGCAGATGTTCCCCTTATTGGCCGTGCAAATATAGTTGTGAGCAACACAATAAACAAAATTATTCCATATATTTGGAGGGCATAGTCTCCAAGATGTCTATAATTTATAACAGACATCACAACCATGAAAACAATGCCTATTATAAACCAGACAATCTGTTTCTTATAAAAGCCCTTGTTAATCTGCTCCACAGGATCAAATCCTGCGCTGTATATCATTAAAATGCCCAAAACTACAGCAAGGAAGGTTGCAATTACAAGTGGTCTATCCCATCTTGAAAAAATATCATTCAACATAACTATAATATAACCTCATTTTATCTGAGTTGTTGTATCACCTGTAGCAAAATATCCAAGCTCAACTAATTTTGAAAAAACCCTCTCTGCAACAGGCACTGCAGCAGATGAGCCCCACTGCCCATACTCTATTAAAACACAAACAACTACCGCTGAATCCACATCTCCGCCAAAAGGAGCGTATCCAAGGAACCATGCATGCTGTGATACATTCTCTTTTCGATTTGACTTTGTCTGAGCTGTTCCAGTTTTTCCTGCAGCAGGGACTTTCAGTCGACCAAGAAGTGCCGATGTTCCGTTTTGAACGCTATATCTCATCCCCTGCTTGAGCGTATTCAAAGTAACAGGAGAAAGTGGTATTTCCCTTAATTTCTCTTTCTCAGTTTTCCCTAAAACTGTTTTATTGTCAGGGCTATAGATCTCCTTTACAAGATAAGGCTTGTAAACTATACCATTATTAACAATTCCACACATCATATTCGCAAGACCAATTGGAGTCACTACAGTAAAGCCCTGACCTATAGAAAGGTTGACAGTATCTCCATCAAACCACGGTTGCCCAAAGGTCTTAAGCTTCCATCTTTGCGATGGGACAAAGCCTGTAAGTTCTCCAGGGAGATCTATCTTTGTTGGTTCATCAAGCCCCATATAGCTCGCATATTTCATAATCATCGTGGGGCCAACAATCATACCGAGATTATAAAAATATACACTGCATGATTCAGCTATAGCTCTGTAAAGATCCAAAGTGCCATGAGCTCTAAAGCAATAAAAATCACGATCAACATAGCCTTTTAAAGTATATTTCCCCGGACAATAAAAAGTCTTATCTGGATAACTTTTTTCTGTTTCAAGAGCTGCTATTGCTGTAACTAACTTGAAAGTAGATGCCGGCGGATACCTTGATTGAATACTCCTGTTTAAAAAAGGCTTTTCTGGACTGTTTAAAAGCTCTCTTATGATACCTGAGTTTTCTTTTGATATGATCTGATTTGGATCAAAACCAGGTCTGCTAACCATAGCTATAATTTCACCAGTTGCAGGCTTAATTGCAATAACAGAACCGGTACTTCCCGCCAGAGCATCATAGGCCGCAGCCTGAACCTCATAATCAATAGTTAAAACTAAATTATTGCCGGCAATGGGATACTTGCCTATTTCCTCTCCCTCAGTTCTGTTGTTAACATCAACAACACGCCTTATATAGCCATCCTCACCTCTCAAGATCTTGTCATAGTTCTTTTCTATACCAGTTTTGCCTACTACCTGATAGTATTTATATCCCTGTTCCTTCAGTGAGTTATATTCTTCCTTAGTCATACTGCCTATATAGCCAATTACATGGGCAAAGATATCGCTATAGTTATATATTCTCACAGGGGCATCTTCCCATCTTATATTTGGGAAAAACTTTTTATGTGAGGCAATCTTTACTACCACATCAAAGGCAACATCTTCCTTCAAGACAAAGCGTTCCCAGGGATTACTCTTTTTTATCTCTGCAATAGTAGTCTCGAGATCAAACTCAGCAATAGGAGCAAGCCGTGCAAGAACATCCCTCATCTGAGCCTCTGACTCAAAATTCTTAGGAACAAGAGTGAGGTTAAATGAAGGTCTATTAGAAACAAGAACTGTACCAGATATACCCTTTTTAAAATCACGATCGTAAATTTCACCACGGGCTGCAGGTATGGGAATGTTATTTTCCATATTTATAGCTGCTTTGATTTTATATTCCCTACCATGAATTAATTGTAAATTAATTATTTGCAGAACTAAAATAGCAAAGGCAGTTGCTACACATACAAGGAAAAAAAACATCCTGCGCCTGAATGCCTCAAGCATTCTGGTTTTAAGGGATGTAGTCATTTATAAATAGCCCTCCCTCTCCAACTCACTTCTATAGATTTTATCGTAAATAAAAAATAACATAGGAGAAAGTATGGCATTGTAAAATGCCTCTGGGATTATTACATGTATGATAGAAGAAATATAGGCTTCACTGAAAATAAAGGCAAGGATAAGAGTTATAATTCCTTTTATTATGCTTGCCACAAATACAAGCAGTATAATTGTAGGGGTTGTGCTTTTAAGAACTGAGCGCCCAAACATGCCAACGACAAATCCAATTATAAGCTTCGGAAAAGTCAAAAGTCCAAGGGGAGAATTTGATAGTGAATCATGAAGTAGACCACTGCCAAAACCAGTTACCTCTCCTGCAAAGGATCCAAAACTATACCCCATATAAACTGTAATAATAAAAAGAAGATCTGGCTTAACTCCAGCAATACGCAGGGCATCAAAGGACTGGTGACCTTGAATTAAAAAAGAGAGAAAGACAACTGCTATTGTAATTATATAAGTGACAATCATTTTACTTCCTCAAAAGTATCAAATAATCCCCTGTCAGGAGACTTCTTTATAACAAAAACATCCTCCAGAACATCAAAGTCTATAATAGGCTTAACAATTACACGCTGATATGGATTTAGCTCATGCATCTCTGTCTGAACAACTGTGCCAACGACCAGTCCTGCAGGAAAATCACCAGCAAGCCCTGATGTGACAACAACATCACCAAATTTTATCTGAGCAGCACGAGAGACATAATCTATTTTACATAGATTTGAATTATGAGCATAGCCGCTAAGTAACCCCGCATATCCACCCTCTCCAACCTTAACCCCAATTTTTATCTCAGGAGATATAACAGGCTCAATTTTAGAAACAGAGCCTCTGATCTCAGCAATTTTACCAACAACTCCTTTCTCCCCATTATGATAGCCAACAACTGGCATATCAACATCGACTCCATCATTGCTTCCTCTGTTAATAACAACTGTTCTATACCAATTATCAGGATCTTTGGCTATTACAAAGGCTGGCAGTGAGTTATATCTCAGCTTTTCTTTCATCTCAAGGAGATTGCGAAGTCTCTCATTTTCGAGTTTGATCTGGTTTATGTTTTCATCCATTGCTTCAAAGCTCTGGAGCTTTTGCTGTGTAAATTTTAGCTCTTCCCTCACTCTATCAAGCTCAGAGAAACCAGCCCATAGTTTACTTGTACCTGAATGAATTCCATTATACAATTTTTGAAATGGAGAAACCACACCAGATATTATCCCCTCAAAGGATAAAGTAAAACCGCCCCCCTGAATGGAGAGCGATATTATACAAAAAAGTGAACAAAAAACAAATGTAACTATTGGTTTGTGTCTTGTTATAAATTCCACAGTATCACTTCAAATTTGTTCTATATAAATTTTTCAATTCTTCAAGAAATTTTCCTGCACCCAGAACAACACATGTCAATGAGTTTTCTGCAAGAATAACTGGCACTCCAGTTTCCTTGCTTATATACTTATCAAGCCCCTTCAAGAGAGAGCCTCCTCCTGTCATTACAATACCTCTTTCAACTATATCTGCTGCAAGCTCTGGAGGTGTTTTTTCAAGAGCATGTTTTACCCCCTCAAGGATCTGCTCAACTGGTTCTTTAAGAGACTTTCTTATTTCAACTGAGTCGATTTCAAGAGTTCGTGGCAATCCAGAAATGGCATCCCTTCCTTTAAGCTCCATTGTCTCAACCTTTTTCTCAGGGAAAACATTACCCAGCCTAAATTTAACCTCCTCAGCCATTCTTTCACCTATAACAAGGTTATACTGAGTTTTCATATATTTTATAATTGCCTCATCAAACTCATCACCAGCAATCCTCAGCGAATCCGCAATTACCATGCCACCAAGGGATATTACAGCTATCTCTGTTGTTCCTCCACCGATATCAACTATCATGTGACCAGCTGGTTCATGAATGGGAATATTAGCACCAATGGCTGCAGCCAGAGCCTCTTCTATAAGAAAAATCTCACGAGCTCCAGCCTGCTCTGCAGATTCACGGACAGCACGCTTTTCCACCTCTGTAATTCCAGATGGAACCCCAATTACAACACGAGGTCTAACAAGTGTTTTACGCTTATGAACCTTTGTTATAAAATATCTAATCATTTTTTCGACAGTTTCGAAATCTGCAATAACCCCATCCTTCATTGGACGTATTGCCACTATATCGCCCGGAGTTCTGCCAAGCATTCTCTTTGCCTCATGACCAACAGCTAAAACTTTTCCAGTGCTTGTCTGGACTGCAACAACAGAAGGCTCACTTAAAACAATCCCTTGCCCCTTGACGTGAACAAGAGTATTTGCAGTTCCAAGGTCAATGCCCATATCGTTTGAAAACATGCTATATAAAGAGTCGAACATAATTTATAGTCTCCCTGATTTAGTCTCAAAGTTAATCCAAAAGCTAATATTCATCAGCTGCAGGAGTCAGAGGCAAAAGCCAAATATGACATAATTTTGATAGAAATTTTTCCATATTAGAAATTTTGTCAAGCCTTTAACATTCAAAACAAAATAATTACTTCAAAGAATTTAAAATATTTTTAACTTCCATATCGGAAGCGTCTATATTTGATAACTCCGTAAAAATCTCCTTAGCTTTAACCCTATCTCCCTGGGAAAGCAAGGATTTTCCATAGAGCAATTTTGTATATTTATCATCTCCAAGGCTAAGAGCCATAGCAAAGCTCTCGGATGATTCTGCAAACAGCCCCTGAGCACTGTATATTTTCCCAAGATTTATATAAACAATTTTTTTAAGCTCAACATCTTCAAGATTTTCAAGAATTTTCTTGAAGGATACAATAGCCTCTGTATATCTCTTACCATCTGCAAGAGCTCTGGAATAAAGAATCTTTCCTTTGACATCTGAGTCTATATTGCCTTTTTGCTGCAATAATTCAAGACCTTTTTCTGTTTCACCACATCTCAAAGCTAATATTCCCCAAAAGCGAGCATTATCACTGGAGATATTTGATAAATCTCTTATTTTTTCACTTAAAAATGCAAATATTTCATTATCATCATAATAGCCAGTCAGCAAATAGGCCTTTGCAAGGTAAAAAATATTTTCCTGCTCAATCTCTCGGCCATCAAGAAGAGCAATTGCCTTTGAAATATTCTTAATCGCATTTAACAGATATCCCCTTTGTTCTGAACTCAAAGCAGTATCTAACTCTTTAACATACATATCAGTAAAACTTCCAAGGCCTGATACGCCTAAATCAAAGGAAACTCTACCAAATAGCGTATATGACTCTGGATCATAAAGGTGCTCTTCTTTATACATAAAAAGATCTTTTTCAAGTTTCTTGAGCTTTGCTACTCTTTCCTGTGGATCTGAAAGTGAAGATGCTGAGGATATTTGTTGAACAATCCTATTATGGGAAATCTTCCAAAACATAAGGTAATTGCGCTTTTGGTATAAAGTCCACAGCACAACTGCTATTAAAGCACTATAAAATAAAAATTTAAGAAACCGCCTGTCTTTTTTTTTCGCTTTATATCTATAATACATTACTCAACCTTTAAATACTCCCTAAAGTTCTCCAAAACCTGCGTTGCAAAAGTATTGTTCCCTTCTATGAGGAAAAGCTTCACTGAATTGCTTTCTTTAAGCGGTAAAGCTAAATAGTCATCACCAACAAAAAGATCTGCTATCTTATAAAAGTCAAACCTGTAAAGTCTGCTATCCATGTGGAAGCTCAAGCCATCCTCATCAAGACGCAATTCTCCTTTTCCAAGGCGTTTCATATTTTTATAAAGAGCCTCTGAAGGTGCAACAATATTTTTTAATTTTTTATAATCTATACTTCCTGTTTTATCATCATATAAAACTGCATAAATTCTATCATCTCTCTCATCAGCAAAAGCCTCTGACTCAATAAATTCATGCCTCAGTGGTCCACTATCAGGTATAAGCTCCTCTTCCTGAATTGTCGTAGCCCTGGTTTTATCATCAAAGTTTAAGTCCTCCTCATAAGACATCTCTGAAGGTAAGTCGGATGATAAGCTCACAAAAACATCCTCTTCATTATCTCTCAACTGAGTTTCTGTAAAATCATCTGATATTTCAGGGAAAATTATATCCTCTTCTTTAAATTCAGGGGACTTTTTATACTTATTGGAAAATAACTCCGCTTTAGCGTATTCATTGGAGGTATCAATATTAGACTTTTCAGAAAAAAGTGCCACTAAAAAAATTAGCAATCCCACCAAAACTAGCAACAATGCAAGATAGAACATTTTAATCCCCTAATATAAACTTTAGCTTATAAGCGCACCTTCCACAAACCTACTTTTAAATAGGGAGCTTTAGTATTTATAAAATCGGAAGATTCATTGGTAAACATTAACAATTCCCATTTCTCTGGATGATAGGACATGTATTCTCTTTTAGTAACAAAGTGGGAATTCACAGAGGTAAGTATATAGCCTTCTGGAATTATGTCTCCTATAGTTTCAAGAGATTTTTTATAATCGGATCTCACCGAAAACTGGGATTTTTTACCTCTTGCAAAGGTCGGAGGATCAAAAATTAAAAAGTCAAAAACTGTATTTTTTTTTGCAAAAATCTTCACCCATTTAAGAGCATCACCAAAAATAAAATCCCTATCATCTACATCAATTCCATTTAGCAAATAATTATCCTTAGCTCTTCTTAACACAGACTTTGACAGATCTACATTTATTGATCTCTTTATGCCACTTTTAATTGCATGAACAGAAAACAAAGCTGTATAGCAAAATAAATTAGCCATTGACTCTATTTTCTTTTCACTATAAAATTGACCAAGAGATTTCCTGACCTCCCGCATATCAAGAAATATTCCAGTATTCTGTCCATTGACTAAATCCACCTTTGCAAGACATCCATTCTGCTTAACAACAAGGCCATCCTCTTCATTGTAAGTACCATCAATTATAGTGCTCCTCCAGAAAGAATTACCAGCATCATCTGTTTTTACATTCCTGTTTTTAGCCAGAATGGATTTCATTGTGAGCTTATTTTTTGCAAAAACAACATCAAGGGATTTGACAATTTCCATTAAACTGGACATGGCAACTTGAGTAAAATACTGAATAAGTATATGGCCATCATAGTAATCAATGGCAAGACCATCCAGACCATCGGCCAGGCCATTGAATATTCTAAAACAATTGCTATCTCCATCATCAAAAAGCTCTGCTCTGCGCAGTAGTGCCTTTTCTATAAGATATATTAGATCTCTTTGATTCAATTATTCTCTCCATAAATTTCAACTATGCGTTTTTCTATTGAGTCAAAGTCTTTTTCTTTTATAAGCTTTTCATTAACAGGATAAGATAAGCCACAGGCAATAACTCTGTCACAACTTAAATATTCCTTATAATTTTTATTATCAATACCTCCTGTTGGAACTACCGCAAAGTCCATCATACGGAAAGGAGCAGTAATTGCATTTATATAATCAACTCCACCAAGATTTTTTGCAGGGAATATCTTTATTATCTGAGAAAGCTTTATTGCTCTGTGTAATTCACCAGGGGTAGCTACTCCAGGGATAAAGGGAATTTTTATTTGATTGGAATATTCAACTATCTTTTCATCCAAAGATGGAGCAACTGCAAAAACCGCACCACAGTCCACTGCTCTCTGCAGGCTAACAGTGTCAAGGACGCTTCCTGCTCCCACTACTATATCTTTGAATTCCCTCCCTATAGACTTTATACAGTCAAAGGCCTTCTCTGTGCGCAAAGTTACTTCTATAACTCCCACTTTGTGCTTAACAAGCAATTCCGTAACCCTGAGAGCAGAGTCTACATCGTCAAAAACCGTAACTGGTATAACCTTAAGCTTGCTAAAAATTGTTCTTATATCCATAAATCCCTCCAAACTTTTTTGAATAATTTCGGCAATTCACTAAATTTATTGAGATTTTTAAACAAAAAGAGGTGCCTCCTGCACCTCTTCTTTTCCTCAAAATTCAAAATAAAGCTCAGTCAATTTTTGGATAGGCAAGTTCAATTAGATTACCATCTGGATCTGCAAAAACGACTCTCTGCCCCTTGCGAATATTTTCTGGACCTGAAACAATTGTTAAACCCATCTCCTCTATCTCATCAATTGCATCATCAAAATCTTCTTCATCGACATAAAAGGATATACAGTTTTTGGAATCCTTGCTGTTTGTGTAACCTTTCACCTCAACCAACGAAAGGAGAATGTCTCCCATTTTAAGAAAAGCCTGTCCGGAATTACTGATATTTTCAATTACTTCAAAATCAAAAAGATCCTTATAGAATTGAATAGATTTTTCAAGGTCAGAAACAGTAATACCCACATGATTTATGCTCTCAATAACAATCATCTTAACCTCATTATCTGTTCATAATAAAAAAATTGTATAATAAATGAATTTATATTATGCACCTCTAAGTGTCAATAATAAATAAAGAATAAAAAAATAAAAAATCCATTCTGTTACAAAAATTCATACAACATCAAGGTAATATCATCTTCGTAATCTGAATGATTAGAAAATTTATAAAGATCCTTTAAAATAACATTCAAAGTATTTGACTCTTTGTTTTGCAAAGAAGTTAAAAAAACCTTCTGTAATCTTTCAAGGGAATACATCTGGCCATCTCTGTTCCTTTGCTCAATTATTCCATCTGTAAAAAAGAGCAATTTGTCCCCTGAACTATATGGCAATGTGCAAATTGAATATACAGGATCTAAAACTATGCCAAGACCTGGACCTTTAGAGTTAATATCCTCAAAAGCGTTTTTATTGCTATTCCAAAAAAGAGGGTGATGATGACCTGCCTTGGCAAAGGTTATTTCTTTTTTATCTGTGTCTATCACTGTATAGTAACAGGTAGCATGAATGGAATGTATAACATTATATAGATGATTGTTGAGCCTGCTTAAAAAAAGGCATGGATCATCTCCATAGAGAGGAACAAGCATAACAAAGGCGCTTTTTAACACCCCTGTTACAAGAGCTGCTGTGATCCCATGTCCCTCAACGTCTGCTATTATCATGTAAATTTTAGATCCCTTTTCTATTATGTCAATGAAATCACCACCTACAGCCTCAGAGGGCTGATATACATAAGAGTGCTTGATCCCCATCAATTCTCTGGAAATTTTTCCTACATTTATAAAGTATTGCTGGATTTCCTGAGCACTTGAGAGATCTCTGTTTATTTTATTTAGCATTTCACTTTTTTCTCTAAGATGATACTGTGAAAAAGTAAAATTTGAAATATTCTTTCTGAAGCGAGAAAATACCTCAAGAAGGGTATTAAAGTATATTTTATTGGCTATTGTTATATTGTCTTTACATATATTATCAAAGTCTTCACGAGTGAGTACAAAGATTGTTGTGTCATCTATTGCTGCTACATTAGCTGAACGAGGAAGATTATCAAAAAGTGAAAATTCTCCAAAAAAATCGCCATCACGCAACACTCCTAAGGTAATTTGCTCCCCTTTTTTATCAGACTTTGTAACTATCACAGTCCCATTTTTTATGATATACATAGCATTGCCACTTGTGCCTTCAACAATGATGAAATCACCTGTATGAAATTTCTTTTCTACAAAAAAAGGAGCTATAACTTTTAATTCTTCAAGGGTTAAATTTTTAAGGCTTGGTATGGTCCGAAGGGCATTTATAATTTCGACATAATCCTCTTTACTCATCAAAATACTCCATTGTATAAATATAGAGCATTTTGCAAGCTTATGCTTTCTTTTTCAAGAATTATTCTTTAATTTGATCTTTTTTGATGATGGCTTCCCGAGGAAGCTCTCCTCTATCTACAAGATCTTCGTATATAAAAACTTTATTTTTTCCGTGACTTTTGGCATAGTGCAGAGCTCTCAATGCCCTCATTATAAAAAAAGATGAGGATTCCTCCATGTTAATCATAGAAATACCTATACTAACAGTCATCCTCTCAACAAATGGAAAGTTGTAATTTTCTACTGTTTTGCGCAACCTTTCAAATACCAGCAAGGCTCTCTGTGCATCAGAAGTCTTTATTACCACTGCAAAGTCATCCTCATCAAAACGAAACTTCATATCGCTTGCTCTAAAAAAATCCTGAATAATCTTACCCATAATGACAATTAGCTTTTCTGCTGCAATGTGGCCAAAATTATCATCTGCACTCTTGAAATTATCTATGTCAATAATTCCAAGCCAATATAGGTCATTCTCTGCATAAGTTCTTCGCTCATTACCCTTTAAGGGCTTATCCTTTAGCCTTTTATTTATCCTTATAAAAGTGTTAACCTTCTCTTCAAAAAGCTTTCGACTGAAAAGCCCTGTGAGTTCATCTCTATCTCTATCAAGAAGAGCGGAGATATAGTTTTGATACATTCTCACAATACCTTCAAGGACACACAAACTCTCCGATGAAGTCTCCGGAAAATCAAGAGTGATAAAACCTACGCTGCTGCTCATAATATTCACAGGGGAAATAATAATCGGGTGAAGAGAATTATCCACAGAGGTTATCGAATAATCGCTATAGGAAAGCATCATGGATTCCCGCAGATCTTCAATATATTCAAAAACTTCATTATCACAGGAATAAACATAGCCCTCTCCATCATAAGCTGAAGAACTTTGAATTGACATATCCACTGGATCCGTCCTAAAAAAATAAACTCCCTCACAGGGAATCAATTCATAAGCTGTTTTTAACATTATGCGTTCCAGTATTTCAATATCCCTGCTTTCTGTTATACTGACAACCCATGTAAGCAAAGACTTATCTTCACTAAACAACACAAACCTCCTTTGCGATCTCCAATATAAACCTACTCAGTCAGGACAGGGATATATAATGAAAAACATGTTCCCTCACCAGGGACTGAATCCACTGTTATAAAGCCTCCCATCTCTTTTATGGTATTATAAACCATAAAAAGCCCAAGACCTGTTCCCTCTCCTTTTGTTGTGTAAAATGGTTCAAATATATGCTCCAGCTTATCCTTATCTATACCAACACCAGTATCTCTTATATCTATTTTATAATATTTGCCAGACACATTATAAGGAGTGATATTTTTTATATTGTTCTCATCAAACATTTGCGAAAGAGTTATATCAATAACCCCTCCTCTTTTTTCATCATCATTTCTCATTATAGTCATTGCATGCATGGCATTTATACATATATTTAGAATAGCCTGCTCAAGCTGAAGTGGATCGCAACAAACAATTGCATTTTCTATAGCAGAATTATAGCTAATATTTATTGACTTTGGAAAACTATTTTTGCATAAATTTGTCACTGAGTTAATGGTCATATTCAAATTCACTCTTTCAGTTGACAGGTGATTTTTCCCTGAAATTTTGAGTAATTGCTTTATAACCTCTGAGGCCTTCTTTGCAGAATCATATGCCAGCTCTATATATTTGTCCAGTTCCTTATCACTGCCTAAATTTCCATTTTTAATATTAAAAGATAGCATTTCAAGGCTTCCAATAATTGCTGCAAGGACATTATTAAAATCATGGGCAATCCCTCCAGCTAAAGTTCCTAAGGCCTCCATTTTTTGAGCCTGCATCAATTGCTTTTCCATTTTTCTTTTTTCATTTTGCAATCTCAACCTTTCTGTTATATCTCTGCTTACCATTCTAAAACCTGATGGAAGAGAATTTTCTCCAAAAAAAGTATAGCCATTTAGCTCCATAATAACATCGGTGCCTTTGCTTGATTTGACAGGGAAGACTAAGTTTCTGAAATAATAACTCTGTCTCACAGAATCACTAAACTTAGTGCGAATATCTTCTCTAAGATCTGAATCTACAAGATCAAAGATATTTTTACCAATAAGAGCATCGGGATTGTAACCAAGAGAATTCAACACCTGACCACTGCAAAACAATATATTTCCACCAGAATCTATCTCAAGAACAGCATCAGGCATAGAATTAATCATTTTCCTATAGCGTTCCTCGCTTTCCTGAATAGTTTTACCCTTTTGAATTATTTCATCTATCATGGAGCAGGTATTTTTAATATGCATGCTAAGTGTTTTTTTTATCACTGAGGTCTCATAAAAAGAAAGAGATATTTTTTGGAGTATATCATCATATACCAAAAAATTATTTTTTAAGTCTGACAATTTAGCATATATCTCCCCATTCTCAAGACCCCATTTGGCCATGTAAGACATTACCTCATTTAAACTCTTTTCTTCTTTTGTGAGAGTGGTGAGTTGTTTCCGTAATCTTTCATTTCTTTTGAGTATGCTTATAAATAAAATCGAGATAATCATCAATGTAAAAATAAAGGTATAAAACTCATAGGTAATATCATGTGTTATATATAAACGAATTTCAGGATAATCCCTGAAGGAGGCAAAATTGCTTATTCCGCATGATAATTTATTGAAACTAAACAATGGTGGAATGACTTTATCTAAATCTCCACCAGATTGGGAAGAATAAAGGATCCTACCCTTATAAACAATTTTTATAACCCAGCGATTTTGTGTAATCTCTGTTAAATATCCCAAAGGTCCAAGAATGATAAAATTAAAATCATCAGATCTTCCCTCTGAAAATATAAAATAACGTGAAGAATCAATCTGACTTGTTAACTGAATTTTATAAAATTCACCATCCCTGAGCTTTTCTATTTCTGAAATATGTCTGCTAAGGTAAAATTCCTGATTAGCATAACTTAAAGAAAGTTCTCCTTTTTTTAAATCTTCTGCTCTTATTTTGTGAACTGATATTCTTTTGTCAAAAAAATACATCCATGAATTAAGTGAATCAAAGAGATAACGCTGATTGAGCCACAAAAATATTATGCAGACCATGAGGAATGAAACTGTAAAAAAAAGATAAACAAACAGGAGATATTGCTTTGTCTCTGAGTAGAGCAAAAAGATGCTATTGCCTCTATTTTTTTTCACAGAATCTTCTTTAATAACTTTCACAAAAATTTCACTCACCCTTTTGCACTTCGCATATCTATATCTAATGCTTAGTAAATCTAATCAATGGGAGCTTGTAACTTAAAGGCTCTCCTTGAATTTTTAATTATTAAATTACTGTAAAATTTTATACATGTCAGCTTCTTTTTACTTTATTCTACTGTATATTAGATTATAATAAAATAACAATGGATCGGCAAGAAAAATGATATAATTCTTAAAGTAAAATTTAAATCTATAAATTTCACTCAGGGGGAAGTAGTTGTGGAAAAAAATTTCAAAATACGTCCTTATAAAGAAGAGGACAGAGTTCATGTTAAAATTTTATGGGAAAAATGTAATCTTCTATTTCCAGGGAACGATCCAGACACAGATATAGATCTCAAAATGTCATTTCAGCCAAATTTATTTTTTATTGGAGAGATCAGCAGCAAAATAATCGCCTCAATGATGGTTGGTTATGATGGTCATAGAGGATGGATTAATTATCTGGGTGTTCATCCATCTTTTCAAAAAAGTGGTTATGGCACTGCAATGGTTCATAAAGCCATAGAGATCCTGCGTGAACTAAATTGTCCAAAGATAAACATCCAGGTAAGAAAAACAAATCTGGGGGTCATTAATTTTTATAAAAACCTGGGCTTTAAGGAACATGAAGTGATTTCGATGCAGCTTAAACTTTAAAAAATCTTTTTATCTATCCCAAAATAAAAAACTTTACAAAGCAGTTCCCTTTCTTAGTAATGAACTGATTTAAAATTAATTCAATTATCAGGGACTACTTAAATGGCTGAATTAAATAACGATTTTGCAAAAATGTTTGAAGAATCTCTTAAAACAAGAGATGATTACGCACCAGGAGACAAAATTGAAGGTAAAGTTGTATTCATTGGGAAAGAATCTTCATTTATAGGTCTTTCTGGAAAAACTGAAGCTATAATAGATACAGCAGAGCTAATGGATGAAAAAGGCAATTTCATCTATCAAAAGGGTGATATAATCACAGCCTATATTGTATCTGTAAGAGGTGGGGAAGTAAAGGTAACCACAAAGCTTGGCGCAGGGGAAATCAATCTGGATCTGCTTCACCTTGCATATCAAAACTCAATTGAAGTGGAAGGGACTGTTGCAGAAGAAGTAAAAGGAGGGTTTTCTGTAAATATATCTGGAATTCGATGCTTTTGCCCTTATTCTCAAATTGATCTTAAATCAAGTGATGACAAGAGCCAATACATAGGAAAAAGCTTTTCATTTCGCATAATAGAATTTAAAGAAAATGGCAAGAATATTCTGCTCTCAAGGAGAATACTCCTTGAGGAAGAACAAAAAGAAAAAGAAAAAAATCTCCGCAAGTCAATAGCTGTGGGTGATATAGTCAACTGTAAGGTTGCATCGATTCAAAATTTTGGTCTATTTGTTGATCTCGGAGGCATGGAAGGTCTTGTTCCAAAATCAGAACTATCATGGGGAAGAGACGTCTCTGTCGAAAAATTTTCCGTAGGGCAAAATGTTCGCTGTAAAATTCTTACAGCGGATTGGGATAATAAAAAAATAACCTTAAGTATAAAACAGGTGGAAGAAGAGCCCTGGATGAAAATAAATTTTTCCGAGGGGGATATTTTCAACGCAAAAATAGTTAATATTATACCTCAAGGAGCCTTTGCTGAACTTACAGAAGGTGTGGAGGGATTTATCCATATATCAAAAATGAGTCTAACTAAAAAAATAAGAAGGCCTGAGGAAATACTAAAAAAAGGTGATTTAGTAAATGTTCGACTCTTATCAATAGATAAAGAAAAGAAAAAAATTTCTCTGGAGCTCATAACAGATGAAGCAGATCCATGGGCAATGCCTATTGATGCTCTTATAGATTCAACTCAGACAGGGATTATAGAAAATACTAAGAGCACGGGAGTCTCTGTTAGACTTCAAAATGGAATGCTTGGATTTATCCCAAAAGGGGAACTAAAATCTCAAAATGATATTGCAAAAAATTATGCAACAGGTAAAGAAATAAAAGTCCTTGTAAAAGAAATTGACAAAGAAAATAAAAAGCTTATATTATCAGAAACAGGTGCTCTCAAAAAAGAAGAAGAGTCCGTTTATAAAAATTTTATAAACAGCAACAACTCTTCCTCTGGAGCGACCTTAGGCAACTTGTTTAAAGATAAATTTGATAATATAAAAAACCAAGTAAGGGAAAAATGATTAAGCTCATAAACGGCACCACAGTAGAATACACTGATGATTTTGACAGATTCTTTCAAAATCTACTGGATGCCGTAATACAGGAATCAAGAATTTCTGCAAAAAACAAGAGTTCTCTTGCAGGAGAGACAAAATCCGAAAGGGAACTCTTTTTGCAAGAAATAATGGATAATTGTATTTTTATAACATACCAGCTTTTTAATATATATAAAGAAAATGAAAAATTCAGTCAATTCATAGTAACTGGATTTATCTTCAATAGTGTAATCATTGCTCTCCGAGAATATAATATTTCTTTTCCAGATGACGGAGCAAATATTGTTCATTGATTTCAAAAGCAAGAAAAAATCTCAGAGATATCATCTGTCTTTATTTTTTCCAGAATATTTTTAAGCTTCTCTGGAGAATCAGATTTTTTAAGTAAAAACTTTACTGTGATAAAATCTCTCTCAAAAAACTCAGGAACCTCAATTGAGAGTCCATCCCCTGATATTTCTTTTACAATTGCCTCAGCTCTGTTTCGTCTTCTTGAATAATCCGGATATCTTAAAGAAAAAATAAAACTAAAAAGACTTCTGTCATCAGTAAAGCATTGAGAATAAAAGATCTCTTCAGAAATAGAACCTCCACGCTGTATATCAAAAAGATATTCTACAATGCTTTTAAATATATTTAATCTAACGGGGATTGTGCTCAGCCATCTATCAATGTGAAATAATATATTGTCATTCAAAAGGATCAAATCCCTTATAGTCTTAAAAGGGACATCTTTAAGATCAAGATAGGCTATCAATTCTGAGGGAAGGGATAAAAGCCTTTCCTGAAAATTAAAATCAAGAACTAATTCATGGGGCATTTTAAGAACACTCTTATTGTAAGAGAGCACTTTGTCATCTGAAAAATTAAAAATTTTGCGCAGAATAGAAATCACCTTAACCTTACCTATTGGTCCAACTTCACTTCGAAATATCTTTAACACAAGATTTCTGTTAAAAATATCAAAGGATGGCTCAGATAATAAATAAGCATCAATGCTATCAAAGCCTATTTCCTTAAGCGCCATAATTCTATTGTGGCATGTAAAAGCAATGTATCCCTCTTGTTTCCTTAGCAAGTATGGGAACTCCAGTAGACCATTATTTCTTAAGGAAGTGGCAAGTTCCTGCCCGATAAGGGGCTTGCTTATCTTAAAATCAAAATTTTCTATTATATCCTTAAGATATATTTTTGACCTCAAATCATCTCTGTCCATATAAAGATTTCCAAAAACTTAATTCTGCAGCAATCTCAAAAACTCATCTGGATAAACAACACGAACCTTTTCAAGATTCTTCAAAATACCCTCCGCTGCTGGAGTCAAAGGAGAAGTAGTAAAAAAATAACCCTGTTTTGCCTTTGCATCATTTATAGCCTGAGCAAAATTTCTCAATGGGATTTCTCCCACATTAGTCCCTTTCCATCTTCGAACCCATATAAGCGTTTTCTGTTTTGTTTCTTTATTGGTTGCCAGAAAATCAACTCCATCTGACTCTCTGTATGTCTGTAAAATATCATCAATTATAAATCCCATTTTTTCACATGCCCGATAAGACATGCTTCTGAATGTCTCTGAATCTACCTTATATAAAAATTCAAAATCAACATCCTCTTGTTCTCTTAATGAATCAGTTTCTCTTTTGTCTCTTCTTACTGAAGATTTTCCTGAGGAGATAATTCCAGCAATATTATAGGAGGTATCGCTTTTGAGACCACAGAGATTCCATATAAAATCATCAGGAAAAGCGGAAGCAATCCAATTCTGTTTTTCATTTATGACAGGTTTTACCTCTTCATACTTTGACCCATAGGAATCCATCTCCTTTCTGAGACGTGTTATAAGTTCCTGAGTGTCTTTAAAATTTCTGTCCATCTGATAGAGCTGATTCCAATAATCATAAGCAAGTTCTGTTTTACCATGTATCAAAGCTGCGAATCCAGCATCATATAATGCTGTAATAAGTTCCACATCCCATCCATGTTCAATACAAAAATTTTTCACATCTTCAAAATGCTTGAGTGCTAAATTTGGCTTATTTGATTCTGCATATATAAAGCCAGCAAGTCTGTTGGCAATGAACCTTGCAGCATCATCACTGCTGTTTTCTATTAAATGAGCGGTATAGTGCAGAGCCGTGTTGTAATCGCGTTTTCTGTAAAATGCAAAAGCAGCAGCCAATGCAGCTATATCAGAATCAGCTCTAACTCCAAAAGCATCTTTGAAAAAATTAGCAGCCTCAGAAATTCTCTGGCTCTGCAAAGCTGCAATTCCCGCACCAAAAAGAATTTCAAAATTTGCTGGCTCCTGCTTTGCAAGTTTTTCCAGATATTTGTAGGCAGTCTCAAAAAGCTCCTGTCCAAGAGAAATAAAGCCAACATGATACAGAGACTCTGAATCTGCTGGAAACTCCTTTAAAATTTCATAATACTTCTCAAAGGCCCTTTCCACCAGACCCTTTTTTAAATACATTCTTCCAAGAGTTCTATATATATCGCTTTTGACTATGTCTGGTGTAAATCTGTTAATATCCACAAGCCTTTCTAAATGCTTCATGGCCAGATCCTCTTTGCCTTGCTTTAAGTACAGATCAGCCAATTTTTTATGAACAGAAATATCGTAAGGAGCTTTATCAAGAATTTTTATGTACTCTGTTATAGCCTCTTCTATTTTATCTTCATTTAAAAAAGACTCAGCCCTGTTAAATGGATTTAACTTAGGCGCAATGAAATAAAGATAATAAGCTACTATGCCAAGAAGAAATGCAGCTACAATTAAAATATTGAAAAGCATAGAATTACCATTGATACCATAGTTTTATTTTATCATAAACCTGATAATGGATGGCCACCCGCTTATATAAAAGCTATTGCCAAGTTGTTTTTTAAAAATAAAATCATCTCCAGAAACAACTGTTGCATTAAATGGCAGATTAATTACAATGTCTGGCGGAAGATACTTAGGCTCACCACTAAAACTCATGCGAATATCTGATCCATTAATCTCCATAGAAAAAGAAATAAGGCCAAAACGGGATGGGGCATTTTCCAGTGAAATTTTTGACTTTGTCTTAAACCACTCCTTCAGGGTAACAGGAAAAATTACAAGCCTGTCTTCATGATCAACAAAAAGCATATTTCTCAACAATGAAAAAAACATAGCATTTGTAACTTTAGAGTTACCTCTGCCATAGCTTCCACGCTTTGTCAATGGATCAATAAACTCTGGCAACACAAAAAAATCATCCAAGAGAGAAGATAATTTATAAAATAAAGAATCTATATTTTTGCCACCCATAAGAAGCTGATTTAACAGAACAATACTTTTAAACATATCTATACCATACAGTCTGTTTTGCAAAGGAAAGTCAGACTCAAGCAAGACTTCAAGGTATCTATTATAGTCAATATCCTTAACAGAGTCAGAGAATTTCCGAGGCAAAGAGAGTAAATCCTTTAATATATCTTCCGCAAGAAATTCATGGGACATCAAAACATTATTAACAAGAGAAGCAAGGCGCATAAACTCATTCTTAAATTTTGCCTCATCCCCAAAAATTCCCATACACCTGGAAAGATAGGCAAAAGAGCTTAAGGAAGAGGCTGTGATAAGAGTAAAAGAAATTGAAGGCCTTTTGACAAAGCCCTCATCAAGAAAATCCTCCACCACAAGAGGATTGTGAATATCAACTGATATATTATACACGTAAGTGACAAATTCCTTTAAAAGGCTATAGTACTCATTCAAAAAACCAGAGTCCCTTTTATGAATAAATAGTTCATAAAAAGTTAAAATTACAAAAGAACATTTAAGAGAAATTTCAAAGTCAACTTTTTTCTTCTCAGGAGAAAAGGATTTTAAAAAATACTTAAAAAACTCTTCAGCTTTCTCACAATTACCACTTCTGCAAAGCCCATGGGATATTATATAAAGATCCCTGAAGGGAAGTAACTGACTGACATCAAAATCACCTCTATGCATACATAAAAAAGACTGTTTCCCCTGCAAAAAAAGATTCTCAAAGTTAAGATCGCTATGATTGAGATTTATTCCATGACGGACCTTAAAATCAGAAAGCAGGGTAAAATCCTTAAAGGCATGAGCGAAGTTGATCTTAGTTGAATCTCCTGCAAGATTAAAATTTTTTATAAGAGAAATTCTAAAATTATAAGAACCTTTAGATTTTGGAATGAGATACTTAAATCCTATAGTGGCAAGCCCATAGGAGCAATCTGCCTCCAGAGAAAAGGTTTCATCACTGCATTGAAGATCCACCCCAGATATAGCACAAGAAGATATAATAAAATCTGGTCTATCTTCACAGGCAATTATTGGCTTTTCATTTATAAAAGCTGTCAAGGAATCACTATCAAATCTAATGGAATTGATTCCGCCAATTTTTTCGTTATTATAAGGTCTTATGGTTGATATGAGATAAATATCATCCTTTAAGTGAGAATCAATATTTACAGAAACAAGTGCCTGGTTTCTACCTTCATGAAGTCCAAAAATTTTCTCCCTTAGAGTAAACCTCGTATTTTTCCATATAAGCTCAATGAAACCTTTACGGGGATCTCTGGAAATAGATATTTCTGAAAGGTTATGTTGAGGTCTGTATGTTTTACCATCTGCAAAGATCCAGAACTCCATAGACCAGGCATGTTCATCACAGGAGGAAAGCATACCACTGCGATCTATTGCAAGCTCCCTGTTATCTGATCCATCAAAATAATTGTTAAAGCATTGCCATTCCCTGCAGGAACTATTGAGTAGTAGAGAATTAGAATTTATGCAGTAGGAGTATAATTTACGCTTTGAGAAAATCTCCAGCCAGAGAGGCCAGTTAAAGAAAGAAAACCTTTCAAAAAGTATTCGATTGCTTAATCCTAAATTGATTTCATCTAAAACCTTTGCTGATTTTTTCTGAGAAAGCAAAGACCTCAGCCCTTCAGGTAAAAAGCTCTCTGGCCACCTCTGACTTTCTTTTTTAGGCGAAAAGAATTTCAAGATTTCCACATTTTAAAAATTCTTTAAAAATTCAAGAGCCTCAGCCTCACTGTTGAATATATCAAACATGTCTGTTAATTCAACAACCTCAAAAATCTTCTTAACAGCGCTGTTCATATTGCAAAGAACAAGCTTTCTTTTCTTCTCTTTAAGTATTCTCATGGTTGAAACAAAAATTCTCAGGCCAGAGCTACTCATATATTCAACATCTTTGAGATTAAGAACAAAATGACTATCCGGCTCTGTATTTATTAGTTTATTTATTTCTTTTTCAATGTCAGCCGAAAGATGAACATCAAGCCTTCCTGCAAGATAAATAATCACTGCATTCCCGCTTTTCTTTAAATTGAGATCCATCGTTATCCACCACCCTTAACTATTTAATATTATTTTAATTATACATAGATTAATAATAACTATAAGTCCAATTACTTTTCAACTATTTTTTTTATTCTTTTCCTTCTCTTGCTTCTTTTGAAGTGAGGATTAAAGTAGCAGCACATATCAAAGCAATAAATGCAAAAACTGCGCCACATGTAAGCATAACCTTGTGAGTAAAATATTCGCTGCCATTTTGCGGCAAAGTATCACCCAGCGGTAGATTACTGCTCTTTATAAAAGAATTTTTTATGAGTATAAAAGAAGAAATGGCAGGGAAAAAGAGCCCATTAAAATAAACAATCCCCCTATATTTTAGTGGATCAAAAAGAGGCATTACCATCAAAAATCCTGAGGTAATAAGCAAAACTGAATAAGCTTTAACCATAAAAAATAAAGGAGCCACAAGCTCATTATCCCTTACAAGATCCAGCCAGTTTTCTGAAACATTTTCTGCAAAAAACTGTAAAACTGATAGAGGGAAAAATAAAAAAGCAATGCCTATGATAATGAACAAAAAGCCAGAGATTAAAACTGCCATCTGCAAAGCATTGGTTTTTTTAGATCTCAAAATGCACCCCCTTGAGCTTTCATAGTTTAGATATAATAGTACGAGCAGATTTTAAAGTTGATTCAAAAATCCTGTCAAATTTATATTCACTTTCCGAAACATCAAGTATTAAATTATGAGTATTTCTCAAATATATATCCTCTTTGGCAATAATATTTTCCATATTTAAAACAGAGGAATAGAAATTGTTAAAAAAATCCTGCGGAATAGTCAAAGTGGCTTTATTCTTAACAGAAATTTTATATATCTCATTAATATCTGTTCTATAAAGGCTAAAATAAGACAGTGAGGAGTATGGATAGCCAGAGGTTAAGTTCCTGTCATCAACTGTAAGAGGTTGAAACTCAGGAGACGAGATAAAGCTTGCAGCAATCATCTGCCAAAGATAGCCAGTGCTTTTAATCTCAGGAGCACCATCGACGCAAATGGAACCTAAAGCAGCGGGAGAAAAAAACTCCATTCTTGCAGAAGAAGCAAGATCCATTGCATATTTTATAATTTTATCACTTGAAAAAACATAATCCTTTGGAAAAACAACTGAAAGATTTTTGTTTACCTGCTCAGGGGAATAAAATTTCATCATTGCTTTTTTCAGGTCTTCATAATTATCAATTAGAAGAGAAAGTGCTATAAGTATAAAAGTCCATGAAGAGGAATAAATATAGGTGTTTTTTAAATCAAGCTTGCTCAACTCACAAATAAAAGAGCTCAATAGTATTGACTCAAGACGCAGAGGCTCAATTGCGATTGCTCTTCTCTCTCCTGTAATCATATTTAAAAAGCTATCAAATTTGCCCGAGAAAATAAAATTCTCCATAGCTGTTATATAATCTGAGATATCACAGTTGCATTCCTGCAATATTAGCCCACCAGAGACAGAGTAGTCACTACCATGGATAAAAGAATTTCTGACATAAACTACCCTCTGACAATCTTTTATGACATTATCAATCATTCTGTAAAGGCTATCTGCTCTCTTCCCTGAGGTAATGACAAAAATTATATCCGATAAAGACAATGCCATATCTCTAAGTTCTGGATCATCATCTGAAAGATCAATAATTATATAATTATAATCACGAACAAGAGATATAAGTAGCGGTTTTAAAATACGTGCCTCTGTTTTTATCTTTGAGGTGTTGCTCACATTGAGGAGATGAAGATTATCACTGTAAGGGACTATTCTGCTTTTGGCTATATCGCTTTTATCTGATTCCTCACTTTTCACAGAGATAGGAATTTTAAGTTCACAATTTAGATAATCAAAAAAGCTCTTCCCAACATAGGAGAGATCAAGCATTATTGTTTTGCTATCCTTTTTTTTATCTGAAATAGCAAGGCCAAGCAAAGTAGAAAGGAAAGTCTTCCCAACCCCTCTATAGCGTCCATAAATAGTTATAACTTTAGTTTTATTAGAAACAAAAGAACGTGCAGATTCATTTATCTCATATCCAAGATCTGACAGGATCCTTAAATATCCCCTCAAAAGTCTATGATTTGAAAATAAAAATCTAAAAAGAGCATCTTCAGGCAAAATAAGAACCTCTGCATCAGTCATGGCAGATATTTCACCTTTTATTTTAATATCCGCAAAGGGGATGGAGCCAAAAAATGCACCAGATGGCAAATATAAAACATCTCGCTCTGCAAAGCTCTCCACCTCGAAAATGCCACTTATAACTACATAAAGAGAAGAGCTTTTCTTTAACAAAACTGACTGGCCTTTCTTAAAGATAGATAGGCCAGATATACCAACAAGTTCCATCAATTCAGATAAAGACAGGTGAGCAAAAAATGGAATGCCCTGAAGTGTTTTTATCAATTTATTCATAAAACAATTTCATATCTTTCGCAAGAGTTCAACAAGCTCTGCCTTCCCTTTAATTTCTATTGGCCTTGTATTTGCAAACTCAAGAGCCTTCTGAGAAATCTCACCGGTTGTTATAACAAGCAATCGAGTAGCATTTCTTGGACGCATGCTTTCATGGAGCTTACGAAAATAAGACTCAGGCAACACTTCTGTAGTTCTAAGGATGCGTATAATTCTATTGGATTGGCGAGTGTTTCTCCACTTACCTTCATTTTCTGTAGCAATTATCTCTATCTCTGTGTCACTTATTATTTCAATATCTGTAATATTATAATTCATTGTTGCAACTATCTTTCTGCACATGTGCTCAAACTGAGCAAGACCTGCAATCATAAAATCCTTAATCCTGTCATCCTGTCTGAATTCAGCATAAGTGGCAAGTTTCTGCTGAACGTCTTTAAACTTTGGATTTACCTCTGCAATTCTCTCCCAATTGATAATTGCAGCGTGGACATCGCGCATCTTCTCCTGACACTCTGCCAGAAAATATCTAAGATTAAGCTCCAGATCGCTGCCCTTTGGTGCAAACTTAATGCCCCTTTCAAATTCCATAATAGCCTTTGGATACTGAGATCTTTCCATGAAGCATGTTCCTCTGGCAAGGATGCTTTTAACCTTAAGGTCATCGCTTTTCATGGAAACCTCAAACTCCTTCAATGCCCACTCATAATCCCCCTGCTGCCTGAGTACAAGCCCGAGAAAATAATGAGCCTGATAATTAGAGGGATCAATCTTTATAGTATTAAGAAAGCACTGCTTAGCATCTGCATATACAGCATTTTTGTAATAAATCTGACCAAGATAGAAAAAAGAACGATCGTGCTTTGAATTTAAAGAAGCGCTCTTTTTGAGATAATTAAGAGCCTTATCCATCTGATTCATGTTATAATATATCATTCCAAGTTCAAAAAAGTTTTCATAATTTGCTGGATCTATTTTAGTGAGAATTAAGAACTCTTTCTTTGCATCCTCAAAAGCCTTCTTTTCTTTGTAAAGTTTCGCAAGCACCTGACGAACATAAACCTCTTTTATTTTATCATCAAAGCGCCCCATCTTGAGAACCTGCCTATATTCCACTATGGCATATTGAGTATTACCATCAGCAGCATAGGCCTCTGCCAGTAAAAAATGAGCATAGGGATTTCTTTCATCTTTTTCAAGAATTTCGTTGAGTTTGCGTATGGCCAGCTTAATCTGACCCGCCTCAATCATTTTCTGGATCTCTTCTATTTTACGAGGGAATACATAAACACTAAGAAAATATAAAATGATTATTGTAAGAATTATCACAAATAAGAATATAAGAATATAGGTAAAAATCATTTCAACTCCCTAAAATAATCAAATTTTCTCAAAAGCAGTCCCTTAGCAAAGATCTCAAAAAAATAATTCCTAAATCTCCTTTTTTATGATTAAGATAATATTTTTAATTGACAAAAACAATATATAAAAATTAATTCTTATCTTAATCGGGGGTGTAGCTCAGATGGGAGAGCGCTTGAATGGCATTCAAGAGGCCAGGGGTTCGATTCCCCTCATCTCCACATCAGAACAAACAATCTAAGCAACAAACTCCTTTCCATGAATTGTCACAAGCTTTATAATTTTATATTTTCTCTTACCAGCAGGTATATTCACCTCTACAAGCTCTCCTACAGCTTTATTTTGCATAGCAGCCCCTATTGGTGAAGAAACTGAAATCTTTCCTTCTGAAGGATTAACCTCATTTGAAGAGACAAAAGTAAAAACGACCTCATCGTCGGTATCAACGTCAACAACAGTTACTGTTGAGCCATAGGCAACTTTATCTTCTGGAATATCAGAGAGATTGAGTTCATTGAGCTTATTAAGCTGCTCTGTAAGCTGAGCAATACGAGCCTGGACAAAGGACTGCCTTTCCCTTGCTGCATGATACTCAGCATTTTCCTTTAAATCTCCATATTCTCTTGCCTCTGATATTCTTTTGGGAAGTTCAATTTTAAACTCATACTTTAGCTTCTCAAGCTCTTCTCTTATTTGTTGCTTTTTCTGTTCAAGTTCTGACATCTCAAACTCCTTTTCAAAAATTATCCGTAAATTGATCCTCTATGTTGAGTTTAATTAATAATTTAACTTTTTTTTCACCATCTTTTTTTAATTCAAAACCATTTTCCCTTAGAGCCTTTTCAATTTTATAGGTGATTAAATCAACAACTTTTTTTGTCATAAATTCATCCTTGAATTTTAGTATTTATGTTTAAAGAAAAGTTCTTTTAACATAATAAGTGGGGATCCCCCAAAAAAAGACATCCCTGTCTTTGATTAAATTATACTTTTAGAATAATCGGCTATAAAGTCTTTTTTTATAAACGCAGTTTTATTTTTATGCTATTTTAATTTAAAACAACAACCTCCCCTTCCTTTCTGAGTCTTTGCTCAAGAGTCCTATCTCCAACAACAACAATTATAAGTCCACTGCCAAAAAGCAATTTGGCCTCCTGTAGAATATCTTTTTTATTCACCTCATCTATCTTATCAAGATATTTATAAAAATAATCACCGGGCCAGTTATTTATTTCCAGTTCAATATAATTTGACAGCACATCAGAAACTGTGGCAAAATTAAAAATATAGCTATTTGTTATTGATTCCTTAGCCCACAAAAGCTCCTCATCACTTACAGGCTCATCTTTTAATTTTAAGATATTTTCCCGCATAAGTTGAAGAGATATTGCTGCCTCATCATTGCGAGTCTGCACAAAAGATAAAAATACTCCTGTTTTAGATCTATTTCTAATAATAGAAAAAACTGAATAGGCAAGACCTCGCTTTACCCTGATCTCTGTCATAAGGCGTGAGCTGAAGGAGCCTCCTCCAAGTATATAGTTTAAAAGTGCCAGGGAATAGTTGCCTTTATAATTTACATCTGGTGCTATTGTCCCAAGAACAATAGTTGCCTGCTGTGATTCCTTTGGAATAAAATATATTTTACCACTCCTGGCGGCTAAATTTTTTTTGAGCTTTTCATTATCTACATAATATTGCTTTCCGCTGCCTGCTTTTATATCTCCAAAATTTTTATTAATCATTTCCTTTAGATGAGATTCCTCAATAGGTGAAGATATAGCCAGAATAATATTCTCTGAAGTTGTTATATCATCCCATAGCTTTTTTAAAACTTCAGAATTCATTGAATCAATGGAGCTTTTAGTTATTAAAGCACCATATCCTTTACCATCAAAGATTATTTCTCTTGCTTTTGTAAATCCAAGATTTGCAGGATCATCCATTTCTCTCATGAATTTCTGAAAGACAAGATCTTTGCTGTATTGCACAGATTCATCATCAAGCTTAAGGTTTTTTAAAATATCTGCAATAATATGAAAGGCAAGGTCTGAATGCTTGCTTAAAACTCTTACTGTAATTGTTATATTTTCCCAACCTGCTGTGACAGATATTGCTCCACCAAGATTTTCTAAGACTGAATTGAGTTCATTGCCTGGATAATTTTTTGTTCCAGCTATTGTTATAGCCCTGGCAAGTACCTCTGATATGCCAGCGTTATTGCTATCTTCATAAATTTTTCCAAATCCAATGGAGCAGGTAATTTCACTCCGCGGCAAATCATCCTCAACGGAGAGAATTCTTACTCCATTTGTAAGAGTGGATCTTTTAACCACCGGGAGATCCCTTAGAGAATATTTTGCAGCGCCATAGACAATGGCAGTTGAAAAGACTAATACAAAGACAGATACTTTTATCAAAAAATTTTTCATTACTTCCCTCTTGAATCTCTTAAATAAACAACAACTTTGTTTTTATCAATTATAAACTTTTCCATCACAGATTTAATTTCTTCTTTATCAACTGAGCTAATCCTCTTTAGATATAAAGGCAAATATCTCCAATCACCAAGTATAGTCTGATAATAGCTCAGTTGATGAGCCACTCCATCATTGCTATCGAGCATAAAGATCAAAGAAGATTCCAGTTGATTCCTGGCTCTTTCAATCTCTTCCGCTGAAACTGTCTTTTTGAAATTTTCAATCTCTTCCATTATAGCCTTTTCAACTATTTCAGAATCAACCCCCTGCGCTGGTGTTGCCATTATCATAAAAATATTATCATATCTAATACCAGGAGCTCCATTCCAAACATCAATAGATGTAACAAGCTTTTTTTCTAAAACCAGAGACCTGTAAAGCCTGGATGACTTCCCTTCAGAAAGTATTGTGGATATTATATCAAAGGCATAGTCCTCTTTCTTTGGGGCTGATGGCTTTTTCCATCCAATAAATATCATTGGTTTTGCATCAAAAAAGACCTCCCCTCGTTTTTGTCCTAATTGCTCAGGCTCGACAATCTTAACCTCATCTGGTTCTGGCCGAGGTGGAATATCTTCAAAATATTTTTTTATTACCTCAAAGGTCTTTTCACTATCAAATCGTCCAACTATTGTAATAGTCATCCTTGAGGGCACATAATGACTATAGTAAAAGTTACGGAGATCAGAAAGAGACATATATCTAATAGAAGATTCCCATCCTATAACAGGATGCCTATAGGGATGAGCGCTATAGGCCAGTGCCATAAAGGTCTCCCACAAAATCCCACTGCTGCCTCTCCCATATCTCATCAACCTCTCTTCAAGAACATTATTTCTCTCTTTATAATACTCCCTGAAAACTGGATTTTTTAGCCTCTGAGATTCAATATTTGCCCACTCTTCAATCTTATCTGCTGGGAGGCTAATATAGTAGCCAGTCATATCAGAGGAGGTTGAGGCATTAAAACCCACACCTCCCATTGCACTGTATAATTTATCATAAGGAGAGCTCTCCACAAGCATTGCATGCTTTTCTTCAAGTATCTTTAGCTCCTCTTCAAGTTCCTTAATCTTTGAATTTGTAGGATTTTTTAATTTCAGTTTATCAATAGTATCTCCAATAGCCTCAATCTTATCAAGAAGAGCTTTTTCTTGTGAATAATCCTTTGTGCCTATTTTATCTGTTCCCTTAAACAGCATGTGCTCCAGTATGTGAGCTACACCTTCAGTGTTATAACTTTCATCAACTGAACCAACTTTAAAGGCAATGTGAAGAGAAATAACTGGAGAATAGCCCCTGTTCATCATCAAAAGGGTAATACCATTTTTGAGTTTTTTCTCAATAACCTTATTGCTAAAATACCTTTCTGTATCAAAGGATGAGCTTTCCAAAGCATAGAGAACATTTTTAAAATTTAAAGCAACCAAAAACAAAAGAAATATAATCAGCGCTTTTCTACTTCTTTTCTTCATTTGATTCATTATCCCTTATAATCTCCTCTGCCAATATTTTGAGTTTTGGATGAATCTTAACCTCAATCTCCTGTTGCAAATCTTTCTCTGAATCTTCTTCTTTCTTAGTGTTCCCGGAGAGCATTTTGTTAAAAGCAAAAACTATTCTTTGATTTATTTCCTCTATCCTATCCTTTCTATTTATCAGCCTGTAGAATTTTAAAGCCACCAGAGGCTGTTTTAGATCATAGTAATAATAATCCGCCACTCGCATGATCCCATCATGATAGTTAGCCTTCAGATACAATTTTATTGCCTCATCGTATCTGCCAGAATTATAAAGCTCGTTGCCTTTACGTATAAGCAAAATTCTCTCTTTTTGTTCCACACAGGCCTCTTGTTTCATAATATCTCTTTGTTAAAATCCTCTGCTCTGCCAAATCAAGACTCTACCTGAATCTAAAATTTGACTCTGCCCTTAAAGCTACATGTTGCGATTACTAAGAGAAAGGCTATTTTATAATAAATCAAGTAGAAAAAGCGTTTTATTTCGCCTCAGCTATTACTTATCTAAGTGAGTGCTTTCGTCAACATAGAAATTTTCAAAATAGACTTTATCCTTCTCCAGGGTATTTTTCTTTACTATAGCGATATATAGGCAAAATAAAAATTACTGCTGCTGAGATTGCTGTTCCAAGAGAAAATGCTGCAAAGTATCCCAATTTTTCTGCAATCACTCCAGAAAATATTGCACCAGGGCTCTTGCCAAAAACCTCAACACTTGCCAGAGCTGTATAATGTGTCGCACTTATTCTCTTATCGCAATTTGCCATCATAAAGGCAAAAAGTGAAGTTGTCAAAGCTCCACCAAAAAAATGTTCCAATAAAGTTGAAGCTATTACATAGCCTTTAGCAGTGACTGACATATAAGAAAGAAATGATATAAACAGCAAAGGAAAGAGCCTGTTAATTGCAGATACAAGCAACCCTCTATAAACACCAATGGAGCTTGAAAGACATCCCCCAAAAAAAGATCCTGCAACAGAGGCAATCATGCCGTATGTGCCAACCCAAAGCCCTATATCTGAAGGAGATAAACCTCTGTCTACAAGAAAGGGCTTAAACATGACATCAATTATTATCTCTCCAGATTTGTATGTGGCAATAAAAAGAAGGAGCCATTTAAAATATGGGGTTTTTAAAGAATCCCAAAATATCAAAAATATATCTTTTAACTCAAGTCGTAATTGAAAATGCTTTAAATCACCTGAAGGCTTTTCCCTAAAGAATATTATCATAACAAGGGGCAAAAGGGCTATCAGAGACATAAATATGAACAGATGACTCCATGAAAAATAATAGGTCAGAGCAACAAGAACTCCCCCACTTATAATCATGCCAGATTTATAGCCAACCACCTGGGCTATATTACCTGATCCAAGCTCTGACTCTGACAAAATGTCAACTGCCAGGCCATCAACAGCAATATCCTGCGTGGCTGCAAAAAAATTCATCGCAAGGAGATTAACAACCAGTGGCAGCAAACCCCATCTTACAGAAAAAAAGGCGCAAATCATGGAAATAAGAAGCAGACATTGCAGTGGCAAAATCCAGCTTTTTCTCTTTCCAATGAAGTCAATATAAAAAGAATCAATCAAGGGAGCCCATAAAAACTTCAGCATCCAGGGAAGAGCAAGAGCAGTGCTATATCCTATAAGTGAAAGGGATACCCCCCTTTGCCTTAAAAAGACTGGCAAAGCTGTAGCCTGAAATCCAAAGGGCAAACCCTGTGAGAGATAGAGAAAAAATAGAAGTATAAGGGAATATATTTTACGCTTACTCAAGAAATCTTTCCTTTTTATTCTATACAACAACTCCAAAGCTTCTTTAAAAAGACCACAATAGCTCGCAGGGTCAACCACAAAAAATCAAAAAAAATTGTGAGATAATTTTTTTAGCCATTAATAAAATTCTTGACACAAACATATGTTAGTATAAATGATTAAAGTAAAATGCTATTTAATATAACAGGGAGGTTATATGAAAAAAATTGTTGTTCCTGTGGAAGTCTATTCACGGGTTGTAGGTTATTTTAGGCCTGTTTCTCAATGGAATCATGGCAAAAGAGAAGAATTCTCAGAACGAATTCCCTTAAAAATAGAACTTACTGCACAATCCGATCCCAAAGTAGAGCAAGTTGCGAAGCAATCCCATTTTCTCTTGTCATCGTCCTGACTACGCTCCAGCTACCGGGGCTCATTTTTTCCAGTCATTCTTAAGCCACAAGGGAAAGGATCTCTTGTCAAATCATCACAAAAATTTGTGGACAAATGCAGTTGACTACCCAATATTTATTGCAGAGCAATTATAGCCCTTAAAGCATTATCAAAGCAGGTAAAATAACATGAAAAAACTGCCTATAGGTATACAAAGTTTTGTAGAGATAAGGACTGATGATTATTACTATGCAGATAAGACTCCATTTGTGAAAAAGCTATCCGATTCAGGGAAATACTTTTTTTTAAGCCGAC
>MWCI01000036.1 GCA_002069965.1 Spirochaetes bacterium ADurb.Bin218 | reverse complement strand
TGAAAACGTCGCATACACCGGGAACGTTATCGGCAATTGCACTTAGAATTATACTTGCAAATATACTTGACTTTTAACTACCCATTTATTATCTTTATCATACGAGATTTCCTATGCCACAAATATCATTATATATCGACAAAGATACCTTGGCCAAGATAGAAAAAGCCGCTGCTAAAGAACGTCTTTCAATTTCAAAATGGGTAGGCAATAATATTAGAAAAATAATTAAGGAAGATTACCCTGAAGGATATTTTGATTTATTCGGTTCTATAACAGACAAATCGTTTGAGATAAAGAATTTATCATTCGATCATGATTCAAAAAGAGAAAGTTTATGATATATTATCTTGATTCAAATATATGTGTATATTTTCTTAAAGGATTATATCCTTCTATAATGGAAAATATACAAAATACCAATCCGAATAATATTAAAATACCTTTCATCGTTAAAGCAGAGCTTCTTTATGGTGCTGAAAAAAGCCAGCATAAAGCTAAAAATTTAGCTAATATCAATCGATTTTTAGAACCTTTTGAGATAATACCATTTGATGATGATTGTTCAATTATCTATTCAAAAATTCGATCGGCAATGGAGTTGAGAGGAGACATTATAGGGCCAAATGACTATATCATTGCTGCAACAGTTTTAGCAAAAAACGGAATACTTGTAACAAATAATACAAAAGAATTTGAAAGAGTAAAAAGTTTAAAAATAGAAAACTGGATCGCGAAATAAGTGCAACAGCCGATAACAAAGCTTACCCGCGGCGCTCGCGAAAAGACTCGCTTGGGCTGGCGGCACATTTGCTAACTTGTTGTAGCATGAATTTAAAAGTTTCAAAATATTTTTTTTAACAGAAGCGTTTTGCTTTCCGTCGCAAACGTCGCATAAGCAAAACGTTATGTGACATTTTTCGTCTGTCTTAATCTATAAAGAAAATATGTGAGGTTTATAAATCTAATGCCTAAAAAAGATTATTCATTATTAGACTTTGCGGACGATGTATTAAATCTTTCTGATAAACCTTTAACGTATAAAGAAATATGGGATATTGGAATTACTAAAGACTTTTACAACAAACTTCAAATCAATGGAAAGACTCCGTGGCAAAGCTTAGGTGCTTTGTTATTCGTTGATGTAAGAGATAATGAGAATAGTCGATTTATTAAGGTTGGAAAAAACCCTGCAAGATTCTTTTTAAAGAAAAGACAAAGCGAACTTTCAAATGAAACTATTATAAATATTCAAAAAGATGAAATCAAAACAGAGAAAAATGAAAATAAACAATTAAGTTTTGACGAAAGAGATTTGCATCCATTATTATCATATTTTGCTTATACCAATATAGAATTTAATAAAGGTAAAGCAATATACACAAAAACTATATATCATGAAACATCAAAGAAAGGAATAGGACTCAATCAATGGATTCATCCGGATATCGTTGGATTTTATATTCCTATTGAAGAATGGAATGATGCGATTTTTAGATTGAGTAAAAATATAAATTCGAATACTTTGAAATTTTATTCTTTTGAATTAAAAAAACGAATAGATAAAAGTAATTATAGAGAATGTTTTTTCCAAGCGGTTTCAAACTCGTCTTGGGCAAATGAAGGTTATTTGGTAGCATCGGATATAAAACAAGATGATGATTTACTTTCCGAATTAGAAAGATTATCAATGTCTTTTGGTATTGGAATTATTCATTTAGACCTTGAAGACATAGATTCATCAAGAGTTATTTGTTTAGCAAGATATAAAGAAAATCTTGACTGGGAATTGATGAATAAATTGTGCGAACAAAATCCCGATTTTGAAAAATTCATCATGAACGTAAAAATTGATTTTGAAGGCGGCAGAATTCACAAACATGAATATGATGATGTAATGGATATTGATAAAATTGATGAGCATATAAAGATTAAGTTAAAGAAAGGGGCGAAAAACGTCACATAACAAAGCTTATGCGCTTCACTCCCTGGCGTTCGCTTGGGCTTCGCCACATTTTCACCTTCGCTGCGCTACGGTGAAAACGTCGCATACACCGGGAACGTTATGTGAAATGACGTGCCAATCTTTTTTAAAAGACAACCGCACATCCGTGCACGGTAAGGATAACTAATTTTGAGGTAGGTATAAAATGTATTATCCAAATGCAATTGAAGAAATTTGCTACGAAGAGTCCCATATTGAACAAGTTCATACAGAGATAAAAGCAAATTTCTATGATTATTATCATAAATTTATTGAGACTGAAGCTGGAAATTCAATCGATAATAATCAACTTCAAAAGTTAGCAAAACATTTTGGGAATACTCCTCCTGAGAAAAAGAAAAAGGATAAAAATATTGCTTTAAAAAATATTTTAAATGAAGGTATTGATGATTTTGAAAAAGATAGGAAAAAATATTTAGAAATTCTTGATTTGGATAAATTAATTGAGGAAAGCCGATCATGATGAGTAAGAGCGAAAAATATTTTTTGAATTCACTTCGCTTAACTCCGTGCCACGCTTCCCTCTCCTCCTTTCAGTCGTCGGGGCGTAGAACAGCGAATATGCGGTTCCGCTTTGCTTTACCCAAATTGCCTTCGGCAACTTCGCATAAGAAAACCGTTATATGACATGGCGCAACTGAGGAATAAAATAATGATTGAATTCAGAGAAATAATAAAAGATGATATACCGAAGTTATCGAAATTATATGAAAGTTTACTTCTGTATATAAAACTTGAGACAAGAGATCCATATTTTGAATTTAATGATCTTTCACAAGTAAGCATAAATGATAAACTTATTAAAGATATTCAAGATAAGACTAAAAAGACATTCATTGCCGCTGAGAACAATAATATTATTGGCTTTATTGCTGGAGAGATTACCAGTTGTTTCCTACCAAATTTAAAAATTGATAAAGTAGGATATATATCAGCTGCTTATGTTACAGATGAGTATAGAAATAAAGGGATAATGAAAGAATTAGAAAAGATGATGATATACTTCTTTAAAGAAAATCATCTTGAATACATGGAATTAAATGTCATATCAAATAATAGCACAGGTATAAGTTGCTGGAAGAAATTAGGGTATAATACATTTAGGGAACATATGCGTAAAAGGATATGAAAATGTGCACCACGTCATATAACAGCGATTACCCGGCTGCGCTTCGCTTCGGCAACTTCTTTTATGCTGAAAACGTTACTTCTAATTGTATAATACCCCTCATAAAATACAGATAGTCATTATTAGAGTCTTTTAAAAAAATATATACTTTTAATACATTAAAGGTGTTTTAAATCACTCAATCAAGAAAAAGAAAATTTATTGGAAAAGTTAAAACTAAATTAAGTCTAGACTGGATATTGGGGAGTTGTAAATAAATATTCATTTAATTTTCTGATATTAATCAATTCTTTTAAATCATTATGTAAAAGAGAAGAAAGCAAGGTTATTCGATCTTTTTTGCATTTAGAGTTTCTAATGAGCGACTTATTTTTTTGAAAATCAATATCTTTGATTTTCAAATTGACTACTTCACAACTCTCAGTCCGGATCCGTAAAGCATAGAAATCATAAATTTATGCTTTTTATTTATGATCAATTCTAATATTTGTAATCTTTCATTTTTTGTAAGAACTGTCATTACTCTTTTTCTATTTTTAACTTTTTTTAATAAATACAGAAGCGGTGACATGTGGTTACTCCTTTAATTTATTGTGTTATCAAAGATAATCTTTAGATAAGTGCTTGAAAATTTCAACTAAATCAGGTGCCTGCTAATACAGGTCATCCTTCATTACTTTTTACCTCATGTAATATATATTTGCCATCATGTAAATTAATTTTTTATCCTCTATTACTTACATGTGAATCATTTTGTATTAAAATTATTTTTCCCCAATCTTCTTGACAAATACATAGAAGATCTATGATAACGCCATATTTATTTTCCAAAGGAGGATTTATTTTGTTTAAGCCTAAGTTTTTTTCGCTTTTTAAAACATTTACAAAAGAACAAATAATCAAAGACATTACAGCAGGGGTTGTGGTTGCCATAATTGCCTTACCCCTATCCATTGCCCTTGCAATAGCATCAGGAGCTACTCCGGAAAAAGGCCTGCATACAGCGATAATTGCAGGCTTTTTAATTTCTTTTCTAGGTGGCAGCAGAGTTCAGATAGGGGGGCCTACAGGTGCCTTTGTAATTATTGTATTCAACATAATACAAAAATATGGATATGATGGGCTGTTAGTTGCTACAATAATGGCTGGGTTTTTTTTAATCATTTTTGGTCTATTAAAACTTGGAACCTTTATAAGACTAATCCCTTATCCAATCACAACAGGTTTTACAAGTGGTATAGCAGTTGTTATATTTACAACTCAAATCAAAGACTTTTTAGGTCTTTCAATAGATAAAATGCCTTCTGGTTTTATATCGATGTGGAAAATATTTTTACTAAACATCCATAGTATAAATTACTGGGCTTTCGGCATCGCTCTTGCTTCTTTGACTCTAATCTTACTGTGGCCAAAAATTACTGATAAGATTCCTGGCTCACTTGTGGCAGTAATTTTATCTTCAATTTTTGTCTATTTTTTTAATATACCTGTAGAAACCATTGGTTCAAAATTTGGAGAGATCTCTTCAAGCCTGCCATCCCTATCAATTCCACAAATATCTATTGAACAAATTGAACACCTAATAATGCCTGCTATGACTATTGCACTTCTTGCGGGGATTGAGTCACTTCTTTCTGCTGTTGTTGCAGATGGTATGATAGGTGGTGCTCACAGACCTAACACAGAACTCATTGCTCAGGGAGTTGCAAATATAGCATCAGCATCTTTAGGAGGACTACCAGCAACAGGTGCCATAGCAAGGACTGCTGCAAATGTAAACAATGGGGGACGAACTCCTCTGGCTGGGATGACTCATGCTGTTGTGCTTCTTGTAATGCTTGTCTTGCTTATGCCTCTGGCAAAATATATACCGATGGCAGCACTTGCAGCAATACTGGTATTTGTGGCATATAATATGAGTGAATGGCATAGCTTTAAAATGCTGCTAAAAGCACCCAAAAGCGATATTACAGTTTTGCTTGTAACATTCTTTTTAACAGTATTAATAGATCTTGTTGTTGCTATAGAAATAGGAATGATCTTTGCAGCGCTACTTTTTATGAAACGAATGTCTGATGTTACATCCGAAAGATTGCGCTTTTCCCATGACAAGATTACCGATGACAATATTGAGCTTAAGTATTTTCTTGAAAGAAAAAACATACATCTACCAAAGGGCATAGGCATATATGAGATCAATGGCCCATTTTTCTTTGGAATTGCTGATAAATTTCTTGAAAATGCTCTACAATACAGAAAACCAGTTCCTGTTCTTATAATCAGGATGAGACATGTCCCTGCAATGGATGCTACAGCTCTTCACGCTCTCAGGCGACTTCTTGCAAGATGTAAAGAAGTTGGCACAAGGATGATTCTCTCTGAGGTAAATGAACAGCCAATGAAGACAATGACCAAAGCCAGATTTATAGATGAAATTGGACAAGAAAATATTACAACTGATTTTGAATCTGCTGCAAAAAGAGCAATAAAAATTAGAGAGCAAGATCAACAACTCAGTGCTTAAAACTATTAAACATGACCAGTGTGCAGCTGAATCTTTAGCACACTGGTTTTCCACAAATAAAAGCAGACGATCCTTTTTTAATTGACATATCCAATAAACTTAACCACAATTATAAAATATTATTTTTTATATTTATAAGGAGGAGTTGTAGCAATTTTTAACCTTTTAAAATAGGCTGATTTGCACAACAATGCTTATGCTCAAGGAGATGATAGACATATATTCCATAGACATTGATAAACTTTACGGTGATACAGAGCTTTCTCCTCACATGGAAGATTACATTGAAACAATTGCTGTGCTGTCAAAGCATAACAGAGTTGTTCGGGTAAAGGATATAGCTGCAGAGTTAAAGATCAAAATGCCCAGTGTAACCTCAGCACTAAACAAGCTCAAAGAGATGAATCTGATCGATTACGAAAAATATGGCTATGTAGAACTAACAGAAGAAGGCAAAATTGTTGCTGATATGGTCTTAAGCCGACATGTATGCCTCACGGAATTTTTTTCTCAGGTCCTTAAACTCCCCCGCGATAAAGCTGAAAATGAGGCATGTAAAATTGAACATCATATAACCCCAGAGCTTTGTAAGAGAATTCATAAATTCCTGCTATATTTCAAAAAAGAAGAATCCCAAGGTCAAAACTGGACATCTGAAATTTCAAATTTGCTTAAATAAAATACCCGCATAAAAATGCGGGTACCAAAAAAAGGGGGGATAATTAAAAGATAAATATCACTTATTCTCTTTCTTCTTTTCCTCAAGTTTCTTGAGCACCTTCTCCTGAACTTCCTTTGGACATGAAACATATTTATGAAATTCCATAGAATAGTTAGCTCTTCCACTTGTTATATTTCTAAGCTGAGTTGCGTATCCAAACATTTCCATTAGAGGAACAAATCCATTGAGCTTTTGAGATCCCTTTCTATGACGTCTCATTGCCTCAATTTTTCCTCTCCTCTTGTTTATATCGCCAATTACATCACCTATATAGTCATCAGGGGTATTTACCTCAATCTTCATAACAGGCTCAAGAAGTATTGGATTGCACTTCATAAAGGCCTGTTTAAAAGCTGTTGCAGCACAAACCCTGAAAGCCATATCCGAAGAGTCAACCTCATGATATGAACCATCAATGAGAACAACTCGAACATCAACTATTGGAAATCCTGCAAGAACTCCCTCTTCAAGGACTGACTCAATTCCTTTTTGAACTGAAGGAACATACTCTGCAGGAATAGCTCCACCCTTGATATGATCAACAAATTCAAAACCCTTGCCTTCATTTGGCTCAATCCTCATAACAACATGAGCATATTGACCCTTACCACCAGTCTGCTTGGCGTGTTTGTAATTTATCTCATGCTCTGCAGTGATTGTCTCTCTGAAGGCAACAGAAGGCTCACCAACTATTGCCTCAACTCCAAACTCATGCTTCAATCTATCTACTATTATTTCAAGATGGAGTTCACCCATACCAGAGATAATTGTTTCATTTGTCTCTTCATCGAATCGCACATTAAACGATGGATCTTCCATAGCAAGCTTACGAAGAGCAATTCCTAACTTTTCTTCTTCTTTCTTCGATATTGGAGAGACCTTAAGCTCTATAACTGAAGGTGGAATAAAAATAGATTCAAGGTGTAGTGGATGAGCAGGATCACACAGTGTATCGCCTGTCTTTGTATATTTAAGCCCAATGAGAGCAACAATATCCCCAGGTCCTGCCTGATCAATCTCCTCTCTCTCATTTGCATGAATTCTCAAAATTCTACCAATTCGCTCCTCTTTATCTTTTGTGGAGTTATAAACCTGCATGCCAGATTTAAGCTCACCAGAGTATATCCTTATAAATGTTTGCTGACCAACATAAGGATCGTGTATAAGTTTAAAAGCAAGAGCTGCAAAGGGATCTTTTGAACTGGGATGGCGAGCATGGGTCTTTTCTGGATTATCAATATCTGTTCCAACTACTGCGCCTATATCTACTGGAGAGGGAAGATAATCAATTATGGCATCAAGGAGAAGGTGAACGCCTTTGTTCTTATAGGATGATCCACAAAAAACAGGTGTAATCATCATTTTTATTGTTGCTTCCCTTGCAGCTTTTTTAAGAAGATCATTTGGCACATCCTTTCCATCAAGAAACATCTCCATTATCTCTTCATTGTAATCTGCAAGTTTTTCAATTACAAGCTGTCTTGCCTCATGGACTTTATCCATATAATCAGCTGGGATTGGAATCTCCTTCATCTCATAGCCTTCAAATACATAGGCCTTATTTTCAATGACATCTATAGATCCCTGAAATGTATCTTCCACACCAATGGGCACATGAAAGGCAACAGGATTTGCATCAAGATATTTATCCATCTGACTTATAACATCATAGAAATCAGCTCCAACCCTGTCCATTTTATTGACAAAGGCGATTCTTGGCACTTTATATCTATCAGCCTGATTCCACACAGTCTCACTTTGAGGCTCGACCCCAGAAACAGCACAAAACAATGCTATCACTCCATCAATTACTCGAAGAGAACGCTCTACCTCAACAGTAAAATCCACGTGCCCCGGAGTATCTATTATGTTGATATTATAATTCTTCCACTGACATGAAATTGCAGCAGATGCTATTGTAATACCTCGTTCCTGCTCCTGCTTCATAAAATCCATGGTAGCAGCACCATCATGAACCTCTCCAAGCTTACGTGTAACTCCAGTAAAAAAGAGAAGTCTTTCTGTTGTAGTTGTTTTCCCTGCATCAATATGAGCAGCAATACCTATATTCCTAAGTCTTTGTAATGGCATATAAACCTCACATATAAAATTTTCGAATATAACGATGTTAAACTATTGAGCCAGACAATCAGAAGATACGATTGAGTTACGTATTTACGCTGGTAATAGTGATAATATCATAACAATAAAAACATAAAAAAACAAACAATTTAGAAGGGCATAATTAGTTTAGGTGCCATTTTTGTCAATATTATTTTTTTAATTTTCTATTTTTAGCAGTTCAAGCTGCATTTCTGCCTTTTGTGCAGCAGATGTCCCTGGATATTCTTTAAAGATCTGCTCAAAAATTGACTTTGCCTTCTCGTCCATCCCCATTTTCCTATAGCAAACTCCAGCCTGAAAATAAGCATCCAGGCCTTCCTCTGTATCTCCATATTCCTGATATAGAGAAATATAGGCATTAACAGCTCTCTGGTAATCATATTTTTTTATGTATATCTCTGCTATCTTTCTATAGGCCTCTGCCCTATGAGAGCCTCCATAGTATATTTCAAGATACTCCTTGAATTCGTTAAGAGCCCGATCATATCTTTCTAAATTAAAAAATTCAAGACCATTTTGAAATTTCATATCATCTGCTGCTTTCTGCAATTTTATTTTCTCTGGAGATTCCAAAGCCACAGAAAAATTATAAAGCAGCACAAAAAGTATGGTTATTGCAAATTTAAGATTAAGCTTTTTCATATTATGTCACTTATACCTACCGTAAAAAAAATCAATAAAAATTCCTTTTAGATCTTGCTTTTTTAACTGACCCATAGAATTTTTGTTAAAATTTATAGTATTTATCAGCTATTTTTTCAGATAATAAATTTGACCTCTTTGAATATATAATATATTATTTACTTTATAAAGCGTTTTTAGGAATTAAAACTTAAAAATTTACAGAAATTTTAAAAAAAATATTGAAAGTTAGCTGATATATTTAAAAATGCAAATAGGTACAGAGATGATACCGTTAGATATATCTATGAAAAAAATTGTAATAGTAGAAGACGATCAGGTAATCAGAGAAAGCCTCAAGGAATTTCTCGAAATAAATGGCTATGAGGTTATGGCCATTGAAAGCTCCATTGATCTTCTGCAAAAAATAAGTAGCTTTAAGCCAGATATTCTTATAACAGATATAATAATGCCAGACAAGGACGGTATAGAAATTATAATTGAAACAAAAAAATACCTCCCCAATATACGACTTATTGCAATCTCTGGAGGAGGGAGAATTGACTCTGAAAGTTATCTCAACACAGCTAAGTACCTTGGTGCTGATGCAACTCTAAAAAAACCTTTTTCTCACAAAGAATTGCTTGATTGCATTCTTAACCTTACAAAGTGATAATTTCTAAAATTCATGTCATATAAAATACGAAAGGCTGAATTTACAGACATCGATGCTGTATGGCTTATAGAGCAAAAAACAATTGGCTCATGGGATTACAATCAGTTTCTTGAAGAGCTCAATAGGGATTTTTCAATTTTTATAGTGGCAGAGGATGAGTCCATTCATAAATACGATGCAACTGCATATCCAATTGATGGTTATGCAGTTGCATGGAGGATCGCAGATGAAATTCAACTGAATAGCATAGCTGTTTGTAATGAAAGACAAAATAATGGGATTGGAACTCTGATTGTAAATTATATAAAAAATATGGGTTATGAATCTGGTGCAAGGTGCCTTTTGCTTGAAGTGAGAAGCAAAAACGCAAATGCCTTAAATTTTTACAAAAAAAATGGCTTTGAAATTACAGGTAAAAGAAAGAACTATTACAAAGATGATGATGCTATTTTGATGGAGTTAAAACTAAGGTGAATATAAAACAAGCATATTTCCTCAAAAGTTGCACTTCTTCAAAGCAATTCCCTTCTTACCCTTATCCAGAATTTGCCTTTTTTGGCAGATCAAATGCTGGAAAATCATCTCTTCTGAACATGCTACTGGGGGTCAAAGGTCTTGTAAAAACTGGTTCAAGGCCTGGGGTTACTCAAACTATAAATTTTTTTGTTGTCAATGATAATCTCTCCTTTGTTGATCTCCCGGGGCTTGGCTATGCAAAACTCCCATCGCAGATCAAGAAAAAATTTATCCCTATGATATATGATTACATAGAATCAAGGGAAAATCTCAAAATAGCCTTTTTGCTTATAGACTGCAGGCGAACACCTGGCGACTTTGAACATGAACTCATCGAAAGGCTTTCTGAAAAAAAAATAAATATAGCAATAATACTTACAAAATGCGATAAGCTCTCTGGCAATGAACTGAGCAAAAGCATAAAAAGAATAACTGAAGAGTTATCAATTGACAAAGATTCAATATTCCCCACCTCTGCAAAAACAGGAAAGGGCAAAAAAGAACTCATCTCTATTATCGATGAATTTTCTAAGAAATAAATCTATAGTTGAGTCATGAGATACATGATTCTGCTTGCCTTTTCCTTTGGAAATAGCGTTAACAGATAAGAGGTTATACTCATCCTTCCTGCAGCAGCAGAGTCTGCATCCATCTGTCTTAAAACATCAATGATAAGGGGATCATCCCAGTTTACCATGATCTTTACTGATTCCTCAGGTGGCATATTTGCCATCTTATTTGCAAGCACCATAACATTCTTTTTATAGCCAGAATATTTTTTCCGCTCATCATCAAGCTTTTTCTGTTCAAGCTCCAGACCTTTCCTTATCTCTTCAAGCTTTTGCCCAAGAGATTCAATCTCCTTTTCTTTCTCTGCAAGCAAAGCCTCTCTTTTATCCAATTCCTCCACCCTTTCCTGAAACTTCTCTTTTTCCTTTTCAAATTCCTCTCGTTCAACAAGAGAAGGTTCATCACCAGAGGCCTCTGTCACAAGCTTGGGCTCACCTCTAAAAAAGTTAACATACTTTGAGGCATTTATAAGCCCTATATGGTCAAGCCAGAAAAAGCCTATACCAATTATAAAGAGAATTAAAATCATAAGATAAATAATTTTAGATCTATCAGATACTGCCATAAGTCATACCCCGACTTTATTTCTTTATTTTCCCTTCATCAGATACATAATAATCTATAACCTTGCGGACATAGTCTTTTGTTTCTTTAAAGTCTGGAACTCCTCCATATTTATCTACATTGCCTTTGCCTGAGTTATAGGCAGCCAGAGCAAGTTTGTAATCACCTTTATAGCTGTTTAGAAGATCTTTGAAGAATATAATTCCTCCTTTGATATTCTGCTCCGGGTCAAAGGGGTTTTCTATACCAAGACTCATAACTGTTTCTGGCATAAGCTGCATGAGCCCCATTGCACCCTTAGGGGAAATTGCTTCGGGATTGTAATCTGATTCTGCCTTGATTATTGATTTAACAAGAGATGCAGGGACATTATTCCTGCTGGCATAATATTCTACAATCTTATCAATATCTCCTTTGCTTAAAGGTTTATCTGGATCTATATTGAGTTCCTTTTTTAAAAGAATAGAGGAATTATCTACCATATCACTAAAAGATTGAGTGGCAGCCTTTACCTCAGGGGTAGATGCTACTTTGTTAAGACCAAACCTCCCCTTTATCTCATTGATTCTGGCAAGAACATTATACATATCTTCAATCATAGACACCTCACATTATCTTTTTGTGGTAGATCTTCTGATTCATATCATCGTTTTCTTTTGATATTTCTCTGTTAAGCTCATAGTTATATTCATCAAGTTTGCGTTCCTTGAGCTTTTCTACAACCTTCTTTTCCCTTGAGGCAACAACAAGCCTCTCCCTTATTCTCTGAACCTCTGGCTCTAAGGCCTGGACTCTCTTTTCAGATGCAACTATTGCATTCCTTGAAACATCAGCAAATCGTAAAATAGCCATTGCCTCTGCTGGATTAAAAACTCCCTTTTTTTGCATCTCGGAGAGCTTACCTTCATACTCTGCTATCTTCTCATTTAGTTCATGCTGAAAATTCCTTTCCCTGTTTTGCTCAGAAAGGACTTTCATCAACTCATTTTTAATTTCCTTTTCCTTTGCCTCTCTCAAATCAAGGAGCTTTTGCAATTTAAACTGAAAGCGCTTCATAGCTTAACTTTACCTTACACCTGCAAAAGTTGCCTGCTGCCTCTGACGAGTTTTTGGCTTTTCCTCTTCTGCCATCATTGAAATTAACCTTGACTTTGTTCCATCAAAGGTCTCATGCTCATATATCCCCTGTCGCAAAAATTCATTCATCTGACCTATCATGGATATTGCCTTATCAACAGTTGGATTTGCACCTCTTACGTATCCTCCAAGATTTATTAAATCTTCAGACTCGCTATAGGCAGCCAATAACTCCCTGAATCTATAGGCAGCCTTAAGGTGCTCTGGATCAACAACATCCTTCATACACCTGGATACAGAGGCCAAAACATTTATTGCAGGGTAATGTCCTTTATTTGCAAATTTTCTATCAAGAACTATATGGCCATCAAGTATACCTCTGGCTGCATCTGCAATAGGCTCATTCATATCATCACCCTCAACAAGAACAGTATAAAAACCAGTTATACTGCCACCTGTATTGCTTGTGCCTGCTCTTTCAAGAAGCCTTGGCATCATTGAAAATACAGAAGGGGGATATCCCCTTGTAGCAGAGGGCTCACCAGCAGCAAGGCCAACCTCCCTTTGTGCCATTGCAAACCTTGTCACAGAATCCAGAAGTAGATTCACAGCCATTCCCTGATCACGAAAATACTCTGCAATTGCATGAGCAAGAAATGCACCCCTTAGACGAAGCATCGGAGGCTGATCTGATGTTGCAGCAACTACCACTGAGCGTTTGAGTCCATCTGCACCCAGTTCCTTTTCGACAAAATCCTTAACCTCTCGGCCTCTCTCTCCAATGAGAGCTATTACATTGACATCAGCATCTGTGTATCTGGCGATCATTCCAAGGAGTGTTGATTTTCCCACACCAGAACCAGAAAAAATGCCAATCCTTTGACCTCTGCCAACAGTAATAAGCCCATCTATAGCCCTTATTCCCACAGAAAGAGGCTGTGATATAACAGTTCTGTTTAGGGGATTAATTTCCCTCCCCTCAACAGGATATTTTGCACGGGTAAAGATCTCACCTCTTCCATCAAGAGGCTTACCTATTCCAGAAATAACTCTGCCAAGTAACTCTTTCCCTACAGGCACCATGAGAGAAGTGCCTACAGCATAGACCTCAGCACCTGGCACAACCCCTTTCATGTCTCCTATAGGCATAAGTATAACTCTATTGCGATTAAAGCCAACAACCTCAGCATAAAGATATTGACTTTCACCAGTCTTTATTCTGCAGAGATCACCATATTTTACAGCAGGCCCAACAGATTCAATAGTAAGGCCCACAATCCTTTCCACATTGCCAGAAAATTTTATCACCTCAACATCTTCTACTATCTCTTTATACTTAGAGAGTATATCTATCTTTTCATGTGGAAGTATTCTTATCAATATTATGTCTCCTTAAGCTAAATTATAAATCCGGAGATTATCCGGATTTTCTCACAGAGTGCTTGTGTTTCTAATAGCCTCTTCTATTGCATCAAGTTGCGTTGAAATTCGAGCATCCACTGCTCCAACATCTGTTTCAATTATACAGCCTCCTCTCTCAACGCGAGAATCTTCATAGATATTGACCTTCTTGAGAGATTCCATCATCTTTATAAGTTCGTCTTTATGAGCAGTTGTCATATCGAGATCTGCAAAGTTAACCCTTATATCAATTCTGTCTCTATCTTTAACTTTCTTAATGGCTTCTTTTATGTTGTTAATAACTACCTCACGACGCTCAACAATCTCATCTTTAATCACCTTTCGAGCAATCATCAAGATCATCTCTGTCATCATCTTTTCTGATGATTTGATTATATCATCTCTTATATCAACAGCAGAGGATACAATTGTTCCAAGCCTGTCAATGAGTCTCATTACCTCTGCCTGACCTTCCTTATAGCCCTCCTCTCTACCTGCTTCGTGGCCCTTCATGTAAGCGTCATGTTCAATCTCAGATACCCTTTTTTCTGCCTCAAGGATTATTCTCTCTGCCTCAAACTTACTTCTTTCAATTTCACGTTCAATTTCTGCAAGATGGCGTTCCTTCTCAATTTTTATCTGTTCTCTCACCTTTTCAAGCTCAGCAAAAGCTGCTGCCTTGCCTTCCTCTTCTATCTGAGCAGCTCGCTTCTTTGCCTGCTCAATCATCTGACGAACTTCTTCTTCTGTTTCCCTGCGGTATCTCTCAAGCTCAGCCTCCATCTCCTCAATGGACGGACCGCGATATACATCTATAGGATTGCCTTCCTCATCAACCTCAAACTCATTATACTCCTCTGTTTCAAGGAGATTTTTTTGATATTTAGCAGGCAATTCAATCTGCTTTACAGAAGTAATCTGTTGAATCTCTCCGGGTTTAAATACAAGCTTAGACAACTAATTCCTCCTCGCCAGCTCTTGCAATTACTATATCGCCAGCATCCTCAAGCTTTCTTATTATATTAACAATTTTTTGCTGTGACTCCTCAACATCACGGAGCCTTATTGGACCCATAAAATCCATGTCCTCACGCAACAGCTGTGCAGCACGTTTGGACATATTACGAAAGATCTTTTCCTGAACCTCAGCATCAACACCCTTAAGAGCTTTAGCAAGTTCCTGAGAATCCACCTCACGCAAAACCTTCTGTATAGAGCGGTCATCAAGAAGAACGATGTCTTCAAATACGAACATTCTCTTCTTAATCTCTTCTGCAAGCTCTGGATCTTCCTCTTCCAGGGCCTCTATGATTATCTTTTCAGTTCCTCTGTCCACCTGATTGAGAATTTCTACAACTGCATCAATACCTCCAGCCTGAGTAAAATCCTCACTGGCCAGAGTGGAAAGCTTTCTCTCAAGAACCCTCTCAACCTCACGAAGTACATCTGGAGAAGTTCTCTTCATCTCTGCAATACGACGGGCAACATCCGCCTGAACATTATGTGGCAATTCAGCAAGGATTGACGCCGCCTTTTGAGGATCAAGATAGGCAAGAATGAGTGCAATTGTCTGAGGATGTTCCCCCTGAATAAAGTTAAGCAAATGGCTCGGATCAGTCCTTCTTATAAAATCAAAGGGCCTAACCTGCAAAGAAGAAGTGAGCCTATTTACTATGTCAATGGCCTTTTGAGTACCTAAGGCTCTTTCAAGAACATCGCGGGCATAGTCTATACCACCTTGAGATATAAACTCCTGGGCCATCATCATTTCTTGAAATTCCTGCAAGACTCGATCTTTGTCGTCAGGTTCAATTTTATCAAGACGGGCAATCTCAAAGGTAAGCTGCTCTATTTCATCCTCACGGAGATGTTTAAATATTTCAGAAGATACATCAGATCCAAGGGAAACAAGAAATATAGCAGCCTTCTGACGACCTGTTAGTTGAGTCTTCTTTGACTGATGCATTTTATCCGCTCACCCTGCCTGTAATCACAAAATTACATTAATTATCGTCATGATACTAAGTTTTGTCAAATTAAAAACTACTCCTCAGCAAGCCATGTCCTGAGAAGCTGCGCAACATCATCAGGACGCTCTTTTGCAAGCTGCAGAGCACTCTGTTGCAGTTCAAGTCGAGCCCTTTCTTCAAGAGAGAGCTCAACGTCAATACCCTCCTCTTCTGCTGCTCGGAGAGCTGCTTCACGCATACGCTGTTGTTCCAGAGCAAGAGCTTCTTCTCTGGCTCTTCTTCTTCTCTCCAGTTCTTTTTGAATAGCACGGAACAATATAAATCCAACAAAAAGTGCAACAAGGCCTATCAAAGAGGCAAGGAGCAACATCTTAAGCTGCTCTTTTTTTCTATATTCTTCTCGAATTGAGTTCCAGTATGCCGATCTATCAAACATTATATTTTCTACAGCGACCTGATCCCCTCTTGCCTCATCAAAATTTATTGCCTTTTTTACTATATTTTCTGCCTTGCGGAGTTCATCTTCAGTTAGCGGTATTTGAACGGGTTTTTTTGTTGGATCAAGGTCATATTCACCGTCGGCCTTTCTTGGTAAATCCTGCTGCCCATCAATTGCAATGGCAACACTAACACGTGTTATGTCGTATGGATCTCTGGCAATATTCCTTATGGTCTTATTAATTGCATGATTTTTAATATTCTCTTTTTTATCATACTGTGCATACTGGTCATCACTTGCCTTATATCCCGGAGGAGTGTTTCCCTCTGTGCCAGCAGGCCCCTGAGGGTTCCATCCATGGCCTTTAAAATTCTCCTCGGTGCTCTTTTCTGAAATTACAAGGGAGTCCTGTACCTTTCTCTCTGAGTATGGAGTTTTTGGATCATCTGGAACCATTGTAATTGGTGTATGCTCTGTCTGTTCCTCTGTTATCTTATCCCAGTTAAAATCCATATTAAGACGAACTATCTGAATTCTATCTGATGAATATATCCTCTCAAGACCATCTCTTATCTCTTTTAAAAGCTTGACTCTGGCCTGTTCCTCAATTTTACGCCTGAATTCTATTATTGTATATTCTTTCTTCTCATTTTCAAATTCATCATCAAAATCTGAAATTATCTTTCCTGTATTATCGGTAACTGTAACATTTTCTGGTTTTAGCCTTGGACCCACAGCACGAGATACTAAATAGACTATACCTTTTATTTCCTTTGTGGAGAGCTTTTCATATCCTGGAGCAAGATGCACTGTTACAGCTGCTGTATAAGGCGTGTCCTTATCTGAGTAAAGGCTATCCTCAGACATTGCTATTTCAACATCTGCCTTTTCTATGTTCTGCAGAGATTCAATATGTCGCTGAATCTCACCGCGCAGAGCTCTCATATATTTGACATCCAGTTCTCTGTCAGTTTCTGTCCAGCTTGTTGTATCAAAGAGCTTAAAGCCAGGTATACCCTTTGGCAGCATATTCTCCTGAGCAAGTCGAGTTACTATAATTGGCCTTTCCTGCGGTTTGACATAGATGGAATTTGTCCCTGCTGTTTCGTATTTATAGCCCATTTCATCTAACTTTTTGGTAATCTGACCAAAATCATCTGAGGAAAGCTGCTCAAAGAGCAATATATTTGGCTGGCTGCTGGATACTGTGAACAATATGCCGAAAGATGCAATTACAACAACAACCACCACAGCAATTATAATCCTCTTTGTTCGAGAGAGCTTATTGTATATCTCTTTTCCCTGTTCAAAAAGTTTCTTCAAAAAATCCATAATGTCAAAGCCTCCAGAGATGAAAATCTAATGCGACATAATACCTCTACAAAAGAAATAAAAAAATGTCAAATAATTTACTAAAAATCGCATATTTAAGGTGCAAAATTGTAGCATTTGCACCTTAAATCCAGAAATTATCTTAAATTCATAAGTTCGCGGTATGCATTAATTGCACCATCTCTCACAGCCTTTGTAAGTCCCAATGCTATTTCTGCTTTTTGTGTGGCGATCATTACCTGATGTATATCAACAGACTCTGGCTCAACAACCATTCTCTTCATGAGAGTTTCTGCATCCACCTGAAGATCATTTGTCTTTGCTACAGCACTTTTCAGCATATCAGCAAAGGATCCAGAGACATCATCTACATCCCTTTTGAGAGGCTCGTCATTTGTATAATGCAAAGGATCACTTGCATTCATTCTTATTACATTGCCATTAAAAGAAACATTTGTTATCATTTTACACTCCTTTTTATTTAAATTCTCTGCTATTCTTCATGTTAAAAGAGACAAATTCCCCTGATTTTGGAAGATGATCTGTCTTTTTTATATCAACCTTTGTTGAGAGATTGTGAGTTACGTGAACATCCTCTCTTAGTTGTCTTTCTCTAAACATGATTATACCTCACTTTTAAGCCCCTGTTTTGCCTATTTCCAGCGCCTTAGCAAACATACTCTTTGAGTTATTCACAAGCATTACATTTGCCTCATAAGATCTCGATGCAGAGATTAGATCTGTCATCTCTGTTACTATATTGACATTTGGCATACGAACATAACCCTTTTCTGGACCTGTTTGTATTGCATCTGGATGAGATGGATCATATACAAGTCTAAAGGGGCTTCTGTCCTCTTCAATTTTTACCACTCTAACACCTCTGCCAACACCACTGTCTATTCTTTCAGGAACAAGAGGGGATTTATACCTTGGTCTGATATTCATTGGCTCAAAAATTGCTCTTTTGCGAACATAAGGTCCATCACCTGATGGAGTTCTTGTTGTAGTGGCATTGGCAATATTATCACTTATTACATCCATTCTCAGTCTTTGAGCTGAAAGACCTGTGGCTGATATATTAAAACTATCAAACATCCCCATATTCTACCTCTCTGCCTTATGCTGTTCTTGTTGCAAGCTTAATCATTTTAAAATTATGGTTAAGAGCAGCCACCAAAGCATCATATCTCATTTTATTCTTGGCTGCATCAACCATCTCCTTTTCTATATCAACATTATTGCCATCATTTCGCATTGAAGTGGAGTAATCTAAATTTATCCTCGGCTGAACAGACTTTATATCCCTTTCAACAAAAAATGGAATATGCCTATTGTCTGTGATAAGGGCTGGAACTCTATTTTCATTAGTGTATTTGTTGTTATCCAGAGCCCTTTTAAGCTCACTTTCAAAATTCACCTCACTCCTCTTAAAATGAGGCACATCTACATTGGCGACGTTATCTGCTATGACCTTTTTCCTGAGGGATTCCACATCAAGGGATTTTTCCAGAATATAATTTGTGCCCATCATGCTGCTTCCTTCAAACATATAAATCCTCCCGGATAGATCTTTATATGATCATATTCGGAAAAATAGTTTATTTAATGAGCATTTTTTTATGTGACATAAATTTTTTATTGTTTTACAATCCTTAAATCTACGCCTAAAACCCCATCTATTTTTTGCTTAAATACAAGAGGAAGAGAAATGGTAACGCAAGGCCCTCTTGAGATGGCTGAAATGTACACATCTGAAATAAAAATTTCTCCCTTTATTGCTTTAAGGAACCAATCGCGACTTGAGGCATTTGCTATACCTGCTGGAGGTATCGACAGAATAAATCTTCCATCAAGATCATTAGTCCATGCAGCCTCAAGTATGCCAAATCTATCAAGCAAAGCTTGCAACTTTACTCTATGAAATTGCGGGCTAAGCTCTGAGGCTAACACCGAGGCAAGAGATTTTAGTTCTTTGATTATCTTTTCAATTTCAATTTTAACTTTGCCTGATACCGAATTTATATCAACTATCTGCAAGCTACCAAGCGTAATTGACAAATCATCAGCAATTTTATCAAGATACTTCCCCATAGTAAAAATACTTTCAAAAAGTTCTCTTTGATTAACCATTAACTCACTTACTCTTTTTGACTGAAGGTCCGAGAGTTTACTCTTCTGTTCTGTCTGCTCAGAAAATTTTATAACATCAGTTATTGCTTTTTTTTGCGTTAACGCCAATGCTTTTGAATTTCCTGTTTTCTCTTCAATTAGAAGACTGCGGAGTTTAAAATCAGAAACAAAATTTTTCACAGCACCAAGGGAATGAGAGCCCCTCTGTATTATCTCTTCACCACGCTTCATAAACTCTGCTGTGTCATATATCCCCTTGTTTACTTCTACAAGAAGTCTATTTGCAGAGTCAGCAGCTGCTGTTGCCTCACCAGAAAGTTTCTGTATCTCATCAGCAACTATTGAAAAACCTCTTCCATAAGCTCCTGCTCTAGCAGCTTCTATTGCAGCATTCAGAGCCAGCATATCTGTCTGACTTGCAATATCCTGAATAGTCGACAGAAGAGCATCTATGCCTTTTGTATTTTCTGTCAAAAGTTTTACTTTTTCTGCCATTATTTTTGAAGCATCAACAAGTTCCTTAAAAGAAGCGTTTGCCTCCTCCATGGCCTTAAAGGCATCATCTGCAAGTAGACTTGTAGCTTGAGTCTCTTCATGTATTTCATCGGCAAACTTAACTATATCTTCAGCCTCACATTCAAGCTCTTTTAGACTCCTTGCTGCCAGCTCAGAAGCACCAACCAATTCATTAGCAATCCCATGAGCCTGCTCGCTGCATAAAATCGTCTCGTTAATATTTATCATTGCTTTCTCAAATGAAAAATTCATCTCTCTGGTTGAGCTTTTTATTCTTGCAACAGAAACTCCTATATCAACGTAAAATTCTTTTATCTTTCTCCTCAGGGTTTCAATACCTGCTACAAGCCAGCGAATAGATGTAGGGAACTCTTCCGAATTAATCTCACCATAAATTCTACCTTGAGAATACTCTCTAAGATAAAAAGAAAGGGCCTTAAAATATTTGCGCCTTATAAAATTATACATAAATCCCCTCAATCTGCTTAAATTTTTATACTAAAGGCAGATTAAGAAAATTACTATTTTAGTGCAACAATTAAGGTGAGCTAAATGAATTAAACATAGATATTTTACATATTTGAAAAATTTTAAAAACACAAAAGTATCAACTTAAAGCAAAAGTTGTAATAACTCCGCAACACTTTTGACCATAAAATCAGGGTTAGCCTGTCTTAACTCTTCTTCATCCCCATATCCATACAAAACAGCAATTGAAGAAATACCAACAGACTTAGCTCCTTCAATATCGTAAAGCCTATCTCCAATCATAGCTGACTTAGTTAAATCAAGATTTCCTATATCATCTATGAGAGATCTAAGAATTTCGCTCTTTTTTGTCTTGCTCCCATCAAAGGAGGCTGCTCCAATAGCTTTAAAATAATTATAGATCTTAAAATTTTTTAAAACCTGCAAGGCATATTCATAAGGCTTGGAGGTGGCAAGAAATAGATTGCAGCCACGAACATTTAACTCTTTGAGAAGATGCTCCACTCCTTCATACAAATTGTTCTCATAAATCCCCTTTTCAGAAAAATATTCCCTATAATAAGCAACAGCCTCCTCTGCCTGTTGAGAAGAAAATCCATAATATTTAGAAAAAGACTCTCTTAGAGGAGGGCCTATAAACTTATATAGCAGTTTTCTGTCAGGAAATATATTATATTTAGACAGAGCATAAACTATTGAATTAATTATGCCCGGTGCTGAATCTGTCAAAGTCCCATCTAAATCAAAAAAAATGTTATCAAATTTTTTATATGTCATAAGATCATTTAATTATTATGTAATCCAGCCCTTAAAAGAGCATCACGACTTATCATGCCTTTAAAAATATTATTTTCATCCACAACAGGCAAAAGTTTAATAACATGTTTTACCATGAGGTTAATTGCTTCATCTATTCTTGCCTCTTCACTTACTGTTATCAAATCACTTTTCATTACATCTGCTGCTATTTTCATCTTTGTTTTCTTTATCAAATCTTCATGGCGCTTTGATATCTCACTTAGAGGCAAGAGGGCAAGGAGATAATCTATTAAACCAGCCTTATGCTCTGCAAAAAAACCAACTATATCTCTGTCTGATATAATACCTACGAGATGACCACTATCGTCAATAACAGCAACATGCTCAATTTCATTTGAATCTATAAAGCGGATTATCTCATCCACTGGTGTATTTTTTTTCACTGTATGAATATCCCGTTCCATAATATCTCTGACATATTTTATATCTGAAACCTTTACATTTTGACTCTTAAATCTTTTCCAGTCCGGAGTCTTTGCTGTAATTATTTTGAAGACGTCAAGCCTTGATAACATCCCTGTAATAAGACCTTCTTTATTAACAACTGGCATCCGCTTGAGATTATTGGCGATCATCCTGTCAACAGCCTCTGAAAGGAGCTTATCTTCAAAAACCGTCTTAACTGGCGAACTCATAAACTCCTTTGCCTTTTTTGATGCAACGCCCTCAAGATATTGTTCTACTTTACTTTTCTCAAACTCTGCCAGAAGTCCAAGATGTATTGGGACTCCTGCTTTTTTTATAAGATCCCCCTGCGTTATAATCCCTATTGGCCTTTTATTGGAATCAACCACTGGAACCACATTAAAATTTGCTCCAAGCAATATAGTTAATATCTCACCTGCAGTAGTAGATTCTGTTACACAAATTGGATTTGCTGTCATAACATCTTTCACTCTGAGATATGATGGTATCAATTTAGAAGTGGTTCTATGAGTTTTCACTGCCATATCTTCTACTGCGATGATACCGTCCACAACTAACTCCTCTATTTTGGGAAGCAACATATCCAGCTCTGCTGAAGGCAATATAATTTCAATTTTAAGAGGCATATTATAAGAAAGCAATTCAATATTATTTGACGCTACCTCGCCATTTTCATAGCACCCAGCAATAGCCTTGCTTACAATACATCTTGCTGCAATTTTTGAATTGCGGACACAGTCAATTATTGCAGTTGAAATGGGCTTACCCTGATATTTTACATCCTCACTGGTAAAAATCTCTATAACATTATAATTAAATTCCATAGTTCACTCTCCCTCTTAGATATTTTTCCCAATCCAGATTCCTGCAAGAACCAACAAAAAGCCCACAAGATTGTTAGCTGCTATATTTGCAATGGAGACATTTAAATCTCCAGAACGAGCAAGATTTATACTTTCAATTCCATATGTAGAAAAAGTAGTTAGAGCACCCAGAAAACCTGTGATAAAAAACAAACGAAAAGAAGGTGAAATAAAATCTTTTTCTGCACCTAAGGTAAAAACAATACCTATTAGAAAACATCCCAGGAGATTAACAATTAATGTCCCTACAGGAAATCGAGAAGAAAAAAACTTAACAGAAAGGAGTGTTATACCATAACGGGAAAGTGCACCTAAACTCCCACCAAGGGCTACATAAATTATCTTTTCCAAAAATCCCTCCTATACAAATAAATTTTAAACTTTATAAGCAGGAGTCATCAGCCCTCTGGCGGTTAATGGCGAACCCCATCGCCAATAGCCATCAAATAAAAAAAGCTTTGTATTGCAAGAATTTTATAACTTTTAAAAACGCTTTTTCCTGTAAAATAACAAATTCTATTCCTTACTCAAAAGAGATTTCAACTTCTGATAGGCCGCTCCCTCTTCCCTCCAGGAATAGCATGAATCTTTTAGTCTTTCTGCCATTTTAAGTGCCCGCTCTTTATTTAAAGCGCTGCCCTGTGAACTACGCCTTTGATAGCTAATTGCCCAATAGCCTTGCAAAACAGCTGGAGCCATTGTGCACAACAAATGAGTTAGATGAGTGCACCCCTTTGAGCCTCCTGCAAGTTCACGAACCTTTGCACTAAATCCTCCTTTTATTGCAAGCCCTTTTACACAGTCAAGAGTATTAGAAATTTTATAGCAATCCTCTCGTGGTAAAGATCCTGTAAGAACCTCTATATCCTCTATAATTAGCTCTGGAGTTTTTACAAGAAGGAGTATTTCAAGATTGTGCAAAGGCCCTGCCTCAACCCTCTCCCCTGTAAGCTTATAATAAGGACGAAGTCTTTCCTCTGTAAAAATCCCTCTGCACAATATATGGGAGTCATCGACAGGATACGTCTTCATTTCAATTTTTCTCTGGTGATGACATTCTGTTACAAGATTCATCAATCTGCTCATTTCATCCCTCTCTGGTTCTATAATTACTCTGCTCATGCTATCAAGTCAAGTAAAAGTCTTACAGGAGTTAAATCTATTAACAAAAACCTTGCAAATCCCTTATATTTTCTTAACAAATAAATCTTTTTTTTGAACCGAAATTTGAAGATATTTATTTTTTGTTTGAAATCAAGTTTTTTATGGAGAATATATGAATTACAAGGAATCCTTTTTTCAAAGAATTAACAGAGAGATTTCAGTATTTAACTATGAGCAGTCACTGAGATTCCCTGAAGAAGAAAGCCTCACTATTGATCTTCACTGTCACGATAAAAACAGCAGTGAGCCCGATGAGATAATTGGAAGAATGCTCAATATACCAGAAACATGGCTTGAACCAGAAAAGCTTATATCCATACTTGAGGATCACAGATGCAACTCCTTCACTGTAACAAACCACAATAATGCACGATCATGCTACTATCTTCAGGATAAAGGATATGATATATTAAGCGGTGCTGAGTTCAGTTGCACTGTGCCTGATTTTGATGCAAAGATTCACGTTCTTGCCTATGGTTTTACACCTGCTCAAGAAGAAAAGCTATTTAAATTTCGACAGGACATATACAGATTCCAAGAATATGCACTTGAAAATGAAATACCAACAATATGGGCTCATCCCCTTTATCACTATAAGGACAATAGCAATCTTTCTCTGGATTTTTTTGACAAGATGACTCTTGTTTTTGAAAGGTTTGAAGTCATAAACGGTCAAAGGGATACATGGCAGAACCTTCTTGTAAAACGATGGATAGAATCCATGACACCTGAGTCAATTGAAAGATTTGAAAAAAAATTTTGCATAAAATCTTCATTCTTCTGTAGAGATACTCAACGCAAGAAAATGTATGGCGGCTCTGACTCTCACATGGGAATCTTTACAGGTCTTACAGGCACCAAGCTCTATGTCAAAAATTTAAAAGAAAAGATTAAAACAACAAAAATTAGCGAACTAACATTAAAAGCTCTCCTCGATGGGGATAGCGCTCCTTTTGGTGGATATAACAATACAGAAAAAATGACTGTCGCCTTTCTTGATTATTTCTGTCAGATTGTCATGAACATGAAAGATCCAGGCCTCTTGCGACTGCTTTTACACAAAGGAGATGCAAAGGATAAGCTCTTATCTTTTTTGATTATAAACGGCTTTTCAGAACTTCAAAGGCATAAGCTCACTGTTAACTTTCTTACTCTCTTTCATCAATGCCTACAGGGGGAGTCCCCTAACTTTATAAAAAAAATAATGATACCCAAAGATTATCGCCCTGTATTTAAGGAAGCTGTTTCAATGGCAAACACAAGGAAAAAAGAGCCAGACAAGATGGCAACCTCCTTTGAAAAATCCATAGAGACAATACACAGCACCCTTTTCAATCTCATGTTTGAAAGGCTAAATAAAAAACTTGAAAAGCTATCACAAGACAATGAGTACAAATTCAATAGCGCAGAGGAGCTAATCAACAGCTTAGAAATTCCAGCAAATATACGCAAGATATTTGAAGCCGGCAATAAAAAAGACAAAAAGCAAAAGTTCAATGCACCTGAATTTCTTGATGGTCTAACCTTCCCTTTTCTTGCCTCTACCGTAATATCTGCTGCAAACTATTCATCAAGTAAGGTAATGTATAGCGCAAGAAAACTCCTCAACGCCTTTTCAGAAAAACTAAATTATATGCACTACCCAAAACGAATGCTATGGCTTACAGATACATTTGACGATGGCAATGGAGTATCCATGTTCCTGCAGCAGATGCTCTATGAAATAAGAAAAAGGGATCTGCCAATAGATATACTTACCTGCAGTGATTCTCTTAAATCAGAGGATAATCTAATAGTCATAAAACCTGTGGCTGTATATACTCCACCTTTTTATCAACAGCAACCTATAAGAATTCCAAATATTCTTGATATTCAAAAACAATTCCTCAAAGGTGAATACGATAGAATCTTATGCTCAACAGAGGGGCCTATGGGGCTTATTTCAATATACCTCAAATCTGCCTATACTGTTCCTGCTTTCTTTTTTGTGCACACAGATTGGATTACCTTTGCCAGAGACAGCCTAAAATTTTCTCAACCTGCAATGAGTAGACTGAGACGAATACTACGAGGTTTCTATAGATCTTACGATAGAGTACTGGTGCTAAATAAAGAACAAAAGAGATGGTTCAGTGGACCTGACATGGAATTCAAAAAAACAGATGTTAGACTTACTTCTCACTGGGTTGATGAAAAATTTACCATGCGTAATATCTCAAAAGAGGAAGCCTTTGGAATTGATAACCAAAAGAAGATAATGCTTTTTGTTGGCAGGATTAGCGAAGAAAAAGGGATAATGGATCTGCCATTTATATATTCAAAAGTGAAAGAGCAGATTCCTGATTTAGAAATTGTAATTGCAGGCAAAGGCCCAGAGGAAGAAAAACTGAGATCCTTATTGCCAGAGGCAAAATTCACAGGCTGGGTTTCCCACGACAGACTTCCAGAACTATATTCAGCAGCGGACATTCTTATACTACCCTCAAGATTTGATACCTTCGGCAATGTTATTGTGGAGGCCTTCAGTTGCGGATGCCCTGTTGTATCATATAATACAAAGGGACCCAAGGATATAATCGAAAACGAAAAATCAGGATATCTTGTCAATACAAGAGAAAAAATGGCAGAGGTGATAACAAACTTCTTCCTTAAAAACAAAAGAACAGAGATGAGTCAATCTGCGCTTTTGCGTTCAAAGGATTTTACTGCAACAAACATAATAGAAAAATTATTAAAGGATACAGGTCTTTTATAATGAAAGACTATAAATGGTGGCAAAGTGGCGTAATATATCAGATATATCCCCGAAGCTTCTTTGACAGTAACAACGATGGCATAGGAGATATCAATGGCATAATTCAAAAATTAGATTATCTACAGTGGCTTGGTATTGAGGCAATCTGGCTTTCTCCTATAAACAAATCTCCAATGTATGATTTTGGTTATGATATATCTGATTATTATGATATAGATCCCTCATACGGAACAATGGAAGACTTTGACAGACTTATAGAAGAAGCTCATAAACGGAATATAAAGATAATAATGGATCTGGTAGTAAATCACACCTCTCACCTGCATAAATGGTTTATCAAGTCACGTTCATCCCCTGATAACGATAAACGAAACTGGTATATATGGCGCAAAGGAAAAAATGGGGCTCCTCCAAACAACTGGAAATCCGCTTTTGGGGGAAGTGCATGGGAGCTTGATATCGAAACAGGTGAATACTATCTCCACTCCTTCTTAAAGGAACAGCCAGATCTAAACTGGCGAAACAGTGATATGCGCAATGCAATTTATAAAATGATGAGATTCTGGCTTGATAAAGGAGTTGCTGGCTTTAGACTTGACGTTGTTAACTGGTTCGTTAAGGATGAAAAATTCAGAGATAATCCATGGACAATCAGGCCTCTTAATCCAGAAAGACATAAATATGATCGAAACAGACCGGAGGTTCATCAATATCTCAAAGAACTTCGCAAGGTTATTGATGAGTATGACAACAGAATGACTGTTGGAGAAGTCTTTACTTTGCCCCCAGGAGATCCTGAACTGTCTGCTTCATTCCTTGGTAACGGCCACGATGAACTGCATATGGCCTTTGATTTTTCTATTATGTATAGATTATGGAGTGCAAGACAATTTTATACTTGTATTAAGAAATGGTATAAAGCACTTCCTCCAGAGGGATGGCCATGTAATGTTTTGTCAAATCACGATCAACCACGAAGCAGAACAAGATTTCTTGGGGGAAGTGACTCAGAAAAAAGGGCGAGAGTAGCTGCAGTATTTTTACTCACTATAAAAGGGACTCCATTCATATATTATGGAGAAGAGCTTGGGATGACAAATACCAGATTAAGACGAAGTGAAATAGTTGATCCCCTCGGGAAAAGATACTGGCCTGTATATTCAGGTAGAGATTGTTCCAGAACTCCAATGCTGTGGAATTCTAAAGAGAATGCTGGCTTTTCTGAGACAAGACCATGGCTTCCTGTTGATAGCAACTATAAAAAAATTAATGTTAAATCTCAGATGAAAGATCGCTACTCCATTTTAAATCTCTACAGAAACCTGATCCATCTCAGAAAAAAACATAAAGCCCTTGCTGTTGGTGAAATTTCTGCTGCCATAAAAGGCTTTAACGGATCTCTTGCATATTTCAGATTTTACGAAGATGAAAAATTTTTTATTGCACTCAATTTCTCAAAAAAAGAAAAAAAGATTCACATAAATGAAAGAGGTCAATGGAGGGTAATGCTTTCTACCCATAGATCAAATCGTGAGCATCTCACAAATCTCTCTCTCACACTTGCTCCTTATGAAGCAACAGTGATAATGAAAATAGGCGAGCTTTAAATAGAAATTATGTGGGAGCTACAAGTTAGAGGCAGTTCCATTTTTATAATTTAAAAATACTCACCTTCTCTCTAAGGCTTTCTGCAACTGCTGTTACCTCTCCAGCTCCAGTGGCAAGTTCCTCAGAGCCAGAGCTTATTGACTCTGTCCCTTCATTTATGTTTGCCATAAGCTTATTAATTTCAAGCACTGAGGCCTTTTGTTCTCTTATTGTTTTTCTAATCATGTCAGACATATCTCTTATTTCTCGCACTTCATTTTCTATGCTTTCCTTTGTCCCGATTTGTTCTTTAATCTGTAAAGAAAAGCTTTCTATCCAGAGCTTTATTCCAGAAAATCCCTCAAGTATGCTTTCAATTATATTGACAGTAGTCTGGATATGGGCAAATCCATCCTTTAGTTCATTATGATTATCTGTTATTATGCTACTTATTCTGGATATACTGCTTGATGTAGCGTCAGCAAGTTTTGAGATCTCTTCAGCAACCACAGCAAAGCCTCGTCCAGCATTCCCAGCTCGGGCAGCTTCTATTGAGGCATTGAGTGAAAGCAAATTGATATTATCAGATATGCTGTTTATCATATCAACTATCTCATTCATGCTTTCTGAACGTTTCTCTATATGGACAATACTATCAAGCATTAGCTTTAATGAATTTTCCCCACTCATTGCGTCAATGGATATTTTGCTTATTGTATCAAGAGCCTTTTGAGCGCTTCCCTCAAGGTTATCAATTAAATCAGAAAGGGTGCTTAATATTCTTATAAGATTATTCATCTTTTCAAATTCCCTATCAATCTGCATGGCAATAAGTTCGACCTCATGAGTTATTTCACCCACCGTGCGACTCACCTCTGCAGAATACCTGTTTTGCTCTTCAGACTGAATTGCAAAATTTGACGATAATGCAGAGAGCTCTTCTGAGGATGTAGCTAATTTATCGGTTGTTTCTTTAATCTCAAGAACAACCCCTCTAATGTTTGAAACAAAGAGGTTAAATTTATCAACTAATTCACCTATCTCATCTCTCAATTCTGTAGTCAAAACTGTATTGAGATTACCATTGGAGATTCCCTCTATTATCTTTTTTACAGGCCTGACTATGCGCCCCGAGGCAAGGAAGAGAATTGCTATAAAGACAAGAGATAGAAAAATGGTAACTGCAATGACCTTAATATAAAGAGTCGCAATCTCACTGCGAATATCCTCTATATATATTGTTGAACCTATTATTATATCATAGGGTTTATAATAAATTACATAAGAAATCACAGGAACGACTTTGGTAACCTCTGACTTATACTGAGTGCGATATTCAAAAAAGGCTTCCCCCTTTGTTCTGGAAAGCTCTATCATCGCTCTATAAATATTCTCCCTTGAATCTTTATCAAAAATTGATATATTTTTGCCAACAAGATCCTCTCTAAAGGGCATTGAGCATATACCACCATCCCCATTAATTATCCAGACAGTGCTCATTTTGTCCTTTCCAAATCGGAATTTGCCTGTGTAATATATGCCTTTAAACAAAGCCTCATCAGGGCTAATTCTACCATTTTCTTCTTCAAATTTGAGTGCTTCAAAAAGGTTTACTGCCATCTGGACATTATCTTTTAAGCCTTCCCTCTTCTTTTCAATTGCAGCATCCCTGATTGAAGGGATAAAATATACCAGTGTAATAGTCACAAAGAGCAGTAGAGAAGAAATTCCAAGAATCATTATCTTGCTTCGCAGTCTTAAGGAGAGCCAAAATTTTTGCATAAACCTGCCTCTTCATAGAATTTATAGCTGTTTCAACTTTTTTGAATCAGCAGGTTATTTTTAATTTTTAATGATTTTTAAATCATAAAGTTATGTTAATTTTATATAAAAATTTTGTTAATATCATCTATTTAATTTTCATAATTAGCATAGAAACATCATCAGACTGAGAATTCCCCATTCTCCATGATTCAAAATCTGAATGAATAAGTTTCCATATTTTTTCAGGAGGAGTATTTCTATATCGAGATACAAAAGAGAGAACTCTCTGCTGACCAAAGGGCTCTCCTGATATATTTGTCTGTTCAATTAAGCCATCACTAAATGCAATAATCATATCACCACTTTTAATTTTGATCAAAACCTCTTCCGGTTCAATCTCAGGTAAAACTCCAAGGGGCATATTTTCTTTTGATGTAGAAGGAGCATATAATCTGCCATCCCTGAGTATATATAAAAAAGAATGCCCCATATCAAAAAGCCTTATCTTAAAATCAAGCTCATCTACTTCAAAAAAAATTCCAGTAAGAAATATTTCGCCACCAAATAAATCGTAGATATGTGAATTAATCCTTTTAAGTATATCAGATAGTCCCTTTGAAAAATCATAAACAGCATACATCCCACTAACAGCTCCAGCAATCATCCCAGCATTTAACCCTTTTCCGCTTACATCACAAAGAGAAAAAAACCATCGTTCATTATTTATACATCTACAATATTGAAAATCCCCCCCTATATCTCCAGCAGGCATAACAGCTCCAAAAATCTGAAAACTTGAACTTTCCTCTCTAATAGCTTTTACTACCAGCGAGGAATGAATGCTTTGAGTCATTTTGATCTCCCGCCTCATCATATCGGACAAAAAAAATACCAGATCGCGGCTTGAGGTTATGCCACAAAATCTATTTTTATCATCTACCAGTACATAATATCTATTCACAGGTGAATTAAGCTCGCTGGAAATTTCTTCTATAACAGAAAATGTATTCCTCCTGTAATAAATCAACGGAGCCTCTTTCAATACCTCACTTATATTTCTGTTGAGATAAAGCTCTCTGCCAAACTTCTGCCCTATGAGAGAAAATAGATCGTTACGGAGAACAATACCCTTTACAAGGCGATCCTCATCTGTGACGCCCAAAACATCAATATGACTATTATCCAGAAAAAGCTCAGCAGCCTCACCAATAGTAATTTTATCTGAGATATAAAAAAAAGATGAACATCTCCTGGCAATTACCTCACCCTTAGATATTTCCTTTTCAACTGACCTCAGCATTGACTTGCTCCTCTTGAATGGAATCAGATATATCATTTACCTGTTTCAAATCATCATCACCTAAATACTTTACAAGCAAGACCTGGTTCCCTCTAAAATTATATCTCACCTCATCAAAGATATTTCTTACCATGGCAATACCTCTGCCATGGGCAAGATTGTCTTTTAAAAGTTCATTATTCATATACTTTTTATGATTAAATCCCTTTCCCTGATCTGTAATCTTATAAACGGCCTTTGTTGGAGAGATAAGATACTCTATGCGAACACGTCTGTCTTTGTATTCTGGATGATTTTGTCTTTGATTAAGGAAAGAAAAATATCTATCATTCATAATTGCCTCTGACTTTTCTTCAAAGGTAATATTTAAATTTCCATGTTCTATGGAATTTATGATAATCTCTCTTAAACCAATTCTTATAAGGTTAACCTCACTCTTATCCATATACTTCTGCAGATTATCCGTAATTCTATGAGAAATGGAATCAGCCTCAAAAAGCAGATTGCGAATCATATATTCACACTTTTCACTAATAAAGGCATCAAGAAACTTGCTATCTGAAACTTTACTTGCCTTACCTATAATTTCACTTTCGCCTTCGATCTCTATGAATTCAATCTTTATCTTATATTCCACAGGCTCTATTAAATTTGGTGTTTTAAGTAAAGCATTGAATTTCAAAATTTTCTTTTCCCTTTTTGCTTCCTCCAGCTTTTCTATTAATATCTTTCTCATTAATGCTGTATCTGTAATTTCATCACAAATCAAATCAACAAAACAATAGGATGATAGATAATCGGGATTAATCTTGAGTTCTGTTTTGATTGCATCATTTGCACTTTTAAAAAACCAGTTTTCATCGAGAGTAAATATTATCTCACTTGTCCCTTCTACTATGTGCCTATATTTTCTTTCAGATATTGACAGAAGTTTATTCTTTTCTTCAACCTCTAATTTTGAGGACAATAACTTTTCCTGAGTCAGTTTATGTTCTTTGATCTCATTTTGGAGAGAGAGATTTGCCTCTACATACTCTTTTGTTCTTTCCTGAACCAGTGTCTCTAAAATAGCATTTGTCTTAATAAGCCGCCTTCCTATTTCTTTTCCATAAATTATAACAAAGGCTAAAAAGAAAAGTGATATAGAAAATGAAAATAGCATATATCGCATCATGAGATGTATACTATTTTTGTGACTAAACTCTTCAATCTTAACCACCATATCATTCAGAGCATCCAATACATTACTCTCCATCCCCTTAGTGAGTATAGCCTTCATATAGGTATTGGAAAAATTATTCTCTTCCATCTCTGATATATGACGGGATAGAATGGATGTCATTTCCTTATGCAGAATTGATAATCTTAACAATTGCTCCGAGATATTATTATCGTCAGAATACTGAAGTCTAAGATTAAAGAGAAAATCCTGAACCTCATCGCTCTTTTTGGAAAATTTATGGTAGTTGCTCTGAAACTCAGTGAATTTATTTCCGGTAAATAGAATGTTTTGCCATGCCATAACCTGTTCCTGAAGCACCACCTGGGCATTTCTCGCCATAGAGACTCCTGCTATGTTTTCTGAGAGCTGTGATGATATCCCAAAAATTGAATATATCGCGATTATTGAATTGAGAATGAATATGGCAAAAAAACTCGAAAGGCCAACCCTTATTAAAATATAGGCCTCACTCCTTGAAGGACTAAAGAATGACTTTAGTAAGACAAAAACTCTGTTAGCTCTCATAACTTAAGATCCACCTTTTGTTTAGCTAACAGAAACAATTATAAAATTTATTTTTTATAAGTATATTGTTTAAAATCTGTAAAATAAAATCCCTAAAAAAATATTTTTTGACAAATATCCACTGCTAATAATTTCTAAAAATGTATAATGTAAAGCGATACTACCGGTTGTTGGAAACAAAATGAAACTTACAAAGAACATAATCTACTACAAACTCTCTCGGGATGATCTATCTATGGACAACCCATATCTTAAAAAGATCCAAAAGCTAATCCATAACAACAGTCATCTGCCAGAAGAAGAGCTTAGTAAACTTCTCTGTAATTTACGCTTTGATTTTGTTTCTGAATATAGCTTTACCATACCATATTATGAAGTGCTTTCCAAAGTTGCCTCCTTTTCACCTATTGTTGAGATAGGTGCTGGCAGTGGATATTGGGCAAGATGTTTAAGCATACTTGGAGCAGATGTCATTGCCTATGATCCTTTCCCTCCTGGTAAAAATCACTTCTGGGAATGGGAAAAGAGTAAT
>MWCI01000035.1 GCA_002069965.1 Spirochaetes bacterium ADurb.Bin218 | reverse complement strand
AAACATAGTAAGCTTTGATTGGGAGAGACTTTAGTTCCACTCTCTGTGTGCTCCGTGGTTAACCTTGCTCTTCATCTTGAGGAGTGTTTTCTTTTATGTCCTCCAGAGGAGTTTTCCCTCTGCTACTTGTGATCCCGGCGATGAGGAAATCTCATGTTTGTTTCTTGACAAAACTTACATATTTATATAACTTATAAAGAGTTTTTTAAGATGAATAAAATTTAAACTTTTTTGAAAAAATTTTTTCAAAATTATAAAAACTTTCGTCCATTTTGTAAATGGCAAAAGAGGAGATTAAAAGATGATGACCCTTGCTGCAAAAGTCTACGAAGCTTTTAAGGAAGATGAGAACAAGGCAAGAGTTCTGGCAGATGTTATAGAGAGAATAGAGATTGGCATGAGCGATGTGGATATAGTGACATCCCATGATTTAACCAGGACAGAGTTAACACTCATAAAGGAGATAGAGCAAAACAGAGCAAACTTTGCCATAGAAATGGAAAAGGTCAGGAATGAGATAAAACAAACTGAATTAAAGTTAGTTAAGGAGATAGAAAAGGTCAGGAACGAGATAAAGGAAACTGAATTAAAGTTAGTCAAGGAGATAGAAAAGGTTAGATCGGATTTATCAATTGAAATAGAAAAGGTCAGGAACGAGATAAAGGAAACTGAATTAAAGTTAGTTAAGGAGATAGAAAAGGTCAGAAATGAGATAAAAGAAACTGAATTAAAGTTAATCAGGGAGATAGAAAAAGTGCGCTCAGATTTAACGATTGAAATAGAAAAAGTTAGAGGTGATGTAGCGCAGGCTCGCTCTGATCTTACAATTGCGATTCACAGTAACAATGTCTCTGCCATAAGATGGCTTGTAGGGCTTATGATTACTCAACTAATTGCAGTAAGCGGCCTTCTTGTGGGACTTTTTCAGTATTTTTTAAAATAACTTTTCCAGAATATAAAGATAAATTGTAACGACTATGTTATTTTAAGGTGGCAAATGTTCAGAACTTATAAAAAAATAGCACGCAATAACTTTTCTACTGGGAAATCCCTTTGTTCACAATGGAAAAGAGCCACTTATAGGGACTATAAGTGAGAGTGTGGTTGCTTTTGAATCTAAATGTTATATTTACAATAAAATTATCATGAGGTCTGAGGGTAATTATTCTGTAGACCTCTTTAAAGGAATGTTACTTAGGTAGAAAAATCTCAACAATAGTTGCTCCCCAGTTATCACTATCATCGCGAAACAAAACCACCTCAGGTCTAACTTTTAGAATTTTATAGAGATTGCGCTTTTTGACTGATTTACCTTTACCGTGGATTATCTTTACAACTTTGTATTTTTTTTCCACAGCGTTTCTTAGGAAATGATCAATAATGAGTTCTGTATCTGCAGGATGAAAGTGGTGCAAATCAATTGTGTCTGTAAATTCAAGCTGCATTGTGCTGCTATTTATTTGAGCCTGAGAGAGTCTGTATTCAAGAGATTTCCTTGACCAGCCGCTATCTTTATTTTTTTCCAATTTTGAGTAAATGCAACCACAGTAGTTTTGCCTGTAAAAACTATTCTTTTTTGAGAGCTCAATTGATTTGCGCACACCATCATTTTTTTTGAAATCTGCAATAAGGAAAGCCACACCATATTTTTGCGATAGTCTATCGCCTGCCTCGTTTATTTTTGATGCATCTTTGTGGGGGCTTATGGAGAGAGATGTTGCAACTATATCAAATTTTAATTCCTTAGCCTTCTGGAATGTCTTTTCAAGCCTCATTTCGTAGCAAATCCAGCAGCGCTGTGATCTTTCACCCATAAATTTGTAGTCCTTTACCAGGGAGACCCATTTTTTTACATCTGGCTCCTCAATGAGCAAGGGGAACCCCCGAGTTTTGCTGTATGAGGTAAGCTCGTTAAGCCTCACAATATACTCTTCCTGGGGCATAATGTTTGGATTGTAAAAAAAAGCAGTTACCTCATAATTCTCTTGTAGCACCTCATAGACATAGGCCATACAAGGGGCACAGCAGGTGTGAAGCAGAAGTTTTTTCACAGCTTTAATTACTTGAGATATTTATCCATGAATTTTGAAAACTCTTCAGCTTTTTTTGGTTCTGCTTTACCATCCAGCCACAGCAGAAATTTTGGTTTAACCTCATTTCTTGTTTCTGGACAATACTCATGATGTAAAACATATCTGGTTATGTCATATTTTATTAAATTGAAAATAGTTTCTGCCTTTGCAAGACATTCAGGTGAAGAGCCTAAGGTTTCACATATTTTCACTATGATCTCATGTTTATCCATTTCTCTGAGCTCATCATTGCAACATTTTGAATAGAGTTCATTGCAGAGAGATATTTCATCTGTAAGCTCAGGTATATAGGCTTTTTGTTTTTCTTTAGCCATTTAAGTTCCTCCTATAATTATTCCTACAGGGAATCAGCTTTTGTCTGACAAAAACATACTAAAATATGGTTCAAAAGTCAAAAAAAAAGTAAAAAAAATATATTTTTTTTAAAAAAATTTTCAATGTTAATTTTTTAATCTCTATCATGGAATAAGGTATATTGAAAAATCATTAGCAAAAAGGTTCCATATTTGAAGTAACAGGTTTTTGCTACTGTTATAAGTTATGGGATAGGGGTTTTTGGAACTTGAGACATAACTCTGGCTGGGTGATTGTTGAATTTTTATGCAGATGGCTGTATTATATCGTTTTCTATTGTATTTTTGTGACAACAAGAGTCAAATCAGATGTTGGCAGAGAAATCCCCATAAATCTTTCGTATGAATCTTTGATATTTTTTATAATGTCTGCTGGATTTTTTGCCTTATTTTCTTTCACCAGGTTCCTTAGCCTCAAAAGGCCAAAGTTTTCTCCAGCACTATTTTTTGAATTTATTATTGATTTTGAATAAAGGACACATATATCACCAGATTTAAACTCAGAGGTTGCCTCTCCATATTCTGACATTGGATCATATCCCAGTGGAGACCCCTCTGTATCAAGAGTATCAAAATCGTTTTTGTCAATTCTGTATACATCCATTGGGGGGAATCCTGCATTGGAATAGTATATTCGCTTATTCTTTATGTCTATAAAACAGTAAAAGGCTGTAACCAATTCTCCAGCTCCTTTTGTGTATTCATGTATTACAAGGTTTATACGCTTCATCATGGCATAAGGTGATGCTGCTTCATTTATGCAGGAGTGAAAAACAGATCTAAAAATCACAGAGTATAAAGCATTATGAATGCCTATACCAGAAACATCGGTGCAAAGCATTGCCAGAGTATTTTCTGTGGGATGAAGAAAGTCCAGATAGTCGCAACCTCTCTGATATCTTGGAGCATACATAAAAGATACCCTGAGACCTGATATATTTGGCACACTTTTAATTATAGCACTATCAAGAATATTAGATGAAAGCTCAAGACTCCTTGATATGAATTTATCTTTTTTCGCTTTGTCGTAGGCCATGACTGCAATCAAAAAATCATTTAATCGGGTTCTAAAGTCCTCCAGTGACAAAATCTCTTCCACAGGAAGATTTTTACCATTGACTCTCTTGCCTGGACAAAGCATGCCAAGTAGTCGGTTTTCGTAATAAATAGGCATAATAAATCCAATATCGTATTTGTTTATAAATTCTGCAATCTCATCACGTATGGATTTAAAGTATTCATCATCTCTATATATTCTATCCTCTGTGAGAATCTGTTGGTTTCGTGCAAACCATTTAACAAGAGGTGAGTATCGTTCTATTATGTATGGCGAGTTTTTCTCTTTTGATGTATCAAAAAATATTTTAAAGTTTCTATCCTCTTCATCGTAGAGAAAAAATATTACTCGTGCAAGAGATAATTCTTTATAGAGGTAGGTAGCGCTGGTTTCTATGAGTTCATTAATTGTTTTAAGTTTTTCTGCTTTTTTGATATATTTGTTTGTCAATTCCTCTATATTATAAGATCCTCTTCTATATGTTCTATTTATCCACCTTTGTAAAATAATTGTTAATGTCAAAAATACTGCTGCTATTACCATGGAGGTTATTTCTGGATAAATTTTATATCTATCAGAGATAAAGTCACTTGCAAAAATAGCTGCAATGACAGGTGCGAAAAATACAGAAGTCAATGCAAAGTAGCGCATTGTAAGAAAAATTGCAGTTCTGATATTCATCAGGTTGTATGCTATAATTGAGTAAAAGAGTGTTACTGTTGTTGCAATTGACGTAAGAGTTGGTGCTATAACATAGAAGGTGTAGTTATTGTAAAATAGTGGTAAAAATATGGAGCCAGTATATGTGAAGATTATAAAAATGGATGTGGCAAAGATCACATACCTGATTTGAAGCCTGAATGTTTCAACTTTAGTTTTTACATAATTATAAATAAATACAAACATGCTTGCAAGAAAGTATAAAAAAGATAGTGAAGCATATATGTAGTATAAAAATCCATAAGTCCTTATAGGCGTAAGGTTTTCAAATCTAACTGCAGATATGGAGTAGTCAGTCTTGAGAATTAAAGCTGCAATTAGAATAGCTGGCATTGCTGCTATAGTTGTGATATACCATTTAATCTTTTTTTGTTTCTCTGGATATGTAAGTGAGAGGTTAAAAAAGGCTGCAGAAAATATAATAGTTGAGGCCTGACTCATTCTGGCAAATAAAAGAGTGTATTTTGAATCGTAAAAGTAATAGGTGAGGAATATGGAAAGCATTATCATTGCACCAGAAATGTTATACCAGAAATAGTATACAGGAGACTGTCCACCTCTATTTTTTATCAAAACATAAAAGGCTGTAAATATGAGCACTATAACACAGACAGCAGGTGATATCGTGTTTATATAATAAAGCATAAATGACCCTTTGATTTTGTATTTATGAATTTATCTTAAAGTATAACTATTTATAATGCAACTATTTTACTCTATAATAAAAAATATTGACTCAAAAAGAATAAAGATTTATATTTAATTAAGGGATATTTGATTTTATGGATTATTTGCATTCAAGTTCAGCTCTTGTTATTGTTGATATGCAGCGATATTATCTGGAAGATGATTCTGCCTATAGCAGGTATTTTAATTTTTTATATCCAGGATCTTTGAGCTATATAAGGGACAGATCTCAAAAAGTAGTTATCCCTAATATACAAAAATTAATAGATTTCTGGAGAAATAATAATCTTCCTGTAATATACTTAAGACTCTGCGGAGAAAAGCCAGATAGAAGCGATCTCCACAGATTTTTTTTGAATTCTTATCTTGAAGGCAAAAGGAATGGCTATGATGGGGTCTATCCTTTATGTCATGAAGAAGAGGCAGATGTTATTCCCCAAATTGCCCCTTGCAAAGGTGATATTGTTGTAAACAAAACCACTTTCAGTCCTTTTTCCTCAACGGATATAGATATCAGATTGAAGTCTCTGGGAATTTCTTCTCTCATATTCACTGGTCTTGCAACAAGCCAGTGTGTTGAAACAACAGCAAGGGATGCCTCAGATAGGGGATATGACGTTATTCATATAGAAGATGCTCAGGCTGACTATGATGAAATGACTCATAGAGCATCTCTCTATAGCTCAAGAGGAGTTTGTGGTGGAGCCTTATTTGATACAGAGAGTTTTATCCAATATTACAAAGAGCTATATCATGTTTAGATATTCCTTTTTTATTTAAAAAAGCGAATCATGATTTTATCTCTATCTTTATTTCTGTATAGCTGCACTAATTTTTCATTGTAATTACTCCCACTAAGGCTTGTATTAGTGAGCCTTCCTGAATTTCCTTGAATTGCATATTCCATTTGTATAATTTCATGCTTGATCTTTTGAGATTCCATGAATGATTTTATGGTTTCAAGATATCTGTGATCTATTTCGCCATCTATATAATTTGAGGTAATGTTTACAATTCTTCCCTTAGAGTCTCTAATGGCATTTATTATGCTCTGCACATCATTTTGAGCAGATAGCGTTTGAACGTATGCTCTGTTTTGTGGATCAAATCCGCTTTTAACGGCAGTGGCTGTTGCTATTATCATCATAGAGGCAGCTATTGCTGGTATAGATTTTATATACATTTTCCTTCTGTGACGGGCTTTGCATATAGAGAGAGTTTTTTCGCATAAGTCAGGAAATTCAAAGCACTCATTGTGTAGTTGCGATAGCAAAGAAATGCATCTCTGCAATGCATATAGCTCACATCTGCATATTTCACAACTTTTGATGTGCTCAAGAACAAATATCTTCTCTTCCTCAGAGAGAATTTCGTCTATAAAATCCGAAAGCTGCTCTGTAGTAAGATGTTTTGAAGTCATACTAAACCTCTGGCATGTAGTCTGTTTTTTAAATATTCTCTTCCCCTATGAATGCGAACCTTCACATTGGAGAGGTTTATCCCAAGGATGTCTGATATCTCGTTGTAAGACAACCCCTCAATGTCCCTTAAAGTGAGAATTTCTCTGAAATCATCCGGGAGCTTTTCTATCTCCTCTTTGATTATTTTCAGAGAATCCTCTGTTATTATCTTGGCCTCTGGATTTTCTCTTGTATCGTGAAGTTGAATATCCACCTCATCCTCACCTCTGGTTATCTTTAATGGCACCATGCTGAATCTGCTGTTTTTCTTTTTGTAATTTTTACAATGGTTAACCATTATACTATATAACCATGTAGAGAATTTTGATTCCTGCCTAAAAGAATCAAGCGCCTCCAGCACTGTTATAAAAATATCCTGAGTAATATCCATAGCCTCATCATAATTACCGCATTGATAATAAACATATCTAAATACCATATTCTGGTATTTCTTTATTATCTCTGCAAAGGCGTCTCTATCTCCCTCCAGAACTCTGTTTACTATTTCAATGTCATTTATAGTGGACATGGTTATCCTGTTAAGGTTACACTTTTAATTCACTTTAAATACAATTTTTGCAAATTTTCTTTTGCCCACTTTGAGAATCCCATCTCTGGCCTGCAACTCTGTGTCTGGATCTGCTATTTTTTCGCTGTCAAAGTAAACTCCTCCTCCAGTAACTAACCTTCTTGCCTCTCCATTGCTTTCAGCAAAGCCTGCAAGAGTTATGAGTTTTACAATCCAGATTTTGCCATCTTTAAGCTCTTCCTTTGATATTTCAATCTCTGGCATTTCATCAGGTATGTCCTTTTGAACAAATATCCTGTTGAATTCCGCCTCAGCATCATCAGCAGTTTTTTGATCATAGAACTGGGCGCATATCTCTTTGGCAAGTCTTACCTTTATGTCTCTTGGATGTATGGTGCCATCTTTCATTCCCTGCTCAAGCCTTTTTACCTCATCCATTGGAACATCTGTTACAAGCTCATAGTATCTAAACATAATGTCATCTGATATGGACATTGTTTTGCCAAAGATATCCCGTGGATGTTCATTTATTCCTATATAATTGTTAAGTGATTTGCTCATTTTTTGAACCCCATCAAGGCCAACAAGAAGGGGAAGAGTCATGATAATCTGTGGCTCCTGGCCATATTCCTTTTGAAGATCTCTCCCTACAAGAAGGTTGAATTTTTGATCTGTTCCCCCAAGCTCTACATCTGCCTTAAGAGCTACAGAGTCATATCCCTGAACGAGTGGATACATAAACTCAAGGATGGATATGGGTTTGCCTGATTTATATCTATTTGCAAAGTCATCTCTTTCAAGCATCCTTGCCACAGTATATCTTGATGTAAGATCAAGAACATCAGCAAAGGTCATTGGGCTACACCATCTTGAGTTAAAGTCCACGATAGTTTTTTCAGGATCTAAAATTTTGAAAACCTGTTTTTTGTAGGTTTCTGCGTTTTCCAGAACCTCTTCCCGTGATAACCTCTTTCTTGTTTCTGATTTTCCAGAGGGGTCTCCAATCATGCCTGTAAAATCGCCTATTAGGAATATAACTCTATGCCCCATCTGCTGAAAGTGTCTCATCTTTCTCAGGAGAACTGTATGGCCAAGATGAATATCCGGTGCTGTAGGATCAAAACCAGCTTTTATTGTTAAGGGCTTGTTTTCTTTTTCTGATTTTTCCAGCTTTTTTTTAAATTCCTCAATAGGTATTATCTCTTCAGTTCCTCTCACAAGGAGTTCAAAATCATTCTTTATCATTGCATTTCTCCAGATTTTTTAAAATTTAATCAATGTTCTTTTTTATTGTCATCGTCATCATCATCGTCGCTATTGGAATCCCTCAGGCTCCTGAGGATATCTTTTATATCAAAATCAGGACCAAATTCTGATATATAATAATATTGGGCTATTATTGCAACCAGTTCTTTTTTTTCTTCTTCTGCTTCTTCTTCAGAATCAAAGGCTATTAGTATGGGGGCATCTGTTCCAGATAGGAATACCTCAAGGCAATATTTATTGTTTTCGTCCTGGGTTACTCCCACAGCAGTAATCTTTGGAATCACTATAGCAATAGAACCGTAATCAATAACAGGTAGCATACATTTCTCCAGAAATTTAGTAAAATTTTAAGTAATTATTTTTGATCAAGCCTGAGTGGGGGGCTTAAATCGTGATAATTACTACAGAGCAATTGATAAATTACATTGATTTATGTCTATTTTATAAATGCAATAATAAAACTTGTTACCCACAACAATAAATTTAAAAAAAATTAGATATGAATTATTTTTGCAACTTATCAGTTAAAAATAAAAAAGGCGGGCATCTTGCCCACCCTTTTTATAAAAAGGAATTACTGTAAAATTTTAGTAAAAATCAGTAAAAGATGAATTATCTCCAGAAAGCTTAGCAAATTCCTTTAGCAATTCCTTTTGCCTTGATGAGAGTTTTTTTGGCACAGCTATATTTATTTTTACCAGCTGATCTCCTTTGCCATAGGAACCAAGATAGGGAATTCCGTGACCTTTAAGTCGGAACATTTGCCCATTTTCTGTCCCTGCAGGAATTTTCATTTTTACCTTTGTTCCTGTAATAGTTGGCACTTCCACCTCTCCTCCAAGGCATACTGTTGTAAAAGGAACATCTATGACACAGAGTAGATCATTGCCGTGTCTATCGAATACATCATGTTTTTTAACATGAATCACTACATATAAATCTCCAGCAATTCCGCCAGCAGGAGCCTGTTCTCCTTCGCCTGTTATTTTAAGCCTTGAACCAGATTCCACTCCTGCAGGTATCTTAACAGTAATATTTCGTTTTTTCTTTGTAAGCCCTGTGCCATTACACACCTTACATGGAGATGTTATAATCTTGCCTTCTCCTCTGCATCGTGGACAGGTTTGCGATATAGAGAAGAATCCCTGAGTCTGCCTGATCTGTCCTATTCCGTTACATGTAGGGCAGGTTGTTGGCTGACTCTTTGAAGCAGAACCAGTGCCATCGCAGGCCTCGCAGGCTTCATTCCTTGGTATCTCAAGATGTGCCTCTTTGCCAGTGGCTGCTTCTTCCAGAGTTATTGAGAGATCGTATTGGAGATCTGCTCCTCTCTTTTGCCTTCTGGCTCTTCCCCTTGTGCCAAAGGATGTTCCAAAGAATCCTTCAAATATATCACCAAGGTCAAGGTCCCCAAAAATGTCTGCAAAGTCTGTATAGGCACCACGGCCAAAGCCTTCAAAGCCCTGGACTCCCTCGTGGCCGAATTTATCATAAGAGGCTCGCTTTTTGGGATCTCGCAAAACCTCATAAGCCTCTGTTGCCTCTTTGAACTTTTCTTCGGCATCAGGGTCAGTCTTATTTTTGTCAGGATGATACTTTAAAGCCAGCTTTCTATAAGCCTGCTTTATCTCCTGCTCTGTTGCTGTTCTGGGTACTCCCAATATTTCGTAATAATCTCTCTTTGCCAAGTTGTGCCTCTTTTTTCTTTTAGGCTCAGATTTTTATCCGGCCACAAAGGGCCGGCTATAAAGGATAGCTGGACTTTTATCAGTCAACTACCTCTGCATCATATACCTTCTCTCCAGACTCAGAGGAGGTCTTTGTGCTACCTTCTGATGTCTGTTGTTGATTTGCTGCATCCTGATATATCCTTGAGGCAAAACCATGAGAAGCCTGTTCAAGTTCTGATTTAGCCTGCTTTATAGCTTCTATGTTATTTCCCTCCATAGCAGTTTTAAGCTTTGATATTGCAGAATTTATTCTGTCCTTTTCTCCTGCGTCAAGCTTAGCTTCATGCTCTCTCATCATTTTTTCTACTGAGTATATGAGAGAGTCGGATTCATTCCTTGCTTCAATAAGAGCCTTCATCTTTCTGTCTTCTTCTGCATGGAGCTCCGCATCTTTAATCATTTTTTCTATATCAGCCTCAGAAAGTCCACTGGAAGATTCAATTCGTATTTTTTGCTCTTTGCCAGTTCCAAGATCCTTTGCAGATACATGAACAATACCATTTGCGTCTATGTCAAAGGTAACCTCTATTTGAGGAACTCCACGTGGTGCAGGAGGAATATCTGTAAGCTCAAATCTGCCGAGAGTCCTGTTTTGTGAAGCCAGCTCTCTTTCTCCCTGTAAAACATGAATAGAAACCGCTGTTTGATTATCTGTTGCAGTAGAGAATATCTGGCTCTTTCTTGCAGGTATAGTGGTATTCCTCTCTATAAGCCTTGTCATTACACCGCCAAGAGTTTCTATACCAAGGGATAGAGGAGTAACGTCCAACAGGAGCACATCGTGAACATCTCCTGCAAGAACTCCTCCCTGAATTGCTGCACCAATAGCAACAACCTCATCTGGGTTAACGCCTTTGTGTGGATCCTTTCCAAAAATACGCTTAACAAGATCCTGCACCATTGGGATTCTTGTGGAACCACCAACAAGTATTACCTCGTCTATATCACCTGGGGTAAGTCCTGCATCCTCAAGGGCCTTCAGACATGGTATTTTTGTAGACTCAACAAGGTCTTCAATTAGCTGTTCAAATTTTGCCCTTGTGAGAGTTGTAACAAGGTGCTTTGGACCGCTTTGATCCGCAGTAAGGAATGGTATGTTTATCTCTGTCTGCATCTTTGCAGAGAGCTCAATTTTTGCTTTTTCTGCAGCCTCTTTTAATCTCTGCAGAGCCATTTTGTCTTTTGATACATCTATTCCGGTTTGTTTCTTGAATTCAGCTATAAGCCACTCCATTATCCTCTGGTCAAAGTCATCACCACCGAGGTGAGTATTACCATTGGTAGATTTAACTTCAAAAACTCCATCTCCCAATTCAAGTATGGATATATCGAATGTTCCTCCGCCGAGGTCATATACTGCAATCTTTTGGTTTTGTTTGCCTTTATCAAGGCCGTATGCAAGAGCAGCAGCAGTTGGCTCATTTATAATTCGCTCAACCTCAAGACCTGCAATTTTACCTGCATCCTTTGTTGCCTGTCTTTGAGCATCGTTAAAATATGCTGGAACTGTTATAACAGCTCTTGTAACAGTTTCTCCAAGATAGTCTTCTGCTGTTTGTTTCATCTTTTGTAAAATTCTTGCAGATATTTCCTGAGGAGTGAACTCTCCAGCAACAGTTTTAATAACTACACCGCCTTTACCGTCATCTTTGACAGTATATGGAACCATTGATATTTCATTTGTAACCTCAGAAAACCTTCTACCCATAAATCTCTTAACTGAGCGAATTGTATTTTCTGGATTGGTGATTATCTGATTCTTTGCAACCTGACCAACAAGCCTTTCACCTTTATCTGTATATGCAACTATAGAAGGTGTAGTTCTCTGTCCCTCTGAATTTTGAATAACTATAGGCTCACCACCTGACATAACAGCAACGCATGAGTTGGTTGTCCCTAAATCTATTCCTATTATTTTACTCATAGTTTTTACTCCTTATTGAAGATATTATTTTAAAGATTATTTTTCAATATAAATTTAATTTAAATTATTGAACTGCCTCAGTATTTGTTTCCTCCGTTGTTTCAGCCTTTGGCATTGGTTTTGAAACTTTTACCTTAGCAGTTCGTATTACATATTCATCAAGCTTAAATCCCTTTTGATAAACCTTTGTAACTGTATCAATCTCTACATCTGGATCTGTTGTAATCTCTACAGCCTCATGAAAATTTGGGTCAAAGGGCATATTCTCTGATTCAATCTCCTCTATGCCATATTTCCCCATTGCCTCCATGAGTCTTTTAGAAGTAAGCTTTACTCCTTCAATGAGGGAACCGCCCACTTCATTGGAATTGCTTTCTGATAATGAAGAAGCTATATCTATGGCTCTCAGCAGATCATCATTTATGTTGAGCACATCCAGTGCAAAATCTTTAATTGCTATTTTTTTGTATTCCTCCTGCATTCTGGCGTTTCGTTTTTTATAATTCTCAAAATCCGCCTGTCTTCTCTGGAGGAGATCTTTTAAAGTCTCAAGCTCCTTTCCAAGCCTTTCTATCTCTGCATCCTTTTGTGCAAGTAAATCTGCAGAGTCATCTTTTTGACTCTCCAGACAAGGCTCACAGGTGCTACTTTCATTGCTCAAGTTATTATTTTCATTTTCTGCTGAGACTTCTTCATTATGCACATCTTCATGTGACATCTCTTTTTTTTTCTTAGCCTGTTCTTTTGTCATCATTTCCGCTCCCAGTAATTATTTTGACATTTTTGTGAGCAGCCCTGTAACTGCTTTTCCTGTGTAGTCTACAAGGGGGACTACTTTTTCATAGTCCATCCTTGTAGGTCCTATTACGCCCACAGCTCCTACAGGCTTATTACCTATTTTGTAGGAGGAGGCTACAAGGCTACATCCACTGATTTTTTCGTTTTCTATCTCCTCTCCGATTAGGATGTTGATCCCATCTGTTTCTATGTATTGTTCCAGTATCTCTTTTAGTATATTTTTTTCTTCAATTATATTGAGCAAGCTCTTAAGTCTTGACTCCTCCACCATCTCAGGAAGCCTTAAGAGGTTTTCTATTCCATCAATGTTTATTTTTGCATCTCCTGTTTCAGATAGAGCAATTTGGGCAATATCAAGAGCAAGCTCTTTATTTGTAGAAGTTCTTCTGTCGTCTCTCAATTCTTTAAATATATTTTCCTTGATTTGATTCAAAGAGTATCCACAGAGTTCCCTTGTGAGAAATTTTGAATATTCAGATAGCTCATCCTGGGTAACTCTTACAGAAATATTCACCTTTTTAGTTAAGATCATACCTGTCCGTGTAACTATGATAACAAGAACCTCATTGCTTTCAAGCTGTATGAGCTCAATAAGTTTTAGAATAGTAAAATCAGGGTTTGGTGAGAGCATAACCCCTGCATAATTTGATATTACAGAGAGCATCTTAGTCACAGATTCAAAGATTTTATCAAGCTGTAACTCCCTCTGAAATATTTTTTCTTCAATTTCTAAATCCTGAAAGGTTGAGTCATAGCTATCCAGAAGAGAATTGACATAATACCTGTAACCCTTATCAGTCGGGACCCTACCAGCAGATGTATGAGGTTGCATAAGGTAACCCATCCTTTCAAGGTCATACATTATGTTTCTCATGGTAGCAGGGGAGAGAGAAAAAGAGTATTTTTGAACAAAAGATCTGGACCCCACTGCCTTACCAGTGGCAATATACTCGTATACTATTGAATTAAGAACAGCGGACTCTCTTTCGTCCAGCATTCTTTCATTTTCAAACACCTTTTTCATGGCTCACCTCTTATTATTAGCACTCGTTTTATGTGAGTGCTAATAATAATATAATAGTAGCTTTTTTAAACGTCAAGGAAAAATTTTTGATTTTTTGATATTTTTTCGTTATTTAGGCTTTTTTTTGAGTTTTTCTTCTGGATTTTGTTTTTTATCATCCGCTTCAAGGTTAAGTCTTGCTGCATCTATTATTGTTTTTAGTTTTTCAGCTTCATTGGCCTCTCCCATAGTTATGTGGATTTTTCTTAAGGCCTCAAGGATATCTATGGATTTTTTTAGATCCTCTCTGGATTTTGAGGATAATTCATATTTTGTTCTATATTGTTTCGCTGCCTCCTCAAGGAGGTCCTTTGCAAAGCGAAGATGCTCTATCCTTGTGCGAAAAAATTCTTCTCGTGGATCTCGGTATTTTAATATATCAGAAAAATTTATGAGATTTCTTGTTATAACTGCCACTTTGGCCTGTAATTCCACAAAAAACCATTTCCATTTTGACTCTTCACCCATGCTGTTTTTGAGATTGTTCAGGGTGTCATCTATTTTTGTTGCCAGATCATAAAGATGCCTTGGATTTAACCTGTTTATTCTCTCAAGATATTCCTCATTCTCTTTAAGGGAATCTCTGTCAACGTCATCTCCTACTATTTCTTTCATCAGCTGTAGTATTTTGGAAAAGTTGGACTTAGCCAGATCAAGGCTCTTATTGTTTTTTATGCCCAGAATATTTACTGAAAGATTGCTCATTCTTATATAAATATCTATAGTTTTAAATAAATAAGCTATAATCTCCAGGTTATAATATGGTTCAAGTTTTGGATTGCTCTTTTTTTTAAGGGTGATCTCTCTTATTTTTTTTTCAATTTCGTCAGATTGTGCTTTTAAAGGTTTAATCTCATCATTATATGTGGCTTTTTGAACCTTTGTTATTGCCATAGCGTTTACCTTATGTCTAAGTGTCTTTTTTAACTTAAGTTTCTTATAGCTTTAAAATAAATACTTTTCAAGATTATTTTTTTATTTTAGTAATAATTCCTGAAATAGTTTTTAGTGTAAAGTAATGACTTATATCTCCTGATGATAGCAATATACAATGTTTTGCCTGAAAAACTCAGGAGATAAAGTTTATATTTATATCGGATTATACATTAAAATTGTTGCAAATTATAAAAAGATATGCTATAGAATAAACCTTTATTTTTATTTATGAGAGGTTAAGAGTGGCGGGTTGTTTCCATTTTTCTGAGGCTATTTCACTTGCTCTACATGCTATGGAACTTATGGCCAGGGAGAGTGATACTGTGTTTACAGCAAAGACTCTTGCAGAGAGGCTTAATGCCAGTGAAGCTCATCTGGCAAAGGTTTTTCAAAGGCTTGTTAAGACTGATCTTGTTGTCTCTCACAGAGGTCCCCATGGAGGTTTTAAGCTCAAAAAAAATCCACAGGATATAAGCTTGCTTGAGATATTTAATGCAATAGAAGGTCCTATGAGACCTGATGTTTGCCCAATGATTAAGGATTCCTGTCCCTTTAGTAAATGTATATTCAGTGGCATAATGTTTAAGTTTCAGAAGGAGTTTATGGATTTTATAGCTAAAAATAAACTGAGCGATTTTATTCTTCAGGGATAGGTAAGTATGTTTTTTAATATAACTATTATTAATATTTTGTAGTTAACAATGAAAAGAAGAATAGAATTTTTTGGAGTGCTTTTTTTCATTTTTATATTTATATCTCTCTTTTGTTCTTCAAAAAGTGCAATTGAATATGATTATTCTAAATACATGATAGATGACCCTGTATGGGAAACTTCTGCAAATAAAATAGATCTTTTTCATAAAGAGAAACTTCAGGCTAAAAAAAACTGGCCAAAGCAGGAAGCTACAATTACTGCAGTTGGAGATGTGGCTCTTAACTTTGCATTTATGGAAGAGGTTATGGCAAAGGTCTCTTCAAAATATGGCAAAGAGGCTGCATTGAAATATCCTTTTAAAAATGTAAAAAATGAATTTAAGGGCATTGTCTTTTGCAACTTAGAGGCTCCAATTACAAAAAATAGCATCAAGGCCTTTCCAGATAAGGACGAGGTCTTTTACTTTGCCTCTCCTGCAGGCAGCGAGTATATTTTAAAACAAGCTGGGTTTAATATAGCCTCTCTTGCAAATAATCACATTAAAGACTGTGGCGATGAGGGAATGTTTGAAACTGCAGAAAGACTCCTCTCTGTTAATATAAATCCTGTTGGCATAGGGAAAAATATTGATGAGGCTTTAAGACCTCTTTATGTATGGCACAGAGGTGTGAGAATTGCTTTTTTTGCTATAAATAATGTAATACCAAAAAGTGTATGGGCAACCCCCTTCAGTCCAGGCGCTGCTGGTGGTAGCGATGAGCTTATAATCTCTGCAATAAAAAGGGTTAAAGATGAGGTTGATACTGTTGTTGTGAGCATTCACTGGGGCGAAGAGGTTGTTGTAGATTTTCCTATTGCTGTGCCTCAAAAAGAACAAGTTGAGCTTGGCCATAAGCTGATTGACGCAGGTGTAAGCTGTATTCTTGGACATCAATCTCACGGAATAGGTAAGGTGGAACTTTATAAAAATGGAATAATATTTTATAGCTTAGGGGACTTTGTCTTTGCCGGAAGAAATTCAGCAAATCATAGAGTTAGCATAATTGCAAGGGTTAATTTAAGTGCCAGAGGCCTTGAATCTTTTACTATTATTCCTGTTAATATAAACCCCCTTGAGGTTCAGTATTCCCCTGTTATACTTCCAGAAAAAAAAGGAAGAGGTGTAATAGATAACATTCTTGTAGACAAAGAAAGCAGGTATATTGATTACTATACTTCAAAGGCTAATTTTTAAATATGATTTGCAGTAAAAAAATTTTTTCAAAATTGTTCTTTAATGGCCTTCTTATTTTCCTCATTGCTGGATTTTCTAATCTTTTCTCTCAAAGTCTTGTGAAAAATTCAAAAGAAAAGACTATTGGTTCCATAAGCCTTGTATTTGTTCCTGCTGGTTCTTTTTTTATGGGCAGAACTGTTGATGGTGCAGACTACTCCCCGCAAAGAAAGGTCCATATTACAAAGGCTTTCTGGATTAGCAAATATGAAATTACACAAAAAGAGTATTATGATGTCACTGGAACTAATCCCTGCCAGGGAAGCAAATACGGAACTGGTGATAATCTCCCTGTTTATAATGTAAGCTGGTATGAGGCAGTTGTTTTTTGCAATATCTTAAGTGAAAAGTATGGACTTGAAAGCTATTATAAAATAAGTAAAGATGAAGACAGGGATAACATCTCTGACTATGATGATGTAAAGTGGACTGTGACGATAAATGAAGATGCAAATGGCTTTAGGTTGCCAACAGAGGCTCAGTGGGAATATGCCTGCAGCGCAGGGAAAAGAGAGCGTTTTTTTTGGGGAGGTAATTCCTCATGGAATGGCGCAGGGGAATATGCCTGGCATCTCTTTAATTCAGGAGTTAAAAGCTATAGCAAAGGCAGGTTTTGGTGGGTCAAATATCATACTGTTAAGCCTGTTGGTAAAAGAAGGCCTAATCCCTTTGGAATCTATGATATGGCTGGCAATGTTGCAGAGTGGTGCTTTGATAGATATGAATATAATTATTATTTCTCAGGTGATGACATTGATCCCATGGGATGGCAGGGGCAATATAAATATAGGGTGGTAAGAGGTGGTGATATTTTAAATGCTCCTGAGGAGCTTGAGTCCTTCAGAAGATGGCAATTTGCTCCCTTTGAAAAGAGTGGCCTGAATGGGATAAGGTTGGTGCTACCTGCGGAGTAATTTTTATCTTTCAATAAATTTTAAGAATGATTTATTGCTTATAAGATATTTTGCTATTTTTTCGTATCCCTTTGCTGTTGGGTGACTGCTATCGGCAAATTCCTCTGGCAAAAGCATTGGACAATCTATTACCTCTATATCTTCCCTTTTAAGCTCTTCTTTTATTGCTTTAGTCATGGAGTCCATTTTTTTTATGCTACTGGCACTCATCATGTGTTCATTAAAGGGAGTTATTATTGCAAGTAGTTTGTTGTTTCTGTCTTGAAGAATTTTTATTGTCTTTAAAATAAATCTCCATTGTAAGGAGGCTTCCATATCTACCCATTGAATATCCTGTATGGTAAGACCCCTTGGAGTTATTGATTCAGGTGGCATGAATTTTTTTTCCTCTGGTTTAAAAAACTCAATTATATTCTTTTGAGGATTTTCCATTGTCCATTGGTATAAATTGGAAGAATTGAATTTGCTTATTTTTATATGATCTGCCCATAAAAGAAATTCAAAATTTTTTTTAATAGCTGATGATAATCTTTCTTCTATGGTGGGCTGATATGCAGGTATTTTTTCCAGAAATTGTGGCAGCAAAATTTTATGGTTAATCTCATTATTTTGTTCTCCAGAGAGATCGTGTCTCCTTGAGCTCATCCACAGGAGGTTTATTCCTATGATGACTTTTTTGTTTTTTATATCTCCAGCAAAATATTCAACAAGGCCATTCATTGCTGCAGGATGCACTCCATCTATTCCGGCATTTCTGAAATTTTTTTGTGACAATAAATTTAGCTCCCCAGAAAGGCTTTCCTCTTCATGGACATAATGTCCCCATATAACAGAGTCTCCCAGTAAAGGGATTGAGTCAATCTGTGAGAGAAATTTTGCATATTTATTAAACAAAAAGTAATCTTCCCCAGCGTAATAGGGAATTCTATAGTTTTGTGTAAATATTTTCTCATCAATGAGAGGAAAGAGCTTTGGCAGCATTATTATTGATATCACTAAAAAAAATATTATTGCTATGGAATAATTTATTTCTTTTTTCATTTTGCTTTCCTAAAACTGGAAATATATAAAATCGCTGAGATTACCGGAACAAAAAAAGATTATATAGAAGATCATCAGACATGAAAGTATGGTCTTAATTATATCCCTTTCCATAAATTCAATAATTCTGTATTCCTTAAGCCAGTGATGAATATAGGCAATAATCATAAGGGCAATCATAAAAGGTGGTATATCGGTAGATTTAAAATTGAAAGAAAATATTCCATATATAAAATCAAAGGCATCAGTGGCAGTTTCTGCTTTGAAGAAAATCCAGGTAAATATGATTACAATAAAAATCAATATTCGCTTTATGCTGAGAGGAATATAAGATATCAATTTTACACTGGAGATCAATTTAGATGCTACATGTAATACTCCGTGGATAGACCCCCATAATAGAAAATTCCAGGCAGCTCCATGCCACAGCCCTGATAAAATCATTGTTAGCATAATATTGCGGATTTCCTTTATCCGTCCGCTTCTGTTTCCACCCAGCGGTATGTAAAGATAATCTCTAAACCATGAAGAGAGGCTAATATGCCATCTTGACCAGAAGTCTCCGGTGCTTGCAGCCATATAAGGAAGTCTGAAGTTTTCCATAAGATCTATGCCAAAAAGTTTAGCAACGCCTCTTGCCATATCTGTGTATCCACTGAAGTCGAAGTATATTTGCCAGGTAAAGGCAAGGGCTCCTAAGATTAGATCACCTGATGAGAAGTTTGCTGGATTAGAAAATATCTTATCAGAAAATAAAGCAAAATAATCTGCCAGGGCCTGTTTTTTAAAAAGTCCATATACAAAGAGGTTAAATCCTATTATTAAATTTTCTTTTTTTAGGTGAGAAAGGGATTTTAACTGTGGGATGAGATTTGAGGCTCTTGCAATTGGACCTGCAGAAATTTGTGCAAAAAAAGAAACAAATAGACCATGAATAGCAAAATTTTTTTCCTGTTGGAGCCTTCCATAGTAGCTATCAATGACATATCCCATGGATATAAAAATAAAAAATGATAATCCAGTGGGAGCTTGAAAATTTATAACAGGCAATCTCAGTGAAGCATCGGCAAGCTGAAGTATTTCATTAAGTGATGTTAATATTAAGAGAGAATATTTAAAAATAGCAAGTATTGAGATGCTGTTTATAATAGATAGATATAGCCAGAGCCTTTTTTTTTCTGAGTTATTTATTTTTTTTATCAAGAAATAATCAAAAAATATAACCCATAAAAGTATAGCAGCATGAAGTGGATTTTTCCAGCTTGCAAAAATTATAGAAAATATTAACAGAGTTATTATTTTCCCCTTTATACTCTTAACAAAGGAGAAAATAAGCACCGTAGAGATTATAAAAAGCAAAAAGCTCCATGTAGAAAAGAGCATTATTTATCAGTCTCCCTTTCGGACGCATCTAAAACCTATGGTGTCTCTCAATATACATGCATCGCTTAGGGAGGGATCTTTTGATCTTGCTGTTGAGTTTACAATCTCTTCAGAATCATTCCATGAGCCTCCGCGTATAACTCTCTCATTTCCATTTTTTGGTCCCCGTGGATCTTTTGAGGGGGAGTTTTTGTAATAGTCTTTATCATAAAAATCATTACACCATTCAGCAACATTCCCATAGATGTCAAAGAAGCCCCATGGGTTTGGCTTTTTTGAACCTGCAGTTTCTGTTTTACCCTGAGAGTTTTTGCTAAATACTGCATAATTCTTGAGATTTTTTGGATCAGGGGCAAAGAAAAGTTTACCTGAAGTTCCTGCCTTTGCGGCATATTCCCATTCTGCCTCAGTTGGTAGTCTATATCCATTAGCCTCAAAATTGCATTCCCATGTTTTTTCGTCATAGCATGGAGTAAGGCCTTCCTCTATTGAGCGCTCATTGCAATAAATTGCAGCATTTATCCATGCAACCATTTCAGCTGGTCTGTTTTCCCCTTTAAAGTGAGAGGGGTTTGGCAGGTCAAGAGTTTTGTACATTTTTTGAGTAACTTCATATTTATCCATATAAAAGGAAGAGATCTTTACTTTATGCAAAGGAGCATCAGCGCTGCCATCTCCCATAATAAATTCCCCTTCAGGAACAAAGATCATCTCTATCCCGGATTTTGTTGTTATTTCTTTAATAGATGTTTCAGTCTTTTTCTTGCATGAAAGTGAAGATAGGATAAATATAATACACATTAATGAAATTATTTTTTTCATATAATCCTCTGGAGATATAATTATCATGGAACCCAATCTGGTTCTTTATTATGATTTCCGTCAAAGGTAATCATTTTCCATCGCCCTGTTGCTACCTCTGCTACGCAGATATTCCATCCTGGAGCCATACCTCCTACATTTTGCTCACCATCTGGACCAAAGCTAAAGGCAATATACTTTCCATCAGGGGACCAATCAAGGTGGTAGACCTCATATCCCTCTGTCACATAAAGAAAAGGGATTTTATCTTTATCAGCCACAGGTGGCCTTTTTGACAAATCTATCTTTGCAATATTAAATTGCCTATCAGAAGGTCCCCATCCTATATACTTACCTCTTGGTGAAAACTCAGGTCTGCATCCTGTTACATTTAACTCAAAGTATGAGCTTCCCTTTACTTCTATGGCAATATTTGTATGCTTAAAACCCATTCCGCCCAGAACAGTTGCAATTATATATTGGCCATCAGGTGACCAGCACAGATTATAGAGATGTTCCAGTGTTGTCTCTGGATGCTCTGTAATTTTTCCAGTTTGCATATTGTAGAAGAAAAGCCCCTTTGTTGACCAGCTTTCAAGGGAAAATCTTCTTGTTGACTCTGATTTTGTAAAGGCAATATATTTACCATCAGGTGACCAGCATGGTTGTCGTCCATGTTGCGCAATAAGTCTTCTGTTGCTTCCATCTATGTTCATTAGATATAGATCTCTTCCTCTGTTGCGTTCCTCTCCTGTATCAACAACAAAGGCAATTTTTTTTCCATTTGGAGATACCTTCGGGTACATTTCGTGAATATTGGGGGTGTTTGTTATGTTTTTTTTGTTTGAGCCATCTGCATTTATAATATATATGTCCCAGTTGTTATTTGAATATGATTCATATACAATTTTGTATTTTATATTTGATAGATCCAGTTCTTTTTCTGCCCCAAGACAAAGCATTATCATGGGAAATAGCAGAAATACAAAAAATTTTTTCATTTCTCCTCTTCAATCATTCATTGGCAAATTTATTTATTTGTTAATTTTTGTGGCAGCTATAATATATTTCAAGAATTTTTTAGACATGATGAATGTTTAAATTGAAACTAACAAAAATTTTTCATTTTCAGCATTTTAAGGAATTCTTCTGGGTCATTGTATATTGGTTATTGCTGGATTTTGACTATGATTTATAAGAGGGGCTAAGCCAGAAAAGCTTAGCCCCATAAGTATGATTAGTTATTTTACCTGTGTGAGTGTAACTGCAGCTGTATTTACTATCTCTTCCCATGTGCATCCACGAGATAGGTCTGTAATTGGTTTTGCAAATCCCTGGAGGAATGGGCCGTAAGCTGCTGCATTTCCAAATCTTTGAACTAATTTATAACCTATATTTCCAGATTGGAGGTCCGGGAATATTAAGGTATTTGCATATCCTGCAACCTTGGATCCTGGAGCTTTTTGCTGGCCAACACTTGGAACCAGTGCAGCATCTGCCTGTAATTCCCCATCAATCATGAGATTTGGATCTTTTTGTTTTACTATTTCAAGAGCCTGAATTACCTTATCAACGTTTTCATGTTTTGCAGATCCCTTTGTGGAGAAAGAGAGCATAGCAACGATTGGCTCAGTGTTAAGGAATGTTCTGCATGATTCAGCAGACTGCAAAGCAATCTCAGCTAACTGTTCAGCAGTTGGATTTGGTATTGTTGCACAATCTGCAAAGATCATAAGTCCGTCTTTGCCCCATTTTTTGTCAGGGAGATCCATAACAAAGCATGAGGATGCGGATTTAACTCCTGGAAGAGTTCCAATGATATTAAAGCCTGCAAGGAGAACTTTACCTGTTGCATTTTCTGCACCTGCAACCATAGCTCCAACTATGTCTTTTTTAACCATCATTGCTCCCCATCTGAGGTTATCCTGCATAGCCTTTGCAGCTTCCTCTTCTGTAACGCCTTTGTGCTTTCTCAGTTCATAGAAAGAATGAGCAAAATCATCTTTCCATTCTGATGTTGCTGGATCAACAAGAAGCAACCCATCGAGGTTAACCCCCTGTTCCTGAGCAACCTTTGCTATTGCATCTTTGTTCCCTACAAGATATACTGCAGAGGCAATTTTTTCATCAAGAATAACTCTTGCAGCCTTAACTGTTCTTGGTTCTGTTCCCTCAGCAAGAACCAGCTTTTTTCCGGCACTTCTGGCTTTGGCCCTCATGGTTTCAACAAAACTCATAATTACCACTCCTGTTTATTTTATTTATTTTCTTTATAAAATGAGTAAAGCAACTGCACACTAAACAAATTGTTGCACCATGTCAAGAATTTAATAATTTCTACTTATTTAAAGATTCTGAGTTTGAGATCCCAATTGAGGCATAAATCTCTCTTGTAGCCTTAGATTGATTAAGTGTATAGAAATGAATCCCCTTAACGCCATTATCAATGAGATCATAAACCTGTTGGGTAGCCCAGTGGATACCAACTTTTTCAACATAGCTGTCATCCTCAGCCCTCAGTAGAGCTCTTTGCAGCTTTGCAGGAATTCTTGTTCCAAGGGCAAGCTCTGCCATTTTATACATCCCCTTTATAGAGGTTACAGGCATAATCCCTGCAATTATAGGGACATGGATACCTGCAATTTCACATCTTTCTCTAAAATCGTAAAAGTCATTATTATCAAAAAAAAGCTGTGTGCAAATATAGTCAGCTCCTGCATCAACCTTGCGCTTGAGATTATCCATTTCTTTGATTCTGTTTGGAGTCTCAGGGTGACCCTCTGGATATCCAGCAACACCTATCCCCATATAGGGGAAGTGCTTTTTTATGAACTCTACAAGCTCGCAGGCATATTCAAATCCCCCTTCAACCTTTTTAAATTTAGACTCACCAGCGGGAGGATCGCCCCTTAGAGCCATTATGTTCATAATATTATTTTCTCTATAGCGTGAAAGGATGTTGTGTATTTCTTCTTTTGTTGAACCAACGCATGTTAGATGTGAAACAACAGTTAGATTTGTCTGGTTTTGAATTTTGACTATGAGATCATGAGTTAAATCCCGTGAGGAACCTCCAGCACCATAGGTGACACTTACATAGGCTGGATTTAGTGGCACAAGCTCATTTATTGTTTTAAATAGTGCCTCAGAGCCCTTTTCTGTCTTTGGAGGAAAAAATTCAAAACTGAAGGATATTTTATGTTTTTCTAAAATTTCTCTAATATGCACGGATTCTCACCATAATTTATTTTTTTAACAGTAATAATTCTTAAGGGATCTTTTATAGCAATAAATACTATTATCAATATCCCAGCCGCCATTGGTTGGGGATATTAGAGTATTTTATTCCCTATAATAATTAAGGAATTAACATTGTTTTTTAATTTTATTTTTAAAGATTTTTTTATAAAAGAGACTTTTATATTTAATGTCAATAAAATATTCTTTGTGTTATCTTTTTTGTATAGCAAGTTTTCTAATTCATTTGGGGAGAAATTTACTCTTATCTCATAATTTTATTGACTTAAATAGAGTCTCCAGTAATTTTATCCCTGCATAAACGGGGTGTAGCGCAGCCTGGTAGCGCGCTTCGTTCGGGACGAAGAAGTCGGGGGTTCGAATCTCCCCACCCCGAGTTTACAGCTTATATTGAGATTAAATGTTAGAATTATGCTAATTTTTCAAAAATGTTTTTCATCTTCCAGAGATAAGAAGACTCAACTTATAGCTGATTTGAAAGAGAATCTACACGCTGTATTGGCAAAAAATAATCTCATGCTAAGGATAAGCAATTTTGATCTGGAGCTTATACTTGATGAGTCTATCACCAATGCAATGGAACATGGCAATAACTGGGATCCCACCAAAAAGGTCTGTGTAAAGATGGAGCTTTATGATGAAGAGCTGATTCTTTTTGTTGAAGATGAGGGAGAAGGCTTTGATTATAACTCTTCGTTAAATGGCAATAGTTCCCCTCTTGAGGTGAGAGGCCGAGGCATTCCTATACTCAAAAGACTCTGCGATGTCCAGTGGCTTAAAGGGGGAGCTGTTCTAAAAATAATACTTCCTGTTTCCTCTCGAGTTTACTGCTGAGCCTTTTTTAATTTAATCATTTTTCTCTTGATTTTTCCGATAAATTCTGTATAAAGTTGAAAGAAAGGGGATCTCTATTGATGAATGTTTTTTTCCGTAAAATAGATAGGGTTTTTTTTATATTATTATTTTTATTTTGTGCAGAATTTTTTCTTTATGGGAACATAAATCAGAAGGTGCTGGAACTCATTAATTCAGATGGAGAGGAGACTGCCTTTACCAAAAATGGCGATGGGACTTTTATTGTTTTTGTCAGAAAATCCTCTGATTCAGATAATAGCGATCTTTATTATATAGAATTTAAAAATAATCAATGGAGCAGACCTTCTCCTTTGAAAGAGGTAAACACCTCAGCTCAGGAGATTACTCCTTTTCTTTCTGCCGATGGAAAAACTCTGCTCTTTGCATCAAACAGACAAGAAAGCCTTAAAGGTAGTGGAAATCAACCATCTTTTGATATTTATGCGAGTGAAAAAACTCTTTCTGGATGGAGTGCTCCTGTGAGGATTTTTGGAGCAGTTAATTCATCTCATGATGAGTTGTCTCCTTTTTTATCTGCAGGAGGTAAAGAACTATTTTTTGTAAGAAGAGCAGATGGCAATAAAGACAGGGCAAGTGCAATAAAGGTAAAAAAGATCAGTGATTCCTGGGAAGAGCCAGAAAGGTTTGATTTTTTTACCAAAGAAAATATTTCTCCTTATATGATAGTCATGTCTAAATTTTATGATTCTTATATTTTTTCTGGATATAAAACAGGAACTCAAAAAAGACAAATTTTTTTATTCCCATTATCAAAAAGAAAGTCTGAGATTCTCCTTCAAAATGATGATGAAGATTATGTCTCTTTTTGTGAAGTTGACAAATCAACACTTGTGGTCTCTTCTGATAAAGGGGGAGCGGGGTATGATTTCTTTTTGAAGAATATGCAACCTGATTTAAAAATAAAAGACGATAAAACTAAAAAATCTATAAATATAGCTTCTGTTCAAAAGAAGAAGGCAGTAGCAATTGATAATTCTGGCTACGTGAGATTGGCATTTTCTGGGGATTCTTATAGTGGTGAAGAATTCAGATTAAAGATTTTATATTTCGCAAAGAAAAGGCAGAAACTATTAAAAGTTGAAGAGATTTCTGTTACTAAGTCTCAAGATGTAAAAATTAAAACAGGCAATGAATTTTCACGTATTGTTATACTACCACTGACAGCAGAGGTTGCAGAATTTGCCTATGAGATAGTATATAAAGATTTTAATCGAGTTCACACTATCGAGATAAAAGATAAAGAGAAGGAATCTTTTGAGCTTAGATCAATATTTTTTAATTTTAATTCTGCAGAAATTCTTATTCAGGATATTCCATATCTGCATAAGCTAATTGATTATTTAAGAGCTAACCCTGATAAAAATATTTATATAGAAGGATACGCTGATAGTGTTGGAACTGTTGCTGCAAATATATCTATAAGCCGTAAGCGTGCGGAAGTTGTCAGAGATTATCTATGTACACATGGCATAAACTCTGAGAGAATTCAAATAGAGGCTAAAGGTGCTGTTTCATCCTCTGACTCAGAAACAATGCAGAATCACAGAAGAGTTGACTTTTCTTTTAGCAATTAGGTTTTTATAATTTTTCCATAACTTTAGTTGCAATTTCTGTTTTTGTTTTTATTGCTATGTATTTTTTGTATGGTAATTTTTAAAATAAAAAGGAGGTGTTGCCTCCTTTTTATTTCTTTGGTATTTAAAAATTACTGACCAAGAAGACCTTTTTTTAGTGAATCTTGAACAGGTTTTGGTCCTATGAATATTGCAAAGAATGCCTTTTTAAACTGAACACCTTTGATAACTCCAAGAGTTTTATTATTGTGAGTTATTGTAAGACCTTGACCAGGTATATAGTAATGGTTAAATTTGTCACCTTTTACAATTGTTACATCTTTGAAAAGGTTGATGTAGGTTTGCTTATCTCCACTTGAGTAGCCAGCACTTGCAGCTTTGTCAAGACCTTCTGATACAGCATCAACGAATTTATCTTTTGATATCATACCAGAAACGATATTTATATAAATTGACATTGGTTCATCTGCATTGATTATAGCAGAGTCTGCAGCACCTTTGAGCTCCTGAGGAACAAATAATGTTGCATTATACATTGTCATGCCAAGCTTTGTTCTTGTTCCTGAACCATTTGCCACCACTTCTTTATTGCCCAATTTTACAGAAAAAGCTGGGAAAGCTACCAGAAGAGCAAGAAGTGCAGCCATAGTGCTTTTGAGAATAACTGATTTTTTCATTAAACAATCCTCCTGATTTTTTATTGAGATAGCCAAAATTTTAATAAGAATTTAGCTGTAAACTTTAACTAAAAATACTTTAGCTATTTTAAAATGTCAAGCCTATTACAATGACTATTTTGTTTAATATTACAATTAATATTGACATTTAATTTTTTTAATTTAACATACGCCCATGATTTTTTATAGGGGGGCGGTATGGACTACAAAACCATAGAAGTATCAGTTCTGGAAAAGGGTATTATGCAGCTTTGCCTTAACAGGCCAGAAAGCTATAATGCTGTTAATCATCTTATGATGGAAGAATTGGAGCATTTTTGGAGAGAAAGACTTTATGATCTTGAAACTGTGATAGTTATTCTCAAAGGTAACGGAGACAAGGGATTTTGTGCAGGCCTTGATATGAAGGAGTCTTTAGAAACAGCACCAAAGATGACCACAGAGGAGTTTTACAGATTTCAAGCCCGGCTTGCAAGGATAAATCTCCACATGAGGAGAGCACCTCAGCCAATAATTGCAGCAGTTCATGGAGCTGCAGCAGGCCAGGGCTTTAGCTTTGTTCTTTCTTCGGATATTAGAGTCATAAGCCCTGATGCTAAATTCAGTGCTGCCTATATCAATATAGGGCTTGGTGGAGCAGATATGGCATGCAGCTATTTGCTTCCACGTATGATTGGTGCAGGAAGAGCCTATGAGTTTATGTATACAGGAAAGTTCATGACTGCAGAAGAGGCCTATCATCTTGGGCTTGTATCAAAGATTGTAGAGAGAGACAAGCTTCATGATGCTGCAATGGAGTATGCAAGGATAATGATGACCAAAAATCACATGGGTTTGCGCCTTACAAAAGAGGCCATAAACATGAATATAGATGCTGGCGGTATGGAGCAGGCTCTTAACATGGAAGACAGAAACCAGACACTCCTTGCAATGGGAGCAGCTCTCAAGATGAGTAAGATCAAAAATAACTGACCACAAAAATTTTATTTTGATATCAGTAATTATTCTTTAATATACTTTTTAGTGTAAAATCAAGAAAATATTATCCCCGAAGCCGAAGGCTTCGGGGATATATAGAGTATTTTTCTTTTAAAAGAAGTTAAGGAATAAATACTGTTTTGATATTGTTTCAGTTATAATGAAATAATGTAAAAGTAAAAATTGTAGTATTTAAAGTGATAAAAAAAAGGGTGCCAGATGGCACCCTGAAGATAAATCTATTTACTTGAGCATTTCTGCAGCTTTTGATGAGGCTTCTCTTGCCTCTTGCATAATCTTTTCTATAACCTCTTGAACTGTTGGCATGTCATGTATGAGACCAGCACATTGTCCAATGAGCTGAACGCCTTTTTTATCGTAATCTCCATCTTCTGTTGCAGCTTTGATTTTGTCAAAGGCTGTAGCCATGTGAGCAAGAGTGATCATCTTGTCTGGCTGAGCAAGCATTCCAAGCATAACCTTCACAACAGAGAGATTAAGGGATTTAGCTATTCTTGGACCAACTATGGCTGCACGGAAGAGGTTCATTCCCTGTCTGATTGATTTTTCTGCAGATGGGGATTTAAGCACTCTGCACCACAATCCATCAAATCTATTGGAATACAATGTATCTTCCACAGTTGCTGCAAGGTGAGCTTGTTTTGTCCTTTCGTGAACAGGGCTTTCCTTTGTTGTTGCAAGTCTTGTTCCCATTGCAACAGCATCAGCGCCAAGAGCAAGGGCAGCAGCAAGACCATGTCCTGTTGCAAATCCACCTGATGCAACGATTGGCACATCAACTTTTTCTCTTATGGCAGGGATTAAGCAGAGATTAGCAACCTTGCCACCGTGAGCTGCTGCCTCATATCCTGTAACCTGAAGAGCATCAACTCCACCTTTTACTGCAGAGAGGGCATGCTTTTCGCTTACAACTGTCTGGATAACCTTGCCGCCATAGGCATGTACTCTTTTCACTATATCATCAGGCTTGCCAAGAGATACGTTGATTACAGGAACCTGCATATCAATAAGGACCTCAGCATTTTCCTTTGCACCTGGCATAAGGAGTGTAGCACCTGCGCCAAAGGGCTTGTCTGTGAGAGATCTGATTTTTTTAATAGCAGCCTCTGTCTCCTTTGTAGAGAGTGGCCCTGTAGCAAGCCAGCCTATACCACCAGCATTACATACTGCTGCAACAAGTTCCGGTGTGCTGATCCAGCTCATGCCAGGCAGAACGATTGGATACTTGATGCCAAAGAGTTCAGTTATTCTGGTTTTCATGTTTTATTACCCCTTAAAATTTTTTATTCAAATTCGTTTTTTAAAAACTCTATAGCTTCTTCACACCATTTGATGTGAAAAATTTCAAAATTAATACCTGTTCGTAAGTTCAAATATCTATACTTGCCTTTTAGTGGAAGGCTTTTTATATCAGAAAAATATATTTTTTCATATTCCCTGAATAGATTAAGTTTTTCTTCGTGTAATTTTTTGAGCTGCTCAAGTTCTTTTATGAGTATTTCCTTTGGAACAAGGAAACCAACATACATTTTGACAAGCATGTCCTCTTTAATTGGAGTGGGCATAGATGGCTCTGCAATCCACTCAACAAGATGCTTCATACCACTTTCTGTGATACTGTATATTTTTTTGTCTGGTCTATCCTTTTGCTTGATGATTTCTGATGTAACCATTCCTTCTTTTTCAAGCCTTGCAAGCTCTCTGTAGATCTGCTGATGAGTGGTTTTCCAGTAAAACCCAACAGAGCTATTAAATTCTTTGGCAAGATCATATCCACTTAGAGATTTACCTCTGCCAACCAATGTTGCAAGTATTGAGTGCGATAGAGCCATGTTTACCTTAAATCTACGATATTATTCAACTTGTTGCATATAGCAAGATATATATTTTACTGTCAAGAATTAATAAAAAAATTAGAAACATATTTTATGATAACCTTTACAAGGTTTTTACTTAATAGGATCTTTGCCCAAAAATTATTGGAATATCTGCAATGGGCGCTTTAGAATTTTGTTATATTTTTTTAAAAAAGGGATTGTTGATCTTTTGTATTATTTTTTGTTTTATTTTTAACTTAAGTAGAGGTATAGTTACTAATTATTTTATAAAATTTTGTAATTTTGAGGATTGATTTATGGATGAAAGAACAAAGTTGTTTCAAAAAGCATTTATTTTGAGCATAATAACAATTACATACAATATACTTGAGGGCCTTATTTCCACCTTTTTGGGATACTCTGATGAAACTTTAGCTCTATTTGGTTTTGGATTGGATAGTTTTATAGAGGTCATGTCAGGGATCGGCATTGCTCACATGATAGTGCGGCTTAAGAAAAATAGCTACGAAAAAAATGATTCCTTTGAAAACACAGCCCTAAGAATTACAGGTGTTGCTTTTTATCTCCTTACACTTGGACTTGTTGCAACAGTAATTTTAAATGTATATACAGGTCACAGGCCAGAGACAACATTCTGGGGGATTATTATTTCTGTTGTCTCAATTATCACCATGTATTTTTTAATGAATGCAAAGCTTAAAACAGGAATTGCCTTAGGCTCTGAGCCTATAATTTCAGATGCAGGATGCACAAAGGTTTGTCTTTACATGTCTGTTATATTGCTTCTCTCAAGTGGACTTTATGAATTAACAGGCTTTGCCTATGCAGACTCAATAGGAGCCCTTGGTCTTGCTTTTTACTCCTTCAGGGAAGGGCAGGAGTGTTTTGAAAAAGTTAAAAGCGGTATAAATACCTGCTCCTGCCATAGCTGTAAAAATAATTAAGCTATACAAGTCTTTCCTCATATTTTGGAGGCCTCAGGTTTAAATCTACCATTATCCCATAGGTAAGAGCAAGTCTGAGGTTTCCAAAAAATTGTTCGCTGCCCTTCATGCCAAGGAGCTCTGCTCCAAAGCGATCTCTCCAGAGATATTCTGTTGCCTTCATCACATGGGCAGTTGAGGGATCTTCTTTAAAAGCAGAAATTATTGCATTCTTTAGATCTTGCATAAAGGTGTGGTGATCATTTAAAAAAAATGCAACATCCTCTCCTGTAATTAAGCCAAAGTGGCAAAGCCCAATAATTTCAGGAGAAAGAGAGCATATTTTCTCAAAGCTTTTCATGTAAGTGTCATAGCTAAAGTTTGGTGGCATGGAGGATGAAGTGGAAAGGGCTTTATCTGTTCTGTAAATTGTTCCGCAGGATTCTGCCACAAAGGAAAAAATACATTTCTCATCACAAAAGAAAGAAGGGCTGCAGTGATCTGGAGTGTGTCCCGGTGTGTGGACAAGCTTAACTCTTACGTTGTTTTTAAATTCAAAGGCTAAAAAGTCATCTGGCTTTATAAGCACAAAGGCCTCATCTGGAGGAGGCTCCATTGTTCCAACAAATTTTCCAAAGGTGCTTTGAGCTCCTTGCAAGTGGGACTGTGGATTTTGTAGCTTCATCTTTGTAAGAGGGTTTGTGTATATTTTAAACGAAGGGTTTACCTCTTTCATTTTGCTCCATAGAGAAAAGCAGCCTCCGCCATGGTCAAAGTGATAATGGCTTGGAATTACGCCAATGAGCTTTGATAGCTCTATGCCTATTTTCTTTAGCTTTGCAAGAATTGTTTCTGTATTATCAGAGGTGCCGCAGTCAAGGAGGAGTGCCTGTTGTCCATCAAACCAGCAGAAAACAGAGGTGATTTTGCTTAAGTTAAATTGCAAGGTATCTATTACATAAAGATTTCCGATGTTGGTTTCTTCTCTTATAATTGCCATAAATTCCCCCTGCACTGATATTAAATCTACCAGAGCAGGGTGTCAATAAGAAGTTAAAATGGGGGCGATAAATTATACTTTTTTGTGGCAAAACCACCAGTCATAGCACTCATACTCAGAGGGCCTTTTGCGAGCAGTTTCCACATCCTGAGCAGGAGGCACAATTACTCTGTCATTTATGAGTTCATTGTTTGGCCAGTTCGCAGGCATTGCTACTTTCTCTTTATCTGCAATCTGGAATGCCTTTGCCATACGCAGAATTTCATCAAAATTGCGACCCAGTTCCTGAGGATAGTAAAGAATTGCTCTAATTGTTCCTTCAGGATCTACAAAGAATACAGCTCTAACTGTATTTGTCCCTTTGCCGGGGTGTATTAATCCAAGGGTATTTGCAACTTTACCTGTATCTGCAATTATGGGGAACTGTATCTCTACATTTAACTTTTCCTTAATCCACTCTTCCCATTTAATATGAGAAAATACCTGGTCAATGCTTAAACCAATTAGCTCTGTATTTAGCTTTTTAAACTCATCATAGCGCTTTTGAAAAGCAACAAACTCGGTGGTGCACACAGGTGTAAAATCAGCAGGGTGGCTGAAGAGTATAAACCATTTGCCCTTGTAGGCCTGTGGGAGGGTCATTTTCCCCCTTGTTGTTACTACCTCAATTTCTGGAAACTTATCTCCAATTAAAGGCATTGTTTTTTCCATATTCTTTCTCCTTGAAATTTAATTTTTAATAATCGGAACGATTACTATTTATAGTTTAAAAAAATTTAATGTTTGCACTTCTCACATATACCAAAAATTTCCAATGTAAAGTTTTTAACTACTTTACCATCAATATCCTTTATGAATTTTGCTGGATCAAAGCCTTCGTCCATCTCCAGATCTATGACGCTGTTGCACCTTTCACATATAAAGTGTGGATGAGGGTTACAGTTCCCATCAAACCTGTTAAAAGTGCTGCCAAAATCAAGGCGCTGAATCATTCCTGTTTCCACAAGAATATTTAAATTCCTATAAACATTCCCAAGGCTTAAGTCTGGAAATTCCTCCTTAAGCATAATATATATAGAATCTGCTGTTGGATGACTTTTTGTGTTCTGTAATATTTCCAGAATCCTGTCCCTTTGTCTGCTTTTTCTATATTTTCCTGCTTCGTAATTCATGTTTAAATATTAGTAATCATTCTTATTATTGTCAAGTATTTTTTTAAATATTTAATAAATTTTATCACTAATAATTACTAAGAATACCTTTTAGTTTAAATATCCCCTTCCTTTTGATGGATATATTGCACTGTTTTTTCCCTTATAAACAGCTTCAGGGGATTAACATTGAATTTATATTTAGAAATAATTACTGAATTTTATTGCAATTTTAAAAAAAAGCTGCCTTGTTGGCAGCCTTTGAAGTTATAAAAATGCACGTCCTTGGGGCTTAAAATGTAAGCTTTCCTGCAATATATACCATATCGTTGTGATCAAACTGCCCTATGTCTGTGTCTTCCTTTCCTTCCATTATCCATGCTCCAACCATAAGCTCAAGGTTGTCTGCAGGTTTGACAAGAAATTCACCATTGCCGTAAAGGCTTTTATCTTTGATATTATATGCTCCTTTTGTGGATATGCAGTATTTTTTATTCACCATAAAGTATTTTACATTCCAGAGGACATGATTAATGTATTTATCCTGAGAAAGTGTTTCCTCATGCTTAATTATTACCTTCTGGTTAAACTGCAGGTTTAGATAGAGATCATCAAATACAAAGTCATGATCATCAAAGCCCGCTGTCCACTCGCCATAGTTCTTCTCTACTGCTCCTGTTCCACCAGCAACAAGGTCTTTCCCGAGAGGGGAAAGCAGTAAAGCTGTGAGTCCTGTTGCACCTGCAGGTGGCTCTTCGCTATAATAGAAATACTTTCCCTTTGTGTAATAGGCTCCTTCACCTCTAAGTGTTATTCCCCAGAACAATGCC
>MWCI01000034.1 GCA_002069965.1 Spirochaetes bacterium ADurb.Bin218 | reverse complement strand
TATCTACAATAGTAGAAATTTTATATACCTCTTAGAGTTAAATCAAATAAAAAATAATATTAATATCTACAATAGTAGAAATTTTATATACCTCTTAGAGAGGAGGATTAGAAGAGTTTTCTATATCATCTACAATAGTAGAAATTTTATATACCTCTTAGAGTTCTTGAGGTAAATCCACACCATCAAATCTACAATAGTAGAAATTTTATATACCTCTTAGAGCAGCAACAAATTTTGTTATACATAAAATCTACAATAGTAGAAATTTTATATACCTCTTAGAGAATAGTTCCTGCTGCATCGCTCGTCTTAATCTACAATAGTAGAAATTTTATATACCTCTTAGAGATTTTTAAATCTAAACTGGCATTCATTATCTACAATAGTAGAAATTTTATATACCTCTTAGAGATGTATGTATTGCTTTTTCTGTTTTTTCATCTACAATAGTAGAAATTTTATATACCTCTTAGAGGTAAAGGTGATTTTCAATTTGCAGATTATCTACAATAGTAGAAATTTTATATACCTCTTAGAGATAGAAATAGCCCTTTGCCAATTGTTTGCATCTACAATAGTAGAAATTTTATATACCTCTTAGAGTGCCGTTATACCAGCCGTTAGCTGTAAAAATCTACAATAGTAGAAATTTTATATACCTCTTAGAGAGTAAAGACGGTGGTCCAGCTTTTCCGAATCTACAATAGTAGAAATTTTATATACCTCTTAGAGAGGTAATTCGCAATAATGTCAAGCTTTTTTTAAAAAAAACTCTTTTAAAAGAAATAATAACACTTTAAAATACAACAAGAATAAAACCCAAACTCTTTTATAGATATTTTTTTAAAAAAAATTTCATTAACACTCAGGTTTGCAAATTACACAATCAAAACATCAGTTTCCCTATTTTTGGCATTACCATAACGAGTTATTTTGCAATTTTCACTTAAATGAAAAATTAATATACTATCATTTTGAGTAAACTTTTTTTCAAAATAATTTCTTATTTCTGCTTCTATATTCTTCAAAACTCTCTCGCTGTTTTTTATCTCAAAAACAGAATACTGAATTCGCTCCCCATATTTTTCTAAAAATTTTGAAAATTTTGTTCGTAACTTTGTATCACTAATATCATAAGAAATAAGCAACATCTCTATTCCTTTATCAAAAACTCAGGATATTCAGAAATATCTTTTCCCCTCATGAAACACCTATAATATTTTTGGACATACAAAAAGATATCTTCTTTATACTTTACCAACTCTTTTAAAAGCCATCCCGTATATTCTTTGTTTTTATCTATTCTCAAAATATATTGTCCCTTTATGTTAAGAAAATCATCCTTTTTAATCTGACCAAGATTATAGCTTTTTCTTATCTTGTTATCTATAATACATCTAAAAGGTTCCACCAGATCGCAAACTAAAGACTTCCTTTGATAAAAACTTCTATGATATACCCCTCTAAAAACATCAAAACCGTAAAGATTAAGCATAGCATCTACAATATTAAATAAAAAGGTATAACCTATATCCAATAAAGTATTTGTAATATCAATTTTTGTTCTTGGTTTTCTACCATGCCAATCTAAATCTTTAAACCATTCCCTGAAAAAAAGTTTTGTGGTAATACCTTCTATACCCAAAAGATTCTTCAAATTAAAATCCGAATAATCATAATTTAAATAACTTTCAAGTTCAGATATAACATCTTTCTGATGATCATTTTTATTCCTTATATTTTTCAGTAAAATTATTTGATTCTTTATTTTATTATGGACAATATGACCTGCTATATTTAGACCATCATAATTATACTGCTTCTCTCTCAATAAAAAATTTCCATCTGCAGCAGAATTCCACACACCAACAACCCTAAATCCATAAGAAAACAAATATATTGAAAATCCAAACTTTTTACTACGCTGCAAAATTCCTGATGTAAGAGTTGTATTACCAACAATCCATAAAGAAAAAATTCTATAACAAGAAAATTGTAATACCGTTTTCCCGTCTTTATCGCTAATCAGAAGGTTGTCGTTCTTGAAAGAGACTGTTTGCCCCTCTGTTGTAAAACAGATAACTATTGTCTTCTCTATAAAATCAGGTAAACTCACCATAGGCAATAATCACAGAGATTAGCATATATACAATTCTTGCATTTCTCAGCATTAGGCTTAAACTCCTTCCAGCTAAGATCAAAAGTGTTTATATCATCTATTACTCTTTCAAATTTTAAAAACATCCCCTGATCTGCCTCTGGCAATGGAATTATATAATTTTTATTATGACTCTTATCATATAAAATGATCTGATTAACTGTATAGCCCATTTCTCTCAAAGCAAACAGTTGTCCATACAGCTGAAAAACATACCCATCATAAATCTTAACTATTCTGTTTTTTCTCTCAATCAATTTCCCTGAGTTTATATCAAATATATCAATTTTACCTACAAGATTATATTTTTCACAAAAAACCTCTATCCCCATCAGAACATCTTTTCGAGTAGAATAACCTCTGTTATCAATGGACTCATGAGCTGATTTTCCATTTATCTGAATTTCACTATGATACATATTTTGTTCCACGCTGCCATAGACCTGATGGAAATATATGGAGCGTGGACAGAATATAAAATCATTTAACATTGAAATTGCGATATAACTTTCCATTTTCTCATTTTGGCAATTTTTTATTCATTATTAAAAAGTTAATCCAATCGTCTTTTGATATAGACAAATCAAGCTTTCCCCCTGCTTTAACTCTTTGAACTATCATCAAACCCTTTAGTGCTATATTATAAGCTCCATTAGCATCAGCATCAAGTGGCAAAGTGTTATTATTATCCAGAGTACAGAAAAATTTGCCTGAAGCATTTTTAACAGGTGATAGAATAAAATCCTGCTCTTCGCTTCCTTTTTTACCATTGTTATATCGTAAAGATACCAATATTTTTAATAAATACCCCAATTCTTTAAAAAACTTTGATTCATCTATATTCAAAATTTCACTTTTTAAATCATTTGATTTTTCATAATTAATACCTTTACTATTAAGAAGTTTTTTTAACTCTTCATTTACATTTATCTTACAATAATTGATTTGATTATTTTTTCTTTCTACCTTAAAACGATCATGATGAGTAGAACATAGAATCCATTGAAATTCTTTTAATTCAGCATTAGCTTTATTTTGTGATTTTTTTGTTAATTGATTTGCTGATTCAAAATTGATCATTTTGCAATAAAATTCAAAATAATCTTCTTTTTTATTATACACTATTTTATCAAACTTAGAAAAGGTTTCCTTAGAACGTGCTAAATTTGAAACATCAATATTTAAGAAATTATAAAATCCTGTTGTTGGATCTATTTTACTGGTATATTGCGCGGGAACATAAAAAATCATTCCACTTTGTTTACCTAATGCTTTGAAAGACTTAAATGGTGCTGATAGTTGATATGCTCGCAAACTACCTCCTGGTTCACAAAGATTTTTTTCTTTAAATACCAGGTAGCTTAGTTTATCTATAAGCATCTTTTCAAATTTTTGATATACCTGCTTTTCAACCTTAAATCTACCACGCTTAAAGCCAAAATTTAAATCTTCCATAACCAGTATAGCTTTATAGTCCACCATTAATCTTGCTATTTGATGTATTACCTGTGACAAATACCCTTCTTTAAGCTCCTTTATGTTTTCAATAACATCCCAATTTTGACGGGCAGCAAGTCGCTGTTTTTCTTTTTCATTAAGCTTTGCATGGTAGTCAATTTGCTTTTGATATTTAGGTAATTCAATAATATTAAGCGATTGTTGTTTAACTATGTTACCATTAGAATCTATAAGCGATAGATACAGTAAATTACGTTCACCACGGTCGATACCAATTATATGGATTTTTTCATTTGTAGCAGCGATATAATTTTTAACCATTTCATTTACTTTTTCATCACTCTTTGCCAAAAAATTAAGAGTAATAGGAACATGAAAAAGAAATTTATCTTCAGAATACCTTTTATCTTTGATTATGGGATAATCAAATTTATCTTTTAATTCATTATAATGATGACCTTTCCTCCTTATTTCTTCAGGATACTCAATAGATTTCTTTCTATAAAAGACCTCTGCCTTACCGTTTAACTTGTATACAACATTTTTTAAATTATCTTCGCTGAAAAGATTTTTAAAGTAAATGGTGTGAAGATTTGGATTACTTTCATCTTTACGTTTCTTATTTTCAGAAAAGTCTTTATTGTAAATTTGGAAAAGATATAGCTTTCCTTCATTGACCAGTTGATCTATATAACTTGTTTTAATTGTTTTAAAAAATAATTTATATCCTTGATTTTCCACATCCTTATAAAATTGACTTATATCATCATAAGCTGTTGTCTTTTTAAATTTGAAATTAAAAACACTCCAGTCTCCATTTTTTGAAATTGAATTTTTATAAAAATCAATTAATTTATGTAGGCTTTCCTTATTAAGCGATTCGCCTTTTTTGAATTCGCCTTTATTATATAAATTCTGAATATCTTGATTAGGTTTATAATACTCAATATTTTTGTTAGAAAAGAAAACTTTGCGAAGCATTCTATTTGGCCCAGGCAGTAATTTATAAACCATTTTCTCATAATAATCATCTCCAGGTTCTTCATCATATTTTTTAAATATTTTATTGTCACCTTTATTCATTATACCTAAATAATATTTGTTATCCTTTCTCAATATAACACCTAAATTTGCTTCTTCTTTATTCAAATCCCAACCATCCAGTAGTGTTGGTGAATTGAATGTTAATACAAACTTTTCTTCAGAAAATGGTTTGCGTGTCATGTAGTTACGCACCCTGTTATACAGGGTATTTAATGGACGCAATGTTTCATAATAATCCGTTAATTGATTATAAAAATCATAATTCATATTATCAAGGCTATCATCCACATATAGAAGCTTTATTGTGTTTTGTAATAACTTGAGGGAATCTAAAAATTCTTTTATAATAGCAACTTTTCCCTTATCTTGATGCAAATCCTTTCTGTTGTCACGGTCTTCCTTCAATAAAGGTTCAATCCTTTTATATCGTTCATTAATAAGATTTATTATATTATTATTAGTATTTTCTTCTCCATCATTAACCTTCATTTCTTTAAAATATATTAAAAATGCCTTTTGATCAATATCCTTATATTCATCATTTGTTTGTTTATAATAGACAAGAGCATCTTGAATTTCTTTCCATGAATAATAATCTTTTTTATTTTTCTTTGCATCAATTGAATTATAAAAGTTACCTAATGCATCACGTATTAAATTCCATTGGCCATAAACATCATTTGATATAGTCGAAAGATTTTCATTTTCAAAATACATTTCTTCAAGTTGGTTATTTTTTAATTTATCTAAATTTTGTAACAAACTTTGAATTTTTGATAATAAATTATACTTTTTACCACTTATAGGGCCTTTTGCATCAATGATACATTTATTCCAGAAATCAAAAATAGATTGTAAAACTTCATTATCCTTTTCAAAAGCAGGTACAATAAATGAAGCTGAATTTTCTTCACTTAAAATTTGCTTATAAAGTGGTTTTAACAATGGTAATTTTTTGTCTTTATTATGTTGATTAAAAAGATTTATATACTCGTTTAATCCCTGCACTTTTTTTCCATCAGCCTTTACTTTTCCTCCAATTATTGTATTATATCTTGTTATATCATTTTGAGTTAAAGTGTTTTGAAAATATTCAATGTTAAAAATATCTTTTAATTTATTATTAGCTAATTCTTCTTTCAGTTCTTTCTCAATGCTATGAATGTTACTTCTATCCAATTCATTAATAATTTTCTCAAAACGAATATTATTTGTTATAAATACAGGTAAATTTTCATGGATTATTCTATAAGCTATAGCTGTAGATTCCTTATCTTCGGAATACATATTCTTTCTGTTTTCTTGAAAATCCTTAAAATGTGTTGTAAATCCCTTAAAAGCATTAAGAGCATTACTTTCCTCTTGATTTTGAGCTAATGAAATGAATTCTTCATCGTCGAAAAGTTTCTTTTTAAACAATATTTCATAACGTGCTTTTTTATTTTTTTGGATTGACTATGATTAGTTTTTCCCTGCAAAACATTTACAATTAATTTCCTTAAATCTTTCTCTATTTCACTTAATTGCTTTTTGTCTTTTTCATCTTTATCTTTCTTAACATATAATTCTTTGTATTGAGTTAATAATGAAATATTATCTTTAAAATTTGCCAAACTCAATGCTTCATCTATATGTTTTCTGTGAAAGCGATCAATAATATTTTTAACTATTTTATATTTTGCAGCCAGATCTTCATCATGTTCCAATATTTCGGCTATTTTAATATTCTCCAATGTTTTCCCAACAGGTCTTAATTCAAAACGCAATGTTTTTTGCAAAGGATATAAATTAATGAAATCTTGGTATTTTATAGTCATAAAAAATTCCCTCTTATTTATGATAAAGTTATAATATCTTTATACTCTAATAACATATAGTATTGCAACCCATTTTTGCTATTTTTCCACAATATTCTCCAAAATCATAGGAAATCACTTCCTATGATTGATTAAATTTATAAAAAAACTTTTTTATATCTCCGGCAGGATTTAGATCATTATGAAGTTATTTTATCAAAACAAGCTGCCTCATAGGCAGCTTATTTTGATAGCTTTATCTATTTGCCTTTTTGCTTATACAGCTCTCTCAAAGCCTTCCTATCCATTTTGCCAATCTTGGATAAACATTAAATCCGCTCCTGATAATCATATCTTTCTTTCTATCTACAATAAACACATAACCATCCTCATCCATATAACCAATATCACCGGTTATTCTACTCATACTCCTTAATCTCCATCTCCCCTTTAAGGGCATAAAAAACACCTTCAGCAAGAGCCTTCATCTCATCCTCTCCCGGATAAACTGCAACCCTTGCAATAAAAGAAACCATCTCTTCAATCCAGGCACAAAAGTTTTCATCATAGGCAATACCTCCTGTAATAAGTATTGCATCTACATCTCCCTTAAGCACAGCTGCCATAGATCCAATCTCCTTTGCTACCTGATATGCCATTGCCCTGTATATTCGCAAAGACTCTATGTCTCCCTCTGCTACCTTCTGGGAAACCTCATAGGCACTGTTTGTCCCAAGATATGCAACAAGTCCTCCCTGCCCTGTTATCTTCTTTTTAATTTGCTCAAAGGTATATTCTCCACTAAAGCACATCTTTACAAGATCCCCAACTGGCAATCCTCCGCTTCTTTCTGGCGAAAATGGGCCTTCTCCATCAAGGCCATTGTTTACATCAATTACTCTTCCCTTTTGATGAGCACCCACTGTTATTCCTCCACCAAGATGAGCTACGATAAGATTAAGTTCCTCATAGTGCTTTCTGTTTTCTCTGGCAAATCTCCTTGCCACTGCCTTTTGATTAAGTGCATGGAATATGCTCTTGCGAGTGATCTCTGGCATGCCAGAGATTCTTGCAACTTCATCCATCTCATCAACTATTGGAGGATCAACAATAAAGGATTCCTTAAGTCCAATTTCCTTTGAAATCTCATAGGCAAGTATTCCACCAAGATTGCTTGGATGGGATCCCATTATCTCTGCATTTAAATCTCTCAAAAGCAAATCATTAACTCTGTAAACTCCACCTGCTATTGGCTTTACGAGCCCTCCTCTACCTACAACTGCATCAATTGTCTTTAGATCTATTTTTGCTCTATTAAGCTCATCAATAATGACGGACTTCCTAAAATCATATTGTTCCATCACGCTTTTATATTTACACAAATCATCAACGCTATGCTTAATATTCAAAGTAAATATATCCTTTTGATTATCAAATACAGATATCTTTGTTGAGGTTGATCCTGGATTTATTGCAAGAATTCTCATAAAATCCTTCCTTTTATTTTATAGTGCTGCTGCCAGAATAAGGGACATCAGCTTGCTTCTGTCTGAGTCTGTCCGTGAATTTAAAACTACAGGAACCTTTGCCCCAAGCATTACTGAAGCTGTTGTTGCCTTTGCAAGATAAGTAAGAGCCTTATAGAGGCTGTTGCCTGTTTCAAGATTGGGGCAAAGAACTATATCTGCATCACCTCCAACATCACTTTCGATTCCCTTGTAAATACAGGCATCTTTTGAAATTACATTGTCAAAGGCAAAAGGCCCATCTATTATGCAATCCTTAATTTGGCCTCTTCTATTCATCTGAGTTAGCATTGCTGCATCAACTGTTGCCTGCATCTTTTCATTAACCACTTCCACTGCAGCCAGCACTGCTACCTTTGGAATATCAAGCCTGAGATTTTTGTAGATCGAAACAGCGTTTTTTACTATCTCCACTTTTTCAGCAAAATTAGGTGCAATATTCATTCCAGCATCTGTAATACATAAAAGCTTATGATAATTGGCACACTCAATTAATGCTGCATGACTCATGATAGAGGCTCTTCCTATACCTGTATTTTTATTCAAAATTGCTCTCAAAAAATCAGCAGTTCCAACAAGCCCTTTCATTATAATTTCAGCTCCACCATCTCTCACTATACTCACTGCAACAGAACAGGCATGGACAGGATTATCCTCTGATATAATCTCTGCAGAATTTAAAGGGAAATAAACCGACTTTGCAACTTCTTCTATTTTTGATTTATTGCCAACAAGTATTGGGCTTACCAGCTTCATCTTCATTGCATCTCTCACTGCAGCCAGAGCATGTTCATCCTCCGCAGCTGCAACAACCACTGTTTTTGTTCCATTGGCCTTTGCAATTTCAACCAGCTCTTCTAAATTCCTGAGCACCATGAATCCCTCTCTTAAAAAAATTTATCTGTTTTTAAATATTAACACAATGACCGTGTCAGGGCATATAGATTGTTTATTAATCGACTATAGCAATTTTAATAAAAAGCGTGTAGCAAAATTTACTACATATAGTTTTAGTAAAATTTTATTGCAATATATCACTTCAAGATATATAATATTTCCTCAAAATTTTTAATTACTGATTAAGGAGGATTAGATGAGAGAAGTCGTTGTGCTTGGAGCAAGCCGCACCGCCATTGGAGATTACCTTGGGACTCTTAGCAATGTTTCTGCTGTTGAATTGGGTATTGCTGCAGCAAAATCAGCTCTGGAGAAATCTGGAGTTAAGCCATCTCAAATCGATGAGGTCATTGGAGGTCATGTTTTACAGGCTGGATGCAAGGGCAACAGTGCACGTCAGGTTTGCCTTGGAGTGGGATGTCCTGTGGAGACTGTTGCTGTAACAATCAATCAGATGTGCCCTTCTTCTATGAGAGCAACAGAAATTGCCTCGCAACAGATTATGCTTGGCAAAACAGACATTGAGCTTGTTGCAGGATACGAAAGTATGAGCAATGCTCCATACATGTCTCTTAAGGCAAGACAGGGGCTTCGCATGGGGGACTCTCCTTTTGTTGACCACATGCTTTATGATGGGCTCATTGATGCTTTTAACAATTATCACATGGGCATAACTGCAGAAAACCTTGCAGAGCAGTTTAATGTCTCCAGAGAAGAACAGGATGATTGGGCTTTGATGAGTCACAGGAGAGCAATTGCTGCGATTAAAGAGGGTAAATTCAAAGAAGAGATTACTCCTATAATTATAAAAGGCAAAAAGGGAGATATATCCTTTGAGATTGATGAACATCCAAAAGAAGATATTTCCATGGAATCTTTAAGCAAGCTAAAGCCTGCCTTTAAAAAAGATGGAACAATAACTGCTGGTAATGCTTCGTCTATAAATGATGGAGGTGCTGCTATTGTCCTTGCAGGTGCAGACAAAGCAAAAGAGTTGGGTTTAAAACCAATGGCAAAAATCATTGCCTCTGCCTCTGCTGCTGTTGATCCAAAAATTATGGGCTTTGGTGTTGTCCCTGCGGTAAACAGAGCTCTAAAATTTGCAGGCCTAAAAAAAGAAGACATAGATCTCTGGGAGCTAAATGAGGCCTTTGCTGCTCAGGTAATTGCATGCAACAGAGAGCTAAAAATTGATAAAGAAATAATAAACGTCAATGGTTCTGGTATCTCCCTTGGACATCCTGTAGGGCAAACCGGTGTCAGGCTAATTGTAACCCTGCTCCATGAAATGAAGAGAAGAAAGGCAAAATATGGTGTTGCAGCTCTTTGTGCCGGAGGAGGCCCCGCTGTTGCAACAGTTTTTGAATTGATATAAAAAATCACTATTTATTCCTTAAATTCTTTTAAAATACAAATACTCTATTATCGGGGCCGCCAAAGACGGCTGGGATAATATTTTCTTGATTTTACACTAAAAATTATATCTATGAATAATTACTGAAAAAAAATATTTTATGGAACTTTTTCTCTGCTTTTGCGGTCTAATATATAAAAATTGATCACAATTTTTTTTGAAAAAATGAGTTCCAAAATACAAAGAGTCACAGGATTTTTATATGTTTAATAAAAAATTTATAAACTTAAAATTCATCATTCCTATAGTTTTATTTATTATAATTATTATTATCGTAAAGGGATGTTCCTCTAAGGAAAAAATTCAAAAAGCAGTAGTTGCTCCTGTAACTGAATCCATATATGCCCTTGGGACTGTAAAAAGCGATAAAAGCTCTAACATTCGCCTTGGCACAAGTGCTGTGATATCAAAATTTTATGTTAATGAGGGAGATGAAGTTAAAGCAGGAGATCCCTTGCTAATGACAGATTCCGGTGTTATTATAAGATCGCCAATTGCTGGAATTGTTTCTACCAAAAACTATAACGAAAATGAAATTGTGCCTTCCTCTCAACTTGTCCTTAGTATAACAAACAACAAAGACTTATATGTAAAAGTATCTCTGGATCAAGAATCCATAATATCTGTGAAAAAAGGCATGAAGGCTCTCATAAGTTTTGAGAACTACAGAGAGACTCAAATTTCTGGTCAAGTTTACTCTGTATACCAATCTGGAGGTGAGTTTATTGTAAAAATAAAACCTCAAAATATGCCAGAGGTTATTCTTCCAGAAATGACCTGTGACGTTGCAATTATTATTATGGAAAAGCCCTCAGCTGTGCTCATACCTCTGGCTGCAGTTGTAAATGGTAAAGTAAAAGTAAAACGAAAGGACAAAACTGAACTTATCCCTGTAAAGATTCGCAAAACATCCGATGGGCTTGCTGAGGTTCTGGATGGTGACATATCCGGCGGCGATTTGGTCATTGTGCCTTCAACAAAAAATGAGTCATCAAATAAAAAAACAAATGATTTCAGATAAGATTATAAAGATCAAGGAAGTTAAAAATGTGGTTTTTGGCATTGAAGCATATAGTTTCACGTAAAAGTCAAAGCATACTTACATTACTTGCAATAGTATTTGGAGCTGCTGGTTATATTGTATTAAGTGGCATTCAGATAGGCTTTCAAAATTACATGATAAGTAACCTCATTGAAAGAAGCGGACATATAATTGTAACTCCAAAGGATGAATTTATTGATGAAGACTCTGTGAATAAAATCTTTGCAGGTGATAAAAATTATGTCTGGCTCAACAAACCATCTGGCAGACGCTCAAACACAGGGCTTACTCAAATATCAAAATGGTATAAAAAGCTTTCACAAGATCCTGAGGTCTCAGGATATTCTCCAACTATCACTCAAGAAGCCATAGCAAGCAGAGGGGGATTTAAACAAACTGTAAATTTAGTGGGCATTGATCCAATCAAACATAAAAAGACAACTACCTTTCATGAAGATATAACATACGGTTCACTCGAATCACTTAATAATGGACTCTCTGTAATATTGGTTGGCGAAAGACTCCTCTTACTTCTTGGAGTTAAGGTAAATGATACCATAAACATATCCACAGCCAATGGTAACGTTATACCTATGAAGATCATCGGCACCTTTGATACAGGAGAAATACACAGCGATGTCCGCACCATATATGCTTCACTGGCCACTGTTCAAAATGTTGCAGGCACTCCTGGAAAGATTGATTCCATAATAATAAAAATTAAAAATTACTCCAAGGCTGCTGATGTTGCAACTAAATGGAACATGGAATCATCGGACACTGTTGAAAGCTGGGATCAAAGATATAAAAGTAGACTGGAAATGATGAAGACTCAAGACACTATTAGAAATATAACCACTATATCATTTATTATAATAATCGCCTTTGGGATATATAATATTCTCAACATGGCTGTTAACCACAAGACAAAGGATATTGCCATATTAAGATCAATTGGATTCAATCAAAATGACACTGTGTTTTTATTTTTAATTCAAGGTGCACTCCTTGGTCTTATTGGCGGTATACTTGGGGTAAGTGCAGGCTTTGGTATATGCAAGCTCCTTGAGTCAATGAAAATCCAGATGGGCCCCAGAACTATGACCATCGCATGGGACATTGCAATCTACCTCAAGGCATTTTTTTTGGTTACCTTCTCTGCTCTTATTGCAAGTTACTTCCCTGCAAAAGCAGCTGGCAAACTTTCTCCAATTGAGATAATCAGAGGAGCAGCATAATGAATGCCATTGAATGCAGTAATATAGTTAAGTCCTTTGGTGAGCCTCCCCTTACTATTCTAAAGGGCATATCCTTTACAGTTGCCAAAGGTGAATTCTTAAGTATCACAGGCAGATCTGGTTCTGGAAAATCCACTCTCCTTTATTCCATAAGCGGTCTTGACAAAATAAATTCAGGCACTGTGCGTTTGCTTGGCAATGACATTCATTCCATGTCAGAAAAAGAAATACATATATTTAGAAACCGCAAACTTGGATTTGTTTTCCAGTTTCATTATCTTCTCCCGGAAATCTCAGCTCTTGACAATATACTCATGCCTGCACGGAAAATAAAAGAAGAAAAAAAGAAATTCAAAATGGCAATAGAATTAATGAAGAGCTTTAACATCTATCATTGCAAGGATAAACTACCATCGCAGATGTCCGGTGGGGAGATGCAACGCACTGCAATGGCACGGGCTCTTATTATGGAGCCAGAGATCTTATTTGCAGATGAACCCACAGGCAACCTTGATACAGAAAATGGTGAAAAGGTAATGGATATATTGCTCAAGATAAATAAAGAGATGAACACAACTGTAGTCATGGTGACCCATGAACCAGACTTCGCCTCTATGGCCTCAAGGCAAATTCACCTTGTTGATGGTCAGATAGATTACGATTCAAAGGGTAAAAATAAATGAGAACAAAAACTCTGATTACAATTTTTATTTTTATATCTACAATTCTTTTAATGCACCTGTCAATGGCTCAGGAAATTGCTCAGACAAAAAAAATTTCTTTTAAAGAATACCTTGAAATCATAATGGGCAATCTCCCTGAATTGCAAAGAAGCTCTATCACTATTGAAAAAGCAGAAAAGTCAGTCTTAACTTCTGCAAGTTCCCTTGATACAACACTTTCTGGCAGTGGAAACTATTCCAGATCTTCCAAGTACAACTCTGCCACAGAAAGCTCCTACTACAGTAAAATCTGGTCTGCCAATGCTGCTCTTTCAAAAAAATTATTAAGTGGAACAACCCTTGAGGCAGGAACTTCCTATGAATATGTAACAGAAGATTTAAAAAATACAGGCTATTACAGACCAGCCCTTTATGTTAAATTTACTCAGGAATTGTTAAAAAACTCCTTTGGCACACTGGATCGATTTACAGTCAATGATGCCAAGATGAAACTTGAAATAGAAAAGCTTAGAAAATTTGAAACAGATAAAACATACCTTAACACTTACAAAAAGCTATACTTTAACTGGATTGCTCAGATAAAAAAGCTAAATCTCCTGAAAGAATATATCACCAATACAGAAAAACTAAGAACTGATATTGAAAACAAAGTAAAATCAGGACTTGCAGATAAAACCGATCTCCATTCTGTCGATGCTCTGTTACTTCAATATAGGCTCAATTATAAAAATGCAGAGCTTAAACTGGATGAGATAAAAGCAGCCCTTTTAATTTTTCCTGAATTCTCCTCTGCTGCTCCATTGGAAGATGATTTTGCAAAGACTCTTCAATATGTTACTCTTGCCAGCTTTGAATCTGTCCCTTACGAAAAAACTCGCAGCGCAGAGATCTACAGACTGACAAAAGAAAATCTTTTATACAGCGCAGAGGTTCAAGAAAACAGGCTGCTGCCTCAATTAGATATTTCCGGGCAATACACACGCCTTGCAAATTCAACAGAAAGCATCAAAGGCTATAGCAAAATGAATGAATCTGAATACTATATAGGCTTTGGGATTACATATCCTATAGAAAACACCTCTGCAAAGGTATACCTAAAAGAAGCTGAAATTGCGGTAAAAGAAATAAACAGCGAATTTGAAATTGCAAAAAACAGCCACAAAACAAATCTTGAAACAACTCTGAAATCAATTGAAGGGCTCAAGGAAATAATTGACATCTCTGAAAAAAGAATTAATGTTCTTGAGGCAAAATACCGCAACATCTACAGGCAATATCTGCAATCACGGAAAGACTTCCAGTATCTGATTGATACATCCCTTGCTGTAACACAGCAAAAAATTGATCTTTTAGAATTGCAAAATTCACTTATACAGTATTCCATAGATTATGAGGATTTAGCAGAAAAAATTTAAACAAAGGGAGCAAATAATTTTTAAAAAATCTATTTGTTGCTTGCCAATTTTTAGCCTTTATATAAAAGTATATTACCCATTAGTTTAAGGCAATAAAAAATAATTTTAATAAGGTATGTATGAGATCAAAAACACTACTATTACTCATAGCTGCACTGGTTATATCAACAGTTGCATGCAAAAAAGCTGACCTTTCAACAGACAAAGGTAAATATAGCTACGCCATAGGCTATAACATAGGCAAGAGCCTAAAAAACGATCAGGTAGACCTTGATGTTAATTCTTTCATAGCTGCACTTGAAGATGCCCTTAAAGGCAAGGAAAGCTCTCTTACTATGGAAGAGGCTCAGCAGGCCATTATGAATCTTCGCATAAGCCTTCAGGAAAAGAGAATGAAAGCTGCAGAGGAAAACAAAGCAAAGGGTGAGGCTTTCCTTAGCCAAAATAAAGCAAAGGAAGGAGTTCACACAACAGCCTCTGGACTTCAGTATAGAGTCTTAAGAGAAGGCACTGGTCCAAAACCAAAGGCAACAGATGTTGTTACAGTTCATTACACAGGACGGCTTATTGATGGAACAGAATTTGACAGCTCCTACAAAAGAAACGAACCTGCAAAATTTCAGTTGGATTCTGTAATCAAGGGATGGACTGAAGGGCTGCAACTCATGCCAACAGGTTCAAAATATGAGCTTGTTATACCTGCAGAACTTGGCTACGGCCCTATGGGAAATCAGGCTATACCAGGAAACTCAGTATTAATTTTTGAAGTGGAACTTCTTGGAATAGGCAAATAAGCCAATATTCTTTCACTGAGGGTTTTTACCCTCAGAAAAGGAGTCCCCTTTGATAATATCAGCAAGCAGAAGAACTGATATTCCAGCTCTATATGGCAAGTGGTTTATCAAGCGAGTCAAAGAGGGATTTGTCCTTGTAGCAAATCCTTTCAACCCATCACAAATAACACAAGTTTCTCTAAAAGCTGAAGATGTTGATGCCTTTGTATTCTGGACAAAAAATGGAATGCCATTTTTTGATTATCTCAAAGAAATCAAAGAATACAGCTATTATTTCCACTGGACAATTACACCCTATGATAGAACAATTGAAAAAAATGTTCCTCAAAAAAATATAATCATAGATTCCTTTAAAAGGCTTTCGGATATAATATCTCCTGATAAAGTTATATGGCGATATGACCCTGTATTTTTTACGCAAAAGTATGACTACAGCAAGCACCTATTCTATTTTGAAAAAATCTCAAAACTACTGTCAACATATACAAAGACCTGTATATATAGCTTTTTAACTCCATACAAAAAATGTGAAAAGAATATGTCCTCAATAAAATTTAGACTACCAGAGGATCCTGAGATAGAGAGTTTGTCAAAATATTTTAGTGAAATTGCCTCAAGCTATAATATCTCATTATCAAGCTGCGCTATAAAAACAGACTTAACTAAATATGGAATAAAGCGTGGGAGCTGCATAGATAAGGATCTGATTTCAAAAATCAGTGGTAAAGAGATAAATGCTCCAAGGGATAAAAATCAAAGAGAGTTTTGTAACTGTGCTAAAAGCATAGACATAGGATCTTACAACACATGTATCAATGGATGCATATATTGCTATGCAAATAGTAATTATAATATAGCACAAAAAAATTACAAGGACCACAACATAAACTCTGAAATTCTCAAAAATTTAAGAGGATAAAATATTAAATATTTATACCCTAAACTTCCTGTAGTCTATACCCAGCTTATTCATTTTGTAACTTATTATCCTCTTTGTTGTGCCCAACTCCTTTGCAGCCTGTGAGACATTCCCATTTGTATTGGCCAGGGCATCAATTATAATTTCTCTCTCAAATTGACTTACCCTTTCTTCAAAGGATAAGGATTTAGTAGCTGTTCCCTTTTGCAATGATGGAGGCAGATGATAGCTACGTAAAGAATCTTCTTTGCATAGAATTACTGCTCTTTCAATGCAATTCTCCAGTTCACGAACATTGCCTGGCCAATTATAATTTACAAGTAAATCTATAGCCTCTTGAGTTATTCGCTTTACCTCTTTGTTCAATTTTTTTGAATAAAAGTCCAAAAAATGATCAGCCAGAAGTACAATATCAGATTTTCTTTCACGCAATGGAGGAGAATAAATCTGAAATATATTCAACCTGTAATATAAATCCTGACGGAACAAACCTTTCTCCACCATCAAGTCAAGATCCCTGTGAGTTGCAGCAATTACCCTCACATCCACTGCTATAGGTTCAATGCCACCTACCCGATCAATTGTTTTATTTTGCAAAACACGCAGCAGGTGCACCTGAAGATCCAGATCGAGATCCCCTATCTCATCAATGAAAATGGTTCCTCCATTTGCTGCCTCAAACTTGCCCTTCTTGGTTCCGATAGCTCCAGTAAAAGCGCCACGCTCATAGCCAAAAAGCTCCGCCTCAATTAAATTCTTAGGTAAAGATGCAATATTTACTTTTATATAAGGCTTATCCTTACGGTTGCTATTTTCCACAATTGCATCTGCTATGAGTTCCTTTCCTGTCCCACTTTCACCAAGAATGAGCACTGTTGTATCTGTATTTGAGACCAAAACTATCTTTTCATACAACTCTCTGATGGCACGTGATTTCCCTATAATCTTTGAAGAAATAATAGTGCTTTCGATTTTAGATCTAAGCGCAGCATTTTCTTCTTTAAGGCGGCGCTCCCTTCTAATCATTTCCATCTTGCTATTCACGGCCTGTGATATCATTATAGATATAGTTGTAAGCATATGGAATTCCTCAGAGAGATCACGGCCTGAATTATTGATTATATCCACAGATATTGCACCTATTACGCTGTTATCGACAATAATTGGTATGCAAATAAAAGACACTCTATTGGTAAGTATATTTCTGTTGGCTCCAGTTCTATTTAAAAACCTGGGTTCATTTCTTATATCCTGTATTATAATAGGGCTGCCAGTCTGAACAACTGTTCCTATTATCCCTTCACCTGGCCTGTATACTCCTCTTTCGACCTCTTCCTTTGTATAGCCATAGTGAATGTCAACTGAGATCTCCCCCTCATCTTTATGATATATGCTAATCATTCCTCTTTCTATATTGTAATAAGAAACGATAAGATTGAATACATTATTCAAAAGAACATTAATGTCCTTATTACTACTTATAAACTCCCTTCCTATATCTTCAAGAAGAGAATTAGCTCTACTATTTGCGTATTCCATCATATCACCTATTATACAATAAAGTAGTTTCAAAATATTCAGATAGCTATATTCTTCAAAATACTTTTGGTATAAATATGTGATATGCAGTGTAATTTTACATTTTTGTAACTTTATAGAATATTTAAGGGAGGAATTTATCACTCCTCCCTTAAATTACTATCCAATTGCACTTTTGCCTTCTTCTTCAGTTCTAATTCTTATGCAGCGTTCCAGATCTGTAACAAAAATCTTCCCATCACCAATTGATCCTGTTTTAGCCCCTTTTATTATGGCCTTTATTGTTCTTTCGACAAAGTCATCATTTACTGCTATCTCAAGCCTTACCTTTTTGATTAGATTAACCTCAACCATAATCCCTCTGTAAGTTTCACTATAACCACCTTGCTGACCACAACCAAGAGAATTAGTTACAGACATCTTCTTTACATCTGCATCGAAAAGAGCCTGTTTTACATCATTAAGCTTCTCTGGTTTAATATATGCTGTTATTAATTTCATAACCTCCTCCTCTGCTATTGATTTGTAAAAATTTGGAAACCATGATATGCTTCCATTCCATGTTCATCAATATCAAGGCCTCGAAGTTCCTCTTCTCTTGTAACGCGAAGCCCAATTGTTAAATCTATAATTTTAAAAAGTGCAAGGCCTATTCCAAAAGACCATACAAAGGCTGTACCTGCACCTATAAGCTGACTTATAAGCTGATTGAAACCTCCTCCATAGAACAGACCTGTGCTAACTTCTTTTATACCTATTACCTTCTCTGCATTAAAAAGACCACAGGCAAGAGTGCCCCACAGGCCACAGACTCCATGAACGCTTATTGCTCCAACAGGATCATCGATCTTTAAAACCTTATCTATGAATATAACGCTTAACACCACAATCACCCCAGAGACAAGCCCTATTATCAAAGCCCCCACTGGAGTAACAGTGTAGCACCCTGCAGTAATACCCACAAGACCAGCCAGAGCACCATTAAGAGCCATTGATGCATCAGGTTTTTTAAACAAAATCCATGCTGTTGCCATTGCACTTATTGCAGCAACTGCACCGGACAAATTTGTAATCATTGCAACTCGTCCTATTTCTCCATTTCCTATTGTAGTTGAACCAGGATTAAATCCAAACCACCCCATCCATAAGATAAAGACTCCAAGTGCTGCAATTGTTATGTTATGACCAGGTATAGCTCTTGGAGTTCCATCTGGGCCATATTTTCCTATCCTTGGACCGACAAGTAAAGCACCGGCAAGAGCAAGCCATCCGCCAATTGAATGAACAACTGTTGAGCCAGCAAAATCTACAAAAGAACCAGTTGGCAACTTCTGCAGCCATCCTGCAGCCTCGCTATTAAAAAGCGACCCCCATGCCCATTTCCCAAAAATTGGATAAATAAAGAGGCATATAAAAACACAATAGACAAGATAGGCTTTAAACTTTGTTCTTTCTGCCATAGCCCCTGATACTATTGTTGCAGAGGTAGCAGCAAAAACAGTCTGAAAAATAACAAAGGTCCAACCCCATTCTGCACCATTTTCTGCACCGACTATTCCTTTCATAAAAAATAAATCGCTGCCAATTATTCCATACTTGCTTGAGCCAAACATTAAGCCAAAGCCAATTGCATAAAAGACAAGTGTTCCAATACAAAAATCCATAAGATTCTTCATGAGGATATTAACTGTATTCTTTGATCTTGCAAAACCAGACTCTACCATGGCAAAACCTGCCTGCATCCAGAAAACAAGTATTGCAGCCACAAGAGTCCATACTATGTTAAGATTTGCAATAATTGAGTTAACATCTGCCTTTGTTGCAATCTCTTCAGCGTAAAGCCCCTTCGAAAAGGCAAAAAGCCCTGCTACCAAAAGCAAAACAATTCTTAATGTAAACATATAAACCTCCAATTATTTTGCTTTTAGTATATGCAAGGTTTGTGCCATTTAAAATTTAGAAATAATTGAAAAGAAAAATAGAAGGATAATTAACTCAAATGTAACAATCAAAGGATTACCATGTTAAATATATCGATGTGTATATATGATGAAATTTTATTGGATAAATTAGCGAACAAAAAGGAGGAAGTATTCAATACAAAAATGTTATTTTTGCCATGTAAAATAACATTTTTGTATCATTTTTATATCATCTTTCCATCTTTACAGAAATTACCTTTGAAACACCTGGCTCTTCCATTGTAACACCATATATAGACTCGCTTATGTGCATAGTCTTTTTGTTATGTGTAACAATAATGAACTGGGTGCTTTTTGAAAACTCCCTGAGCATCTTCACAAAACGCTGTATATTTTGCTCATCAAGGGGAGCATCGATCTCATCTAAAAAGCAAAAGGGCGACGGTTTTACCATATAGGTTGCAAAAAGCAGGGCAATTGCAGTAAGAGCCCTTTCCCCTCCAGATAAAAGATTGATGTTTTTAAATTTCTTTCCAGGAGGCCTCACTATAATTTCTATGCCACTTTCAAGAACATTCTCTGGCTCAGAAAGCTCAAGAAAAGCCTCACCTCCTTCAAAAAGCCTTTTAAACATCTCAGAAAAATTTTTTTGAATTTCATTGAATGTTGAAATAAAAAGATCAACCGATGTTTTGTTTATCTCTTCTATAACAGAAATAATATCTTCCCTTGCCTTTTCTATATCTGTTTTCTGGTCAAGATAATATTCAAATCTCTTCTTTAGATCTCTATATTCCTGTATGGCAAGATTATTTATTGGCCCTAAATCCTGTATCTTCTTTTTCAAATCTGCAATCTCATTTTGAAAGTCAGCAAGCATATTCTCACTTACTTTAATATCAGAGAGATCTGATATCTTCTTTTCATACTCAGTCCACAGATAGTCAAGTATGCCATCACGCTTAAAAGAAAGCTCAACTCCACTTTTTTCAAGATTAGATATTCTCTCATTAATTTTTGCAAGCTCTTCCTCATCTTTGCGAGTATCGTTTTTTCTCTGAGCAATTTTATTTTCAATCTCACTTCTATGGGCAATAAGTTCATTTATACTCTTCTTTAAGGCCTCACTCTTTTCATTGAACTGTATAAGCTTATCCTCTGATTCCTTTATCTCTTTATTGAGGTCATCTATAATCTTTTCTGTTCTTTGAATGTCCTCATTGAAGTTTTCTATTTGCTTTTTTATATCCTCAATCTGATGATTAAGAGAGAGCATCTGTTTTTCAATCCAGTTGCTGTCGTTTTCATATTTTGCAATATCACGATCAATCCTTGTAATCATCCCATTTATGTTTTCAAGCTCACGCTGCTCATTTTGAATAAATTCATCAAGCATTGAATTATCAGCACGCAATTCATCAATTGCAAGAACTAAATCCCTTATTCTTTTATCAAGATTTTCCTTTTCTGCATGTATCCCTGTTTTATCAAAGAGAATTGATCGAAATCCATCCTCATAACTTTCAAATTTATAAATATTTTTTCTTAAAGACTCAATATCAATCTTTTCAAGAAACATCCAGGCTCTGTCAAAGGACTTAAGCTTAAGCTCATCAAGGGCATTATTAAGATTCATCTCAATAATGTTAAGCATATCTTCAATTTGACTTTTGACTTCCTGTCTTTCGTTTTCAGAGTCCTCAAGCTCAATCTTTCTCTTCTCAATAGCATCAACTAACTTTTTTATAACAATCTCAAGAGCCTCGCGCAGCTTTTTAAGAGAAGCTTCATTTTCTTTTATCTTGCGATTATTATCTTCTATTTTGTCTCTGGACTTATGTATGGACTCTATTTTTCTCTTACGATTTTCAAAAAATTCAGATAACTTTTCCTTATCAGTTATAATCTTTTCTTTCAGTTCAACAACAGTTTCTTCGCTTTTCTTTTTCTCCAACAAAAGCCTTTCCAGACTTTCTTTTCTCTCTGTAATTTTTCTTAAAACAGAATCCTTTCTCTGAATGTTTTCTTCTACAATCTTGCGATTTTTCTCTGTTGCAAGATCTATAGTTTCTCTACGAACTTTATAATCACCCAATTTTTTTTCTATTTCAAAAAGCTGATACTGAAGATCGTTTTTACGCTTCTCATCTTTTTCATTTTCTGCATGAGTTTTTGAAACCCTTGCTATGATCTCTTCCCTTTCCTTTTGTAATTTTTCAATATCCTGAGCATTCTTTTCGCATTTCTTCTCAAAGTCTTTATATCTAATCAAATTGACCTTAATATCCAGTTCCGAGAGCTTTCCTTTGAGGCTTAAAAATTCCTTTGTCTTTTCTGATTGCTTTGCCTTTAAATCTTTTTCTCTTTCTATTTCTTTCAAAATATCATTGATTCGATTTAGATTATCTCCTGTATCCTGAAGTTTTTTCAAGGATTCCTTTTTTTGCATCTTATATCTGGAAATTCCTGCAGCCTCTTCAAAGAGATATCGTCGATCCTCAGCCTTTGTGGACAGTATAAGATCCATCTTGCCCTGTTCCATTACAGAATAGGCAGATTTACCAATTCCTGTATCCATAAAAAGCTTTTCTATGTCTTTGAGACGAACAGGGGATTTGTTTATTAGGTATTCAGATTCTCCATCACGGAAAATACGCCTTGTTACTGTTACAGAATCAGAATCAAAATCCAGAATTCTTTCAGAGTTATCGATTGTCAGGGACACCTCAGCAAGAGATAAAGGTTTTCTATGGTCAGTCCCAGAGAAAATAACATCCTCCATGGTCTGTCCACGGATATTTTTTGCCTGTTTTTCTCCAAGAACCCATTTGACTGCATCAACAACATTGGATTTACCGCAGCCATTTGGACCTACAATTGCTGTTATTCCAGGTTCAAATTCAATGTGGATTTTATCCGCAAAAGATTTAAACCCGAACATGTCCATAGATTTAAGATACATAACTATCCACTGTTACTCAAAATTTCAATGTTGAAAAAAATAAACTTTTTGATAAAAATAGCTCTAAAAAATGGCAAATAAAATCTAATTTATAATAAAAGACAGGACCAAAGTAACTAAAAAACAAAATGCTTCCTTTTAGCAAGAGATTTTTTTGAATAAGTGCAAATTATATTTAAAAATTAGCCCTTTGATACATCAAGATCAAGCAAAATAAGACGTGGATATTTTTTATTCAAATAAATATTATTTTCAAGAGTAAAAATCAAATCCAGTGCCTCATTCATGGAGTAATATTCTTGCATCTTCTCAAAAAGGTTCCACCCTATGACATGAAGGCCATTTTTTAAAACAAAGCGCCCGTGTTTCTCTCCATTTCCAAAGGCAAAAAAAGAAGTAATCCTCACACCCTTTGACATAAAGACAGGCTCTTCATTTGACTTGCCAAAGGGCTCAAGAAGATAAAGCGAATCTATAAAATCTGCACTTATATCCTCTATATCAATGATCAGGTCAGCCTTGAGCCTTTTGCAGGAACTCTCCAGCACGACAGCTCTGTCTATCTTTGAAATTACCTCATAGAGATTTTCTTCTTTAACTGTAAAGCCAAAAGCCTGGGCATGACCACCTATTCTTTCAAACATGGAAGAAAAAGGCTCTACAAATTTAAAAAAATCAAAATCATCATAGCTTCTACCAGAACCCTTTATGTATCCAGGTAAATTATCCCTTGCTGCAATAATAACTGGCTTTTTAATAAGATCAGCAACTCTATTTGCAATGAGCCCTGCTATGCCGCTTTTGACATCTTCATCAATATAGAAAAATATATTATTAAAATCAGAGTTTTCCTCGGACTTTATTTTATCTTTAAGCTTATCAGTGATAGAAGCCACAATCTTTTTTCGCTCATTATTAATACGCTCAATTGATTTTATAAGATCAAAAAGATCTTCATAGTTTTGGGTAAGGAAAAATTTTACAGTGAGAGAAGTCTCTCCTAATCTACCTGGAGCATTAAGCAAAGGTGCCACACTCCAGCTTATTTTTTTTGATGATGGATCTGAATTATTAAGCAATGTGGAAATACCAATATGACCTTTGCCCTCTCTGTAACATCTCAAACCAAGTTTGGTTAAAATTCTATTCTCCCCAACAAGAGGCATAACATCTGCAATAGTCCCAATTGCAACAAGACTGAGATAATACTCAATCCTCTCCATAACCTTTGGATAACTTCTCATCTCAATCTCAAGAAATATCTTTAAAAATAGATCCTCATCTCTAAAGCGCCCCTTTATAAAAAAAATATGAGCAAGCCTCTCCAGCAAGTTATTATCATCAAAATCCGTTCCAGTGAAAAATTTTGCAAGTCCCCTTAAAGTATTTATGTCATTTTTAGAAAACTCAAGTCTTATAAAAACATCTATCTCTTCCTGTATATTGCAACCGAGGACAATATTGTCATTTCCAATAATTTCTCTTGCTCTAAAGTTTATAAACTCACTTAATCCAACTTCAATTATATCAGAATAAACTCCATTACACACCCTTCTTATAAGCAATCTATCACCATCACCATGGATAAGCACAAAGGATTTGTCAAAAGTACCTGTAAAACTCAAAAGAAAGGCATGGGCAAGTTTAAAGGCAACCCCCACTCCTGCCAGGCTGTCAAAGGGATAACTGCAACTGCTACATTTGGGATTTATAATAATAGCATCAGGCAAAATCAAATCAGGCTCATGATGATCTGTAACAATTGTATCAATGCCCTTCTGTCGCGCATAGCTTATTTCTTCAATATCTCTTATTCCAGAGTCAACAGTAATTAAAAGAGATATATCATTGGCAATGAACTCATCAATTATGTCACATGTGAGACCATAGCCTTCATCATCTTTTAAATATCTGATAAAGGGCTCCTGATAGCATTTTGAAAGGACATCAAACACTATTGCCAGAGAGGTTATTCCATCCAGATCAGAATCTGCAAATATAGCAATCTTTTCCTTTTTTGAGATAGCTTGCTTAATTCTCAAAACAGCCTCCCTAACCCCACTCATCAAAAAGGGGCTATGAAGATCACTCATAGAGGGATATAAAAAGCGATATATCTCTGCAGGAGTTTTTATATCGCGCATATATAGCAGGGCAGCAAGATTTTCTTCAATAGCGCATTCAGCACTATTGCCTTTTATAGCACAAAAAGTAGCTTCACAGATCTGAATTTTATCTTCCATGCTTGAACGCTTTTTCAGTAGCCTTTTGAGCTAAAAAAATAGCCTTATCATTTTGGGCTTTAGTAATTACTTCAAATTTTAAATTTAACTTCTCTGAAAGTTCTTTAATCTGTTCAAGATATTTTCCAAGCTCAGGCAACCTATCTCTTGACTTGCCTTCAATATACCTCATGAGAATTTCTGAGCTTATTCGCAACCTTACATCACTTGCTTCTATGTGTTTGGCAAGTCTGATGGCTCTTATCACAGCCATTGCCTCGCAGACGAGATCACTCTTTTTACCAATATAATCCGATAGTTTGCCAACCTGTCTGTTTTCCTTATCAAAAAGAACTATACCAATTCCTGAACGATTTGTTTTTTCATTGAACAGTCCTGTTGCATAGATTGTAATGGGTGACTTAACAGGTATAACAGAGAGATCAGCTCCCTGTAAAATTTCCCTGATGCTATTTACTTCTTTAACAGTTGTAGGAGCTTCTGGTTCAGTTGATTTTTTTTTAATAATTAATTTCTTTTTTGCCAGAGGTTTTTCATATTTCAAAAGCAATTCCCTTGCATCATTTATTATCTTCACAACATCAACAGTTTCGCAGCTGGACATCTCCGCTATTTTTTCGATGCTTTTCCCCTCTGCGAGAAGTTGTAAAACTCTATCAATATTTAGCAACATCCAACACCACCAATTAATAAATAAATCTTCCACAATTTGTGCATGAGACTATCTTTTCTCCCTTTGCAGCCTCAGCAGCCAGGCTGGAGGGAATCTGAAAGTTACAGTGACCACAGATCTCACCATTTAGCTTTGCAATAGCCTTCCCATCTTTTGAGCCTATAAGTTTAAGAAAACGAGTTTTACTTTGAGGAGGGAGTTTCTCCACAAGAGCGTAAAAGCTCTCCTTAGACTCTGCAAGTTTTTTTTCTTCCAGAATAATCTTACTTTTAATGAGTTCTATGTCGTTGCTAACCTGCTTATCTGTTTCATCCCACTCAATTTTAAGCTGTGAAATTTCATCTTCCAGAGAATCGATCCTATCCATAAGTTCAAGAACAAAATTCTCACAATTATCTTTATCTGCTAATATCTTTTCCAATTCCTTTTGGTAGGCCTCAATCTCCCGTTCAGACTTTAAACTGTCTTTCTTTTGTTGAAGCTTTTTAATTTTTTCTTCTATCTCTTTTAAAGTAGACTCAGCTTCTTTAGATTTAAGTTTCTGAGATTTAATCAAAGCCTCTTTCTTTTGAAGCTCATTTTTTAAATCTTCACGATTTTTATTCCATATCTGGATTGATTTATTAAATCTTGAAATTTCAGATTCGCAAAGCATTACATTGTCCCAATAATGCTGCAATTCTATCATTATTTTTATTTCCTCATTCATTAGCACCCTGATATATTTTAAAAGGATTTCTTTCCAGTTGAGAAATAATAATACTCGTTGACTCTCTATCAATAAAAATATCTTCAATATGCATAGCAAGCAACTTTTTAAAAATAATCTCAGTTGCAAAATGACCAGCATCAATCAAGGCCACACCAGCATCTATGGCAAATTTAGCGTGATGATAGCCAATATCCCCTGTTAATATGCAATCTGGATTAAAAAGATCAATAATTTTTTCAACTGAACTACCTCCAGATCCATTTAAAAATGCTATTGTTTTTATAGTATGAACAGGATCCCCTGTGTATACAACAGTATCAAGCTCAAGCTTATTCTTTGTTAGCTCAAGGAGTGATTGTAATGTTAAAGGGCTTTTCAACACAACAAAGGAACCAAGCCCAATCTCCTCTTCTCCTGCCAGTGTCTTTTTTAATAGGACCTCACCTTTCCCAAATCCAAGAAATTCAGAGAGATAACCATAGGCAAACTTATCAAAATTTGTGTGCAAAGAAAATAGAGAGGTCTTTGATTCAATAAGGCGAACAATTATTCTGCTCCTTACATCATCAGAAATAATATTTTTTATTGGTCTAAAAATTAGAGGATGATGAGATATAATTAAGTTGCAGTGATTCCTCACTGCATCCTCAACAGTTTCCAGTGAAACATCAAGGCATACATAAACTCCTTTAAGCTGCTCATCCTTAAATAAAATTTGAGAGCCACTGTTGTCAAAATCCTCTTGGTAATAAAGCGGGAATTTTTCCCCCAGCGCCTCTGTTATATCAATTATCTTCATAATAAATTCCTGTCATTTATAATATAAGCATAGCATCGCCATAAGAAAAAAATCTATATCTCTCTTTAACTGCTTCTTTATATGCTCTCATAATTCTGTCATATCCTGCAAAGGAAGCAACAAGCATAAGCAATGTGGAATAAGGAGTGTGAAGATTGGTAATAAGGCCATTTACAGATTTTACCTTATATGGCGGATATATAAAAATATCTGTCTGACCGTTGCCAGGCTTATTTTTCCCATCAAAAAAAGTGCTTTCAAGAACACGTAAGGTAGTTGTGCCAACTGCAATAATCCTTCTGCCAGATTTTCTTGCAAAATTTATACGTGAGGCTACCTCATCACTTAAAAAAAACTTTTCACTGTGCATCTTATGTTTTGATAGATCATTATCCCTCACAGGACTAAATGTGCCCCATGACACAAAGAGAGTAATAAATGCAATTTCACATCCCTTCTTTGAAATGTTGTCCAAAATCTCTGGAGTAAAGTGCAATCCGGCAGTGGGAGCTGCAACTGCTCCTGGAACTGAGGCATAAACAGTCTGATATCTTTCAAAATCTACTTCTACATTTTCTCTGTGTATGTAAGGAGGAAGTGGAACCTCCCCTATTTCTTTTAAAAGCTCTTCTGTCAGAGAAACATTGCTTTCAATAAAAAGAAACTCCTCTTCTTTGTCCATAATCTTAAAACAGAGGGAGTCATTTTTCAGTGGATGAATAATTTCACCAACTGCAAGGCGTTTAGTTCTGTTAGAAATAATTTTCCAGTGATAATCATCAATTTTATCAGTAAGAACAATCTCAAGCTTGCCACCAGATTGCCTCTTGCAATATATTCTGGCATTTATCACTCTGACATTATTAAAAACTAACAGATCCCCTTCTTGAAGAAAATCAGTGATATTTTTAAAATAGGAATGCAAAAAGGTGTCGCTTTTTCTATCAATAACAAAAAGCCTTGAGTTGTCCCTTTGTTGAACAGGGAACTGAGCAACAAGCTCCTCTGGTAGATCATAAAAAAAATCTTCTAAGGTAAAGTTAACTTTTTTATCCATCAGTTAACAAGATTACCAGAGCCCCTTTTATGTGCAAGATAATTATTATTAATTCGTGTAAGTTTTACATCTTTATAATAATAGGTCAAAATCTTTTCATAAGAAAATCCATGCTCTGCCCTGCCCTTTGCTCCCCATTGGCACATGCCAACTCCATGGCCCCAACCTCTGCCTTTTATATAAAAAACATTGCCTCTCTTTTCTGCTGTAAAAAAAGTACTCCGGAGCCTCTCTGGAGAGATCAATAATCTAAACTGATTACCTGTCAGATTTATTGTCCCATTGCTATGAACTATCTCTACAGAACTAACTCTATCATCAAATTTTTTAAAGGAGATCTTTGAGATCTTTCCCATCCTTTGATATTTTTTTCTAAGTGATTCCTCTATTTCTTTTAATGACAGCTCAATAGTCCATTGATAATGAGGGGAGTCCTTTGAGTATGTGCAGGGGACTCCTTCAAGATATGGCAAATCCTCCCCTGAAAATACGTACTTATCATCCGCTGTTTTACCACCACTTGTTGAATGAAAATAGGCAAGTATAGGTTCACTGTTATAAGTTAAAATAATCCCAGCTGTTTCTTTGACAGCCTTTATTGTTGAATCTTTTTCTGCAGATATTCCTTTATAAACCTGAAAATTAGTTGTTGCGTCTAAGTCAAATTCCTTTTTGCTGGAGTTATTTTTGAACAGGTGGTAATAAGTATAGGTTCTTGAGACAATAGCTTGAGCCTTTAAAGCCTCAATATTCCATCCAGCAGGCATCTCAGATGGAACAACACTGCAGAGATAATCTTCAATATTAACTATGTTTATTATATAGATCTTGCCCAGTATATTTCTCACCTCAAAATCTCCTCTATAGGGAGATTCATTAAGATAAAGTGGCTTGTTATTGCAGCTTATTAAATAAACCTTATTAATCTTTTCTGGATAAAACAGAAGAATTCCCTTTTGTGCCTCATGGACTATTTTGCCATTTGACTGATCAACAACACGCAATCCTTCTTGAGAATAAATTTTAAAAGGCTTGTCTTCTATTTTTATTAAAACCCTGATAAAATTTTTTTCATTCCCAGTAGAGGCAAGTTTTGTCTTTAGATATTTTTCTGAAGGTGTGCAGGATGCAAAAAAAAATCCTGCTGCAACAAAGAATAACACAACAGGAAAAAATCTTTTCATTGTCATAAATCCATTATCCCTTAGGATGAAACCTTTTGTGAATCTTCTGTAACTCCTTCTTTGCCATATGAGTATAGACTTGAGTTGTGGAAATATCCATATGGCCAAGCAACTCCTGAACAGAACGCAAATCTGCACCATTTTCTATAAGATGAGTGGCAAAGGAATGTCTCAATGTATGAGGTGTGATATTTTTATCAATATCTACTCTGTTTACATAATTTTTCAAAAGCCGCCATACAGATTTTCTATTGAGCTTAGATCCCTTTTTGCTTATAAAAAGAAATTCAGCCTCTCTACCATTTAAAATCACATTTCTTGACTCAGAAAGATATTTATTGATAAGCCTCATAGCCTCTTTCCCTATTGGCACCATTCGTTGCTTATTGCCTTTTCCAATAACTGTAAGAAACTGATTGCTAAAATCTATGTCACTGAGCTTTAATTCAACTGCCTCAGAAATTCGTAGTCCACTGGAATACAGGAGTTCAAAAATTGTTTTATCTCTCAACTCAAAGCAATCGTCTTCTGATATAGAACTAAAGAGTCTGTCCACTTCACTAACAGTGAGATAGTCCGGTAAAGTCTTATCCACATGAGGGGTTTCTATCTTTTCAGTGGGATTTGGTATATTGATCTCCATTGTGTCTGACATAAAATTATAAAACTGTCTTATGGCAGCAAGGGAACGAGCAAGGGTCCTTGATGAGTTATTTTTATTATTCTTTTCATATTTCAGGAACTGCTGAATATCCTCCTGAGTGGCATCCATTATATCCTTGCTTTTTTGTGCCAGGAATTCACTGAACTTTTTCAAATCATAGGTATATGAATAAATAGAATTTTGAGAAAGCCCCTTTTCTACCTGGAGAAACTTCTTAAATCTTTTTATGGCAACAACATCTTTCACCGGAATACCTCTGCTATTAAATATTCACATCCAGACATGTATTTTCTTTACCAGGTATGACGTGGGGAAGATAATAATTACATTTACTTTATCGGACAGTAGAAATTATGTCTTAATTTAATTTGCCATTTTTTCAAAAAAGACATAATTTTTTTAATTTTTTTTCAGTAATTATTCCTAAATATAATTTTTACTGTAAAATTAATAAAATATTATCACCGCAGCCAAAGGCGATGGGAGTAATAGAGTATTTTTATTTTAAAAGAAGTTAAGAAATAAATCCTAAGAATATCATTAGTGTAAAGCAATAGGTTATATTGTGAGAGATTAGATTTTTCGTTTTATCAAATTTTTCTTTTTAGTACTTTTGACAACAGGGGAATCATCTACTATTTGACCGTCCTTAAACAAAACCTTTCTGTCACTATATTCAGCGACATCAGGCTCATGAGTAACCATTATTATAGATATACCCATCTCTTTGTTAAGACGTGTAAAGAGATTCATTATCTCTTCTGTATTTTTTGAGTCAAGATTACCTGTAGGTTCATCTGCAAGAAGTATAGCGGGATTATTTATTAAAGCACGGGCTATTGCAACTCTCTGTTGCTCCCCACCGGATAATTTATTGGGATGATGCAAATATCTCCCTGAAAGACCCACTAAGTCAAGGAGTTCCTTTGCTCTCCTTGTCATTTCCGAAATAGGGACACCTCCTCTATACATCAATGGCAGCTCTACATTTTCAAGAGCAGTTGTTCTTGATAATAGATTAAATCCCTGAAAGACAAAACCAATTTTTCTGTTTCTTATCTCTGCCTTCTGATCGCTATTAAGAGTTGAACCATCTATTCCATCAAGAATATAAGTTCCAGAGGTAGGAGTATCCAGAAATCCCAGTATATTCATAAAAGTTGATTTTCCGGATCCAGAGGCTCCCATGATTGAAACAAACTCTCCCTCATGGAAATCAAAAGAAATGCCCTTTAAAGCCTGAACACTGACCTCTTCACTCAGGTTATATATCTTCACAAGATCTCTTATCTGGATTATACGCTTTTTCATTATGTTAAATTACTTTTTTTCGTGAATTTTCACAAGAACTTCTTCATTTTCTTTTAAGCCATCTATTATTTCGGTATACATATCTCCAACAAGTCCTACTTTTACCTCTCTACGCTTATAGAGCTTACCTGCAGTAATACCTGCTTTTACCCATAAGATCTTTTTCCCTTCAGGTATATTGCCAGGATCCTCAGGTGAAATTATAAAGGCCTGATTTGAAACCCGCAAAACATCAGCCTTTTGATCAATAACAACTGTTGCTGTAGCAGTCATTCCAGGCTTAAGCAACAACTCATCATTGTCGCATACAACTATTGACTGATAGGTTACAAGCCCACCCGATTTAATTGGGTTCATCCTGACCTCTTCAATAACACCTTTAAACTTTCTTTCTGGAAAGGCACTTACAGTAAACAAGACCTCCTGACCTTTGCGGACTATACCTATATCAGACTCATCTATATTAATAGTTAAAAACATTCTCTTTAAATTTGGAGCAAGTAAAACTAAAGGAGTGCTCACACCCACAGGCGAGCCAACCCCCACAAATATATTAATAACCATGCCATCTATTGGGGAATATACTCTTGTATTATTTCTATCAATTAAGGCCTGTTCATAATCAAGTTTTGTTTGCTTAAATCTGTTTAACACAGAATTATACTCAAGCTCAGCCTGCTCCATTGCTCTTTTTGAAATTAAATTATCTTTATAGAGATTTTTTTTATCCTCAAGACTTCTCTCCGCTGATTTAATCTCTAATTTAGCACTCTCCATCGCCACCTCTAATTTGAGCAATCTTTGCTCTATAGCAGACGGATCGAGCTTAACAAGAAGAGAACCTTTAGAAACATGTTGATTAAATCCAACATATATATTTTCTACAACTCCCCCAGCTTTACTTAAAACAGTAACAGCATCAAGAATACCCAATTCCCCAGTTACAGATATTGTTTTTTTAACCTCGCCTCTTGTAACTTTGTCATAGGTATAAACTACATCAGACTTTTTGTTGCAAGACCTAATTATAACAATAATTAAAATAACAGCAATAATTGCTATTAAATATCTGAGTTTAAAAATTGATTTTAATTTCTGCATAAAATACCTTCTCCAAAGCCAACTGTATCTACAAGTTTTGCAAAATTTAAAAGATAATTATATCTTGCCTCAAGAAGCCCAATCTTTGCCTGAATAACATTTAAATCAGCATCCTGCAGTTCAAGTAAAGTCCCTGCACCATTTTCATAACTCCTCTGAGCAAGCAACTGGTGTCTCTGAGCATTTTTTATTATTAACTCAGAAATTTCGATTTGACGCTTCATCTCCTCTAAGGTTCTATAATTATCCCTCACCTGATTTTTTATATCTGTCAAAATCTCTTTTTCTTTATAAATCATCTTATTGTAATCTGCTGTTGCAGAATCCACTCTTGCTGAAATTCTTCCACCACTGTAAATAGGCAAAGAAGCTCTTATTGCTCCATGGAAAGCTGGGCTCCAGCTGCCAGCCTCAAAATTACTCCCAATATTGCCCATACCATAAAGCTTTTTATTTTCACAACCAAGTCCAATCAATAAATCTACTGTGGGATAATGAGAGCCTGCTTCCTCTGTTATTTTAAGCTGGGCAATTTTCTTCTGCAACCTTGCAATGCGAAGCTCTGGATTATAGACCTCACACATTCTATATAGGTTAGCAAGAGTGCAATTTATCTCAGGAAGCTTCTCAAGATCAATATTTTCAGGAATTATATCAATTTGATCATTTTCTTCAAGGCCCATTGCATAATAAAGACTTTGCCTCATTTTACGCTCATTATTTTTTGCTTGCTCAAGTTGCAACTGAGAATTAGCCAGATCAACCTCTGCCTTACTTACGTCAAGTATTGGCCTTGAGCCCTGCTCAAAGAGTTGCCTTGAAAGCTGAGCCTTGCTCTTATATTTATTATAAATCTCCTCTCTTATAGCCAGAATATCCCTTGCAAGGAGATAACTATAATAAACATTCTTAACTTCATATATAATCTTGCTCTTTACCTGATAATTAGTTACCTTTGCAACATCAATACTTGTCCTTGCCTGTTCTTCCACAACGTCTTTCTTAGCATTATAGAGATTATATGTCAAACTCAAGCCTGCAAATAGCCCTATGTCTGTATCCTCCCCAGGAATAGAAAACCTTGAATCAGCAGATGAGTTAGATTTTGTATATTCCACAGTTCTTATTTCGCCATCAACTATAATACTTCTCATGGAACGAGCAATTTGATAATTGGCAATGCTTTTTTTATCATCTTCAATTGCAACAAAAAGGCTCGGATGATTCTGCAAGGCCACTTCAATACATTGTTCAAGGGTAATCTTTTTTTCTTCTCCAAATAAAAAAACAGGGAAAAGCAAAAAAGGTAGAATAAATTTTATCTTCATATATTATAAAGCCTATATAAATAATTTTAAATAATCACAGAAGACATCAACTTACAAATAAAACAAGAAATAAAATTAATATTTTTCACTTAGCCATTCTGTCAAGACAATAAAACAACTTAATTTATGACTTTAAACAAAAATCTGTGCCATTTTAAAAAAATTTTTTAATAATTTAATTTTTTTAAAATTTGTGTTGACACATTTCCCATATAAAAATATCTATTACATCGTTGTTTCGCTGGCGTAGCTCAATCGGCAGAGCAGCTGATTTGTAATCAGCGGGTTGGGGGTTCAACTCCTCTCGCCAGCTATCAATAATATGGTGAGGTTCCCGAGCGGCCAAAGGGAACAGACTGTAAATCTGTCGGCGATGCCTTCGAAGGTTCGAATCCTT
>MWCI01000033.1 GCA_002069965.1 Spirochaetes bacterium ADurb.Bin218 | reverse complement strand
GGGCGGTTAGCTCAGCTGGTTAGAGCGCCTGCTCGACACGCAGGAGGTCACTGGTTCGATTCCAGTATCGCCCAAAATCCTTCACCTGCATAGCCAGGTCCCCGCAGTGAAATTCAGATTTTTTAGATCGAGGATGCTGCTTTGAAGACAATAAATATTAAATTACCGGATTCTACAGTTAAAGAAGTTCCTTATGGAATTACTCTGTATGAAGTTGCAGGCCTTATAGGAAAGAGTTTGCAAAAGGCAGCTGTTGCTGCAGAGCTTAATGGCAATCTTGTGGATCTCTCTTCTGTTGTTACAGAGGATTGTTCTCTTGCTATTATAACCTTTGATTCAGAAAAAGGGAAAGAGGTTTTCTGGCATTCGGCCTCACACTTAATGGCTCAGGCTGTGAAAAGGCTCTTTCCTGATGCAAAGTTTGCCATAGGACCAGCAATAGAAAATGGCTTTTACTATGATATAGATATGAGTAAAACTCTCACCCCTGATGATTTAGTTGCAATTGAAGAAGAGATGAAAAAGATTACTGAGGAAAAGCTTGATATTAAAAGGGAGGAGATGTCCAGAGGTGAGGCTATAGACTTTTTCTCATCAAAGGGGGAGGTCTATAAAGTCGAGATGTTAAATGAATTGGTGGTAGATAAGGTATCTCTTTACAGGCAGGGTGAGTTTGCAGATTTATGTCGTGGACCCCATTTAAGGAACACAGAACAGATTAAGTCCTTTAAACTCCTTTCAATAGCAGGGGCATACTGGAGAGGCGATGAAAAGAATAAAATGCTCCAGAGAATTTATGGAATAGCTTTTCCTGAGGAAAAGGAGCTTAAGAAATACCTTGAATTTTTAGAAGAGGTTAAAAAGAGAGATCATCGCAAATTGGGCAAAGAGCTTGATCTCTTTAGCACCCATGATGATGTTGGAGGAGGTCTCATCTACTGGCATCCAAAGGGAGCAAGGCTCAGGACAATTCTTGAGGAGTGGTGGCGCAAGGAGCATTTCAAAAATGGCTATGAGATTTTATATACACCACATATAGGTCGTTCCATTTTATGGGAGACCTCAGGGCATCTTGGCTTTTATAAAGATAATATGTATTCTTCCATGGAGATAGATGGTAATGATTATTATATCAAGCCAATGAACTGTCCTTTTCATATAAAGATATATCAAACAAGCCTGCATTCTTACAGGGATTTACCTCTTAGATGGGCAGAGCTTGGAACAGTTTATAGATACGAAAAATCCGGTGTTTTACATGGGATGCTTAGAGTTCGTGGATTTACACAGGATGATGCTCATATATTTTGTACCCCAGAACAGATAGAAGATGAGATAAAGGAAGTGTTGAGATTTTCTTTGTGGATGTGGAAAACACTTGGCTTTACAGATATAAAGGCTTATCTTGCAACAAAGCCAGAGAAGAGTGTGGGAGAACCTCAGAGATGGGAGAAGGCTCAGGAATCTTTGCGTAAGGCAATTGAGTGGGCAAATCTTAAGGTGGAGGTTGATGAGGGAGGCGGAGCTTTTTATGGGCCAAAAATTGACCTCAAAATAAGAGATGCCATAGGCAGGGAATGGCAGATGACAACCATTCAGTTTGATTTTAATCTTCCTGAAAGATTTGATATGTATTATATCGGAGAGGATGGCCAGAGACATAGGCCTTTTATGGTCCACAGGGCATTGCTTGGATCTATTGAAAGGTTTGTGGGAATACTTATTGAGCATTATGGTGGCAAATTTCCACTGTGGCTTTCTCCTGTGCAGGCAATACTTATAAATGTATCCGGAGAGCAGGAGTCAAAGGTAAAGGAAATTTATGCAGCAATGATAGATAAGGGTCTGAGACCTCAGATGGATTTGCGAAATGAATCTGTAGGATATAAAATTAGAGAGGCTGTAACTCAAAAAGTGCCATATATATGCGTAATTGGTAAAAATGAGGCTGAATCTGGCACTGTTTCTGTAAGGAAAAGAGGGGAAAATAACTCTGTGACTATGGCTATAGATGAATTTTATGCAATGATTATGGAGGATATGGAAAGCAAGAGATAAAATTCTGCTCTGATTGAACTATTATCTTATGAAAACCAGAGTTACCTCTTATTATAAGAAGGGGAAGAGGGTAATATGTCAAAAATATATTGACGGATTAAATTTTTTTATTGATTTTAATTGCTATATTGTTTCACTCTGACTTAGAGAGACTAAAAATATTTACGGGGGTAATTTTGGTAAATAAGGGTAAAACACCTGGAAAAGATAAGTTTGATAAGTTTAGAATAAATGAAGAGATAGATAGTGCTACTGTGCGTCTTGTTGGTGAGGAGGGTGAGCCTGCAATAATTGAGACAAGCAAGGCTCTTGAGATGGCAAGGGAGAGAAGTCTGGATCTTGTGGAGATAACAGCAAATCAGGATCCCCCGGTTGTAAAGATAATAGATTATAGTAAGTTTATATTTGAACAGGTTAAGAAAGCAAAAGAGGCAAAGAAAAAGCAAAAGGTCATACACGTTAAGGAAATAAAGCTTAGGCCTGCAATTGATAATAACGATTTTCATCATAAGATAAATAATGCCAGAAGTTTTCTGGAGAAAGGTGATAAAGTAAAGTTTACTTTGATGTTTCGTGGAAGAGAAATGGTTCATCCAGAACTTGGCTTTGAGGTTATGGATAGAATTCAGGAGGCTTTGAAGGATTGCGCTATTCCGGAGAAGAGTCCTGCTCAGGAGGGAAAGAATATTACTATGATTATGAATCCCTCTAATCCCAAAAAAGCGTGAGATGTTAAAATTTTCTTGAAAGAATGATAAGGGGTAAAGATTATGCCTAAATTAAAATCTAATAGTGGGGCAAAGAAGAGATTTAGAATTACAAAAAATGGGAAGGTAATGAGCGCAAAGGGTTTTAAGAGCCATTTGCTTGAAAAGAAGTCCCCAAAGCGTAAAGCGTCTCTTCGTGGAACAGCTGTTTTATCTGATGTGGAAGCAGCTAAAGTTAAGGCAATGCTCCCATACGGTTAATAGTATTATTTGAAAATTAAAGAGGGAAAAGATGGCAAGAGCGACTACTGGAAGAATACATCTGAAAAGAAGGAAGAGAATTCTTAAAGATGCTAAGGGTTTTTATGGAGCCAGAAGCAAACTTTTCAGAACAGCCAAAGATGCCAGAAGGCGAGCTCTTCAAAACTCCTATAAGCACAGGAGAATGAAGAAGAGAGATTTTAGGGCTTTATGGATAATGAGGATAAACGCTGCTGCAAGAGCATGTGGTATATCTTATAGCCAATTGATCGGTGCACTTAAAGCAGGCAAAATTGAGCTTAACAGAAAGATGCTTGCTGATATAGCTGTCCGTGATATGGATGCTTTTAGAAAAATAGTAGAAGATATCAAGAAAAAAGCAGCTTGATTTATCTTTAGAAAATGGCATTTATAAAAAAGGAGCTGTCCCACATCAGAGGATTGCTCCTTTTTTTATAACTTTCCTTCCAAAATTAGAAAATAAATATTATGAGATTATTATTAAAAAATCATTAATAATTCTACCCGGAGATGAATGAATTTACATTGAAAAAAAATTAAAAATATTCCTGGAAAATATATAAATTTTATTGTAATTTTACTTTTAAAATAAATAAATATATATATTATTAATGAATGAAATTTGTGGTCTGTTACGATAAAAAAATAACAGGCTCTAAGTTAAAAAGAATAAAGAGCCACCGGAGGTTTGAATTATGATAACAATGCAGCAATTAGAAGAACTGGAAAGCAGGGTTATAAAAGCTTTACATCTCATTGGTGAATTGAGAACAGAAAATTCTAAGCTTGAGAATGAGAATGAAACTTTAAAGGGTGAAATAGAAGATGCAAAACTTGCTCTTGAGGAGAAGGAGCAGGAAATCCAGAAGGTTAAAAAAGAGCTTGAGATGGCAACGAAAGAGTTGCAGGATCTTAAAGACAAAGAAGATGCTCTTGAAAAGAAAATTCTTGGCTTACTTGGTAAGCTTGATGTGTTACAATCAGGAGAGTTTAATTTTACAGCAGTAGAAGAGGCTGCAAAGGATAAACCAGTTGAGATCTCTGAACCAGCAGAGGAAGTTCTTGTGGAAGAGACAATGCCTCTTGATGAGGAAGTTGTTGTAGAGGATGTTTCCCCACAGTCTAAGGACCTGAAAGAAGAAGATGAAGATATAATAATTATAGATGAAGATGAAGATTTACTGGCAGAGGAAAAAAAATCCACAAAGATGGAAGATGAAGAAGAAATAATACTCCTTGATGATAAGGAAGAGCTTATAATTGAGGATGTCTCTGACGAGGAGATAATCATTGATGAATCTGATTTTGATGAGGAAGCTGCTCCTTCAGAAAAAAAAGCAAAAAAGATAGAGGACGATGACGATATTATTATCATAGAGGATGATGATATCAAATAAGCGGATAGCTTTATGGAAGAGAATAAAGTAAAAGTAACAATAATGGGGCAGAGCTATAATATAAAGGGTGATGCCCCCCCTGAGTATATACTTGAGCTTGCAGAGTATGTTAACAAAAAAATTGATGAGGTAAAGCTAAATACCTCCAATGTGAGCTCTTTGCAATTGGTAATACTTGTGGCTCTTAATATTGCTGATGAGTATTTTCAGCTAAAGAAAATCAATAATGGCATTGAAGGTGCAATAGAAGAAAAGGCCCGTCAGCTTATATCCCTTCTTGATGAAGGTCTTATTGGTGATATTTTTGGAGGTATTACCAGTCAGAGAGATGGATTATAAGAGTTTTTGTGTTAAATACCTTCAATTTTATCCAGCCAATTTTTTTTAAAATCTAAGTTCTGTTTTATATTTTAATTGAATTTTTACTGCAAATTATTTTATGATAAAATCAGGGTAATATTGAAATTTAATTCTGTTTTTTATGCAGAAATTTTTATTATTGATTGATCTTATTCTATTATTTTTTTATATTGAAATAAGCCGTAAATTTTCATTATAGGGAAAGTTTATATGGATTTAAATAAGGTTATTAAAAATGCAAAAACTTCTGAGATTCAGGACATTGGAGCATCTGAACAAAGTGCAGAAAATGTGGAAATCCAGCTTGTAAGTTTTATGTTAGATGATGTAGAGTATGGGGTAGATATTCTGCAGGTTCATGAGATTCTTAGATATCCTGAAATAACACGCTTGCCCAATACCCCAAAATTTATCAAAGGCGTTATTAATCTTCGTGGCAATGTTATACCTGTTGTTGATGTGCGTATAAGATTTGGCTTTCCAAAGGGGAAAATAACAGACCTGACAAGAATAATAGTTGTGGAGACCTCTGGCAAACAGGTTGGCTTGCTTGTAGATAATGTTTACCAGGTTGTTAGAATACCCCTTGCCAATGTAGATCCACCATCTGAGCTTATAACAGGGGTTTCGGAGGATTTTATTACAGGTATAGGCAGATTTCAGGATAGACTTATAGTCATACTAAATATGTCCCTGTCTATTTTGCTTGAAGACTCAGAAGTTGCAAAGACCATAAATTGAGGCTTTTAAATTTATTATAATGGAGTAGAAAGCTATGACTTTTTCTCTCGGTGAATATCAGGATATTTTTTTGGAAGAGGCTGATGAGCTTCTTCAAGAATTGAACAAAAACGTTTTGGAGCTTGAAAGAAATCCCGATGATGAGGAGATTATAAATAATATATTCAGGGCTGCTCATTCCCTGAAAAGTTCTGCAGCCTTTGTTGGTCTAAATGATTTAAGTGATCTGGCTCATAGACTTGAGAATTTACTTCAGGGTATAAGGGATAAAACCAATGTTGTAACACCTGATGTCGTAGATGTTATATTTAAGTGTTTTGATATGATAAGTGAGGTTATTGAGCTTGTTGCCTCTGGGGTTGAACCTCATCAGGATCTAAAGCCACTTCAGGAGAGAATAAATGAGGTAAATGAGCTTTCCAGAAAGGAGAAGTTAGGAGATTATAAGCCTGAGAGGAAACAACCTCCAAAGGAGATTGTAAAAACAACTTTCACTTCCTCTGAGGTTTCTTCTTTGAAAGAAGCTCTGGCTCAGGGGAAAGATGTCATTGAGGCTACTATTACAATAGAGCCATCAGCTCAGATGAAGTGGGTAAAGAGTCAGCTCATTTCAACAAATCTTGAGCGCATAGGTGATATATTGAAGATATTCCCATCCCTTGAGGAAATGAGTGCCGACAGCAATATAAATGTATTCAAGATTGTTATTATAACAGATTCTCAGGCAGAACAGGTGTATAAAAATTGTGATATAGATCAAATAGAAAAGATTGAACTTCGCAGAATAACCACAGTGAAAAAAGATGGGAAGGAAGCCATTAAATTAGGCGCTCCAATTGAAATTGAACTAACAAAATCCTTTGCAAATGGGAATAATGAAAATCGAGAGCAGAGTTATGCCTCTGCATCATCCAATTCTTATTCTTTTACAGATGATTCAGATAGTTCTTCTGGTGATGAGGATAGCGATATAAATATTTTTGAAAGAAGAAAAAATGATCTCCCTGTTGATCATGATAGAAGAAAAACTCCTATGTTGAAAACTGTTAAAGTGTCTATTGATAAGCTTGATCTGCTACTTAATAATGTTGGTGAGCTTGTTATAGCAAACTCTGGTTTTTATAGGCTCTATGAGGAATTACGAAAATATTCAAATAACAAGACACTTATAACAGAATTCAAAAACAGAATGGAGCAAATGTCTCGTATTGCCAAGGATCTCCAGACAGGTATAATGAAGACAAGGATGGTGCCTATAGGGCAGGTATTTAGCAGGTTTAACAGGCTTGTGAGAGATCTTGCCAGAGAGCACAAAAAGAATGTTGAACTTATTATCAAAGGAGAGGATACAGAGCTTGACAAGAAGGTTATAGATGTAATTGGAGAACCTCTGCTTCATCTTATTCGCAATGCTGTAGATCACGGTGTTGAGCCAGCAGAGGAGCGTGTAAAATTGGGTAAGCCAGAGGTAGCCACAATTACACTTAATGCCTATCAGGGCGGAAACCAGATTTTTGTAGAGATAAGTGATGATGGAAGAGGCCTTGATGTTGATGCTATTAAGAAAAAAGTCATAGAGAAGAATCTTGCAACCCCTGAGGCTCTTGCTAATATGGATGACTCTGATATATATAATTTTATATTCATACCTGGATTTTCCACCGCAAAGGTAATAACAGATATATCCGGCCGTGGAGTTGGTATGAATGTTGTTAAAGAAATTGTAAACGAACTTAATGGAACAGTAAGTATAGAAACCGAAAAGGGTATGGGAACAAGATTTATTCTGACATTTCCTCTTACTCTTGCAATTATACCTGCAATTATGGTAAAGGTAAGGAGAGAGGTTTATGCGATTCCTCTTTCTGATGTTATTGAAACAATCAAGATATCCAATACTGACATTGCAACAATTGAAGGTCATGAGGTAATAAATCTCAGGGGCGAGATACTTTCCCTCCTTAGACTGAATGAGTTTATAGGAATAAAAAGCGCTTTAAAGCCTGATGATAAAATTCCTGTAGTTGTTGTTGGTTTTGGGAATAGAAAGATTGGCTTAATTGTTGATTCCCTTGAAGGGAAGATGGAGATAGTAATTAAATCCCTTGAGCAAAACTACACAACAGTGGAAGGACTTGCTGGTGCCTCTATACTTGGCGACGGAAGTATATGTCTTATTCTGGATATCCAGACTATGATAAATAGAGTTATTTCTCAGCAAGAAAAGCTTTCTCAGGAAGAAAGGGAGAAGTTAATTGCTGATCGTCTGGTAGACTCTGCAGATTATGAAGACATGGAAGAAGAGGATTATTCTTCCATGAGTAAACTGGATAAGCAATTTGCTGCAGAGGAATTGAAATTGCAAAGTGAAAAGCCAAACTATATATCCGATGTCATTGTCTTTGATGATGAGAAAAACATTGAAGAGGAGAAAGAGGCTTTGGCAGAGGATGAGGAGCTATCAGAAGAAAAAATACAGGACAATGAAGAAATGGCCCCTTCTGTTAGCTCACAAGTTTCTTCTGGTGATGAAAAAATAGAAGAAGATGAAGAAATAGAAGAAAAGGTAAAGGGAGCTCTCTCTGAATTTAAGGAGGAGTTAAAGCAAAATATAGCACGTTCCTTAAGCATAGGAGACTTTGATTCTCACATAGGAGATGAGCTTGGAATATCAAAAGAGGATATAAATGATTTTAGTATAATTTCAAATATTGGAGCTGCAAATGCTGCAGAGTCTCTCTCTAAGATTCTTTCAAAGAGGATAGATCTTTCTATACCAGAGGTTAGATTTACTCCTGTTGAAAAAATTCCAGATTTTCTTGGTGGGCTCAATGAGCCATATATTGGCGTAATGCTTGGTATAGAAGGTGAAATGAATGGCACTCTTCTTCTTCTTTTGAAGGAGCAAACAGGCTTTGATCTTATTGATATGCTTTATGGATATAAAAATCAGTCTACAAAAGAATTAAGTGAAGATGGAATTTCTGCTCTGAAAGAGTTAACAAATATAATTGGCTCATCTATTTTAAACGTTTATGCAGAAAAGTCCAATATGATAGTGAAGCCAAATGTTCCTGTCTTTGTCCATGATTTTTTGCAAGCTGTCATAGACTCAGTCCTTGTGATGCATAATATTGAACATGACTATGCAGTTGTGATGGAAACAGCCTTCTTCTTTGAAGATGAACAAATAATTGGCAATCTAATGCTGCTTCCTGAAACAGAATCCCTTAAATTGCTTGTAAAGGGTTTTAAGAGTAATGTCTGAAAAGATAAAAGTCCTGGTGGTTGATGACTCTTCCCTTGTAAGGAAGATAATAACAGATATCCTTGAAAAGGAAGAGGATATAGAGGTTGTTGGAACCGCCAATAATGGGAAGACTGCTATTTTTAAGAATCAGGAGCTTGATCCAGATGTGATCACAATGGACATAGAGATGCCCATTCTTGATGGTCTTGCTGCTCTTAAACACATAATGAAGACAAAACCAAGACCTGTAATAATGATGAGCGTCTTGACACAGCATGGAGCTGATGCCACTTTTAAGGCTCTTGAGCTTGGTGCTGTTGATTTTATTCCTAAACCTTCAAGCCTTCTATCAATGTCTGTGGAAGAGATCGGCGATTTGCTTGTCAGGAAGGTTAGATCTGTTGCCAGATCGAAGATCCCTGTTAAGAGAGAAACCCCTGAGATTCAGATTCCTTCAAAATTTTCTGTAAAAGGGATTTCAGAAAAGGTTGTGGCAATAGGCACCTCTACAGGGGGGCCTTCGGCTCTTATAACTGTTTTTAAGAATTTTCCGGATAAGTTTCCATCCCCTGTTCTTGTGGTTCAACATATGCCAGAGGGATTTACCGCTGCCTTTGCAAAAAGGCTAAATGATAGTTCAAATCTCATTGTAAAAGAAGCGGAGGATGAAGACGATGTTCTTCCAGGACATGGCTATCTGGCACCAGGTCACTCTCATATGGAGATATATAAAAAAGGTGATAAATATAAAATTCACGTATTTAAATCAGAGAAGGTCTCTGGCCATATGCCTTCTATAGATGTTCTTTTTAATTCTGTTGCAGAGCATGTTGAGAATAAGGCTATTGGAGTTATAATGACAGGAATGGGTAGAGATGGAGCTGAGGGCTTGCTTAAAATAAAGAAAAAAGGGGGTTTTGCCATTGCTCAGAATGAAGAAACCTCTGTTGTTTATGGCATGAATAGGGTAGCTGTAGAAATAGGAGCAACAGATGAAATTGTGCCTCTGGAAAGAATAACAGAGAGAATTATAAAGAATATTTAATGAATAAATGGTTGACTTATAGTTAAATATAAAATTTTTTAGTAAAATTGAGGGTTGTAAAAAATTTTTTTCCATAATGGATTGACATAAATAGCTGTAATATCTATACTAATTATAAAATACTATGGAGTTTTGAAATGGCAAGAGTATTGATAGTAGATGATGCGAAGTTTATGAGAACACTAGTGAAAGATGCCCTTGTCCCTGCAGGACATGAAATTATCGGCGAAGCTGAAAACGGGAATGAAGCCGTTGAATTATATAAGAAATTAAAGCCTGATCTTGTAACTATGGATATTACCATGAGGGAAAAAGATGGAATTGAGGCTGCTGGAGAGATTCTATCTTTTGATCCTGGAGCTCGCATAATAATGGTTACAGCTTTAGGTCAGGAAAGCCTTTTGACTAAAGCTATCAAACTGGGTGTTAAGGATTTTGTCGTTAAGCCATTTCCACCTGAGAGATTACAAAAAGCTGCGGAAAAGGCTCTTGCTTGATTTTATAAGGATTAACGCTGTTTATTTAATAACATAAAAAACCCTCAAACCCCTTAACCATAGGGGGTATTTTTTTAATTTTGAAACTAAAAATATGGAAGAAAGCAACATTATCACTGACAATCAGGAAAACGAACTTCGCTATGTTGTCAATATTGACAAATTTACAGGGCCTCTGGATGTTTTATGGGAATTGATACGAAAGTCCAAAATAGACATAACAGAGGTCTCTCTTGCGAAGATAACAGAACAGTATCTTGAGTTTCTTAAGATAATGGAGCGTCTTGATGTAAAGCTTGCCTCTGATTTTATTTTGCTTGCCTCAGAACTCATTTATTATAAGAGCAAGGCTCTGCTTCCTGGAGGAGAAGTGGAGGATGAGTATTATACTCAGCCGTTACCACCGGAACTTATACAAAAACTTCTTGAATACAAAAAGTTTCAGAGAGTCACAGATGAGTTTAAAACAATGTTTGAGCGCCAGGATAATGTTTTTGTTAGAAACAATGTTTTAACTGAGCTGGGAGATGAGGAATATTATTTTGATGTATCACTATATGATCTCTTAAGAGCCTTTTCCAATGTTTTAAATTCTGTTGCTTCTGTTGAGACTGCAGAAATAGTATTTGACGAAATTTTAGTAAGCGACAGGATTGAATACATTGCTGAACTTCTAAAAGAAAAGGATGTTATTCTTTTTGATGAGATATTTTCTGTTAATCCTACAAAGGCAGAAGTTATAGCAAGCTTTCTTGCAGTTCTTGAAATGACAAAAACCAGAATGATTAAGGTTCAGCAACATAGAGTTTTTGGTGATATAAGAATTATACGTAATTTTACTATTGAGGATATAAAAGAGTGATTTTATTATTGCTGGAAAATTTTAAATTTATAAATCGGGAAAGTTATGAGTGATTCTGATAAGATAGATCATATTGAATCTGAAGAGGTGGATACAGAGCAGATTCAGCCCGATGATGAGGCTGACAGGGAGCATTATCTCAAGAGCCTTTTTGAGGCAGTTTTTTTTCTCAGCAATGAGCCAGTGCCTGTAAGTTTTTTTGTTAAGAATTTTATGATAGATCCTACTCATGCAAAGATTATAATAGACTCTCTTGTAGATGAGTATGAGGAGCGTGATGGAGGTATAAGACTTGCAGAGCTTTCCAATGGATATCAGTTTGTCACAAACGCAAAGCTTGCAGAGCAATTGCGCCATGCCCTTGGCCTTAAAAAGAGAGAGAGTCTTTCCAAGGGGATGCTGGAGACTCTGGCAATAATTGCATATAAGCAGCCAATAACATTGGCAGATATAGATGAGCTAAGAGGTGCCTCATCCAGAATGATGGTTGCAAATTTAATGAAGAGAAATTTGGTAAAGCCTGTTGGTAGAAAGGAATTGCCAGGTAGACCTCTTGCTTATGGGACAACAGATGAATTTTTACGCTATTTTGGTCTGAGTAAGTTATCTGATTTGCCAAAACTTTCTGAGATAAAAGAATTTTCTTTAGATACAGAGTGATTTGTAGTGAATAAAAGAATAGTGATAGCAGTTGATGGACCAGCAGGATCTGGAAAAAGCAGTGTTTGTAAAAGGGTTGCAGCAGATCTTGGATTGCAATATATAGATTCAGGTGCCATATATAGAGCTATAACATGGTTTTTTATGGATAAATATGGTGATCCTGATAAGGTGGAGAACCCTGTTTTATCTTTGAGGGATGTCACTTTTTCACAGGTTTTTGACTCCTCTGGTAAAAGCAGAACCTTTGTAAATGATAAAGATGTTTCTCTCTTGATTAGAGAGGAGTCTGTTGCAAAAAATATCAGCATTTTCTCAGAAAATTCAGAGGTGAGAGATTTTGTTAATGCTATGCTTAGAAGCTGGGCAAGCAAAGAGTCAATAATAATGGATGGTAGAGATATTGGCACAGTGGTTTTCCCTGATGCGGATTTAAAGATTTATCTTGATGCCTCTGTGGATGTGAGAACCGAAAGAAGAGTTAAAGAATATTCAGATTTGGGAAAAAATGTTGACGAAAATTATATCAGAAATCAGATTATTCAGAGAGATGATAAGGATAAGAGCCGGCAGCTTGCTCCTCTGGTAAAGGCGTGGGATGCTGTTTATATTGATACATCTCAGCTTTCTTTTGAGGAAGTTGTAGAGAAAATAAAAGAATTGATAAAAAGGCTTTAATAAATTAGATTTTAAGGTGTAGATATGACCCCTATGACAGAAGATAATTATGATACAATTGATATGGCATCTGTAGCTGATTCAGCGCTTGAAGATATTCAGCCAGGGATGATTGTAAAAGGAGAGATTGTAACTGTAGATTCAGGTTATGCCTATGTTAATGTCGGCACAAAATCAGATGGAAGAGTGCCTCTTGAGGAATTTGATACTGTTCCAAAGGTTGGAGAGGTTTATGAGGTTAAACTGATGAACCGCAAGCTTGTGGACGGAGTATATCAATTCTCCAGAAAGGCTGCTGTTGCAGAGAAGAGTTGGAAGGATTTTATTGAGTCATATAATAAGGGGAATAGAGAGGTAAAGGGAAAAATTAAATCTTCAAACGATAAAGGGAAGATCCTGTCCTTATCTGGAGTTAATGCCTTTTTGCCAGCATCTCTGGCCGCTGACCTTAAATCTGTTTCTTCTTCAGATGAGGAGTATTTTTTTGTAGTTAAAGATGTTGATAAAAAGAAGAAATCAGTCCTTGTTTCAAGAAAGGATTACATAGAAGAGTTGAATAAAAAGAAATGGGAAGATTTCCTCTCTAAGTATAAAGAGGGAGATATTGTTAAAGGGGAAGTTGTTAAGTTTGTTGAATTTGGTGCCTTTGTTCGCATTGATGGAATAGATGCTCTTCTTCATAGAAATGATATGTCATGGAAAAAGGTCTTCAAGCAGAGAAAGATTTTAAAGCTTGGAGAGGTAAGAGACTTTGTTATTTTATCAATCAACAGAGATGAATTGAAGGTATCTCTTGGGCTCAAACAGCTTAAGGAAGATCCATGGCTTGCAATTGCTCAAAAGTTTAACCCTGGGGATATTGTTAAAGGAAAGGTTGTAACAATTACTCCTGTTGGCGCTTTTGTTCAGATTGATGAGGATATTGAGGGCTTTGTTGCAAATTCTGAGCTTTCATGGACAAAGTCCAATGCCAATGTTAAAGATTACTTTTCTAAGGGAGATGAGTCTGATTTTGTTATTCTCTCAATTGAACCTCAGGACAAAAAGATAGCCCTTGGCTTTAAACAGTTATCTCAGAATCCATGGGAAACTATAGATGAGAGATTCCCTATTGATTCTATATGGAAAAGACCAATTAAAAAGATTGTTAAGTTTGGCTTATTTGTTGAGCTTGAAGAAGGGATTGATGGTCTTATTCATGTTTCTGATATTTCATGGGATGAAGTTAAGGATTTGAATAAGAGCTTTAAAGTGGGTCAGGAAGTTGAATTTAAGATTTTGGAGATACACAAGGATGAAATGAAAATATCCTGTGGCATGAAACAGCTTACAAAATCTCCATGGGAGCTAATAAAAGAAAAATATCCTCCAAGAACAAAGGTTCATGGAACGGTTTCTGGTATTACACAGTTTGGGCTCTTTGTTAAGCTGGCAGATGATGTAGAAGGCCTTGTTCATATCTCAGAGACCTCCAGAAATAGAATAGAGAAGTTAGAGGAACATTTTAAAATTGGAGATCCTGTTGATGCAGTTGTTCTGGATGTTGATGTGGAGAAAAAGAGGTTATCCCTGAGTATTAAGCACTATGAGATTATGTCAGAAAAAGAAGAGGTGAATAAAATACTCAAAAAGACAAGTCCAAATACAGTAACCATCGGTGACATAATAAATATTGAACTTGGAGATAAAAAGTAATTATGGCTGGCAAAGCAAAAAGCACAATAGAGATAGAAAGAAATATAATTGAAAAATTCTTTATGAATTTTAAGGATTTTTTTAAGAGGACCAATAGGCCTGTTGTGCCTATTTTCTCTGGAATTATTCTGGCAATAGTTGCAGCTATTGCTATATATTTATATATTGATCACAAGCTGACAGTAAGTTACGAGAAATTTGAAGTGATTTTTGATTCCTATAGAGCAAATCCAGAGGATACACAAGTTAAAGAAAATGCAGTATCTGAGCTTAAAAAGCTAATAGAATCTACTTCTTTTGGTAGAGCAAGAACTTTGAGTTTATACCTGCTTGGTAATATTTTATTTGATGATGGAAAATATGATGAGGCTGCTTCATATCTTTCACAATATGTAAATAAAACATCAAAGAGCGATATATTTTTATCTCTTGGAGTTCTTAAACTTTCTGCCTCAAAAGAGGAAACAGGGAAGATAGATGAGGCAATTGATATTTTAGAAAAATATGAGTCCACTGCCAAGGATTATGTAGCCATGGATCAGGTGATCTATAATATAGGGCGGTTGTATTTAATAAAAAATGATAAAGTTAAGGCAAAGGAATATTTTTCAAAAGTAATTTCTCTTTATTCAGGTTCGCAATTTGCCATACGAGCAAGGGAGAGGCTTTTTCTCTTAAACGCTAATTTACAGTAGAGAATGGAGTTTTTTAATTAGTTAATTTGTAATTTTTTATTTTTTAAAGTGCTTGACATATATGCCTATATTTTAGTTTAAACTTTTATTATAGTTGGCTATAAACCCCTTTTCATTTTCAGCAATTTAGGGTTAAAATTTAAATATATGGAGTTCTAAAGTGGCGGTACCAAAGCGAAGAAAATCAAAATCGAAATCCCGTATGAGGAGAGCTCATGAGGCAATCGGTATTCCAAATTTAAGACCATGTCCTAAATGTGGAGCATATACATTACCCCATAGAGTATGTCCAGAATGCGGCTATTACAAGAACGTATTAGTTCTTGAGAAGAAAGTTAAAATTGAAGATTGATTTTAGCTAATTCTTTTTATAAAAGAAGGGGTGCTAAAAAGTATCCCTTTTTTTATTATCTCTTGACAATCAGGAGAGCTTTTTGTAAAATTATCTCTTAATAGAGTAGATTTTTCATCAGGAATGGAAGATTGTATAATGGACGATATAATAAAAAGAGTAAACAGAATAATTTCCAATCAACTGGAGATAGATGAAGACAAATTATCTGAAAATACATCTCTCATAGATGATCTTGCTGTTGATTCAATTGATACAGTAGAGTTGATAATTGCCTTTGAAGTAGAGTTTGATCTTGAAATTCCAGATGAGGAAGCAGAAAAGCTCCGGACTCTTGGAGATATATATAAGTATATATATAGAAAGATTTCTGAAAGATAAATGTTATGAATCATAAAAAGAATGAAAAAGCAGAGTCAGACAGTAAAAAGGTTAGACTTAAAAGTTTAAGTATTCTTCAGAATAAGCTTCAGATAAAATTCAAAGATAAAAATCTTCTTAACAGAGCCTTAATCCACAGATCTTACGTAAATGAGGCAAATACAGATAAAATAAAAGATAATGAACGCCTTGAGTATCTTGGGGACTCTGTTCTTGGTCTTATTGTTAATGAATATCTCTTTAAGCGATTTGAAGATTATCCTGAGGGGGATCTGGCTAAGATAAAATCTGCTGTTGTTTCTGAAGCAACTCTGGCAAAGGTCGCAAGGGAGATTCATTTAGGGGATTATCTTCTCATGGGTAAAGGTGAGGAGCTAAGTGGAGGTAGAGATCGAAGCTCAATACTTGCAAATTCCTTTGAGGCATTGATAGGTGCTGTATACCTTGATCAGGGATTAAAGGAAGTTCGAAAATTTATTTTGGGTCTTCTAAAAAAAGACATTGAGCGAATAGATCAGATGACATACCTGCGGGATCCAAAGACTACTCTACAGGAGTATGTTCAGAAAAAGTACAAAGAGCGGCCTATATATGAGGTAGTTGAAGAAAGAGGACCAGATCACAAAAAGGAATTTGTAGTGCGGCTTTTGATTAAAGGAACAGAGATGTCCAGAGGAACAGGTAGCAGTAAGCGTAAAGCTGAGATGTTAGCTGCAGAGCAATTGTTAAAAAAAATTGAGCGAAATGGTGGTGAACTTTGAGCAGTGAGTCGGGTAAGGTTAGAATCCGTGTTGCAGGTATCCTTATCAGGGGTAACAGGTTATTGCTTATTGCTCACAAAAAAAATAATGAGGTTTACTGGTTACTACCAGGAGGTGGAGTAGATTATGGTGAGTCACTCCATGAGGCTCTTCGTCGTGAGTTTGAGGAGGAGTTAAACGTTGCAATTGATGTAAAAGATCTGGTTTTAGTCTCTGATTCTATAGATCCCTCTGGCAAGCGTCATGTGGTTAATATCTGTTTTTTGTGTAACTACCTCGGTGGGGATTTTGTCCTTGGTGAAGATAAGAGACTTCATGATTTTAAATTTTTCTCCACTGAGGAACTTTCAGATATAACAATTTTTCCACCAATAAATAATGAATTAGTGGATATAATTAAGGGTAAGATCCATGGTCGATATATAGGTAAGCTCTGGAGATAATATGTTCGGTGGTGCAATAACATATTCAGTAAGAGAGTTTAGCGGCATAAACGTTTTAGATGTCTCTGGGAATTTAACTGTTTTAACTGCAGATTATTTTAAGTCAGTGGTTCATAATTTTTCTGAAAGGGAGAGTATAATGATAAATATGGAGAATGTCCCTTTTGTTACAGCCTCTGGCTTGAATGCTTTGGTTGATGTATCTTACTATGCAAGGAATTTTGGGAATAGGGTAATCATACTTGGGGCAAATATTGATCTTAAAGAAGCAATTGATTATGTAAATTATTTTGACCATATCATTTTTGCCCAGTCTCTGCAAGAGGGCAAAACAAAGATTGAGTACTACACTTAAGCTATTCTATTATATGAATCTCAGGTAATGTAGAGATTATATTTTTGCTTATAATGGATTGAACTCCAAATACTTCTTTTATTAACGAATCAGTAATAATCTCGCTGTGACCTGTGGCAAATATTTTACCATTTTTTAGAAATATAATTTTATCACAAAGCTTTATTAAAAAATCCAGGTCAGATGATGCAACTATGATCGAAATTTTTCCTGTAGCTGCATATTTTTTTAGATTTCTGGTAAGTGTTATCTTTTGGCGAAAATCAAGAAATAGTTCTGGTGAATCCATAAGCAACACTTTGCACTGTGAGTTAATCCCCTGTGCAAGATTAGCCATTTTTATAATAGAATGACTTAAGCTTTTTAATCTATGATTAGAAAGATGAGATAAATTTAGCGAATGAATTATATCTGATGTCATTTCCTTTTGAGCAGGGGAGTATGGGTTGAGGAATTTTTTGTAATTTAGCTGACCCCTGATTACATGATCGAATAATGTATCTTCTGGATTGAAATCAGCAATTGGAGGTAAAAAATAAAATATCACTTTTCGTTCTTTTTTGGAAATATTAGAAATATTTTTACCATCAAAAAAATAACAGCCTTCAAAATCTTTGATGTCGCCATATAATAATTTTAAAAGGGAGCTTTTACCAGATCCTCCATTGCCAGTGATTCCAACTATTTCAGATTCTGATATCTCAAGGTCATCAACTTCCACTGTTAAGTTCTCATCAAGGGTAAAGGCTACATCTTTTAGTTCAATCATAGCTATTACATTCCAGTTGTGTTTGTTTGTGATTGTTTATTGGATTCTTTTATTATTTCCTCCAGTTCATCAATGTAAGTTTTAAGTATTTTATCTTCCTTTGCCTCAAGGTAGGCAGAGCTACCTCTTAATGTGCGTAAAATATTAAGGGCCTCATTCTTTTTACCAGAAAGTCCAAGAGCCTTTGTATAGAGCAATTTGTCTTTGCTTTCAACAATAGAAATTTTTTTAAAAAAAGAAACAGCCTCTTCATTTTTTCCTAAATAAGTTGCAGATCGTCCAGCAATCAAAATTGATTCATAGTCCTGTGTAACAACAGAAAGATTTTTTTGGGCTATTTCAAAAGAGCGTTGATAGTTTTGCCGCTGGTAATGATAATTCATTATAATTTTAAAGGCCTTGATATAGCTTTCATAGTTTTTGGGATTTTGATTTTCTATGTCAAAGAGTTTGTCAAAGTATTTCACAAATCTTGCATCATTTTTATGATAGTAAATACTGCCAGTTTGAAATATTATGGATGAATTATCAGGGGATATTTTTTCTGCCTTTGCAAGATACTTAAGTGCGGATTCAAAATCACCTTTCTTTATATATATTGCAGATAGAAGAAGATGGGGCTCCAAATCATTTTGGGAACTATCTGCCACAAGGGATATGTCTTCTTCAGCATTTTCGTAATCTCCTGTGTGATAATAGCAAATTCCCCGTTTAAGAATTGTGTCGTATTCAGTTTTTTTATCTATAAATCCATAAGTAAGAGCGGCATCGAAATTTTTTGCAGCAGGTGCATAGTTTTTGTTTGAGAAATTTATTCTGCCCAGCAGCAACTGCACTTCAGCATAGAATGGGATTCTCTCTGTAATTATTGAAAATTGCCTTGCAGCTTCAGAGTAGTTTCCCTTTTTATAAGATATAAGACCAAGCTCAAATCTTGGTGCAAGAAAATTTGAGTCAATATTTATAGCCTGAGAAAAAGCCATCACAGCGTTGTCTTGATCATTTTTCTTCAATAGAGAAATGCCTTCATTATATTTGTCAACAGCCTCCTGGCTATCACTCCACATTAACTTGTTTATTAGAGAATCAATTTTTTGTTTCGCAGACCTTTCCCCTGTCTTTTGCCAGAAATCCCGAGAGTATTTAATATAGTTTTGATAATCTCCCTTTTGCTCATAAAAGATTATAATATTCCAGTATGAGTTTACGAGCAACTTGCGTGATATCTTTTTTGCGGATACTGCTTTTTTAAAATATTCCAGGCTTAGATCGTAATTTTTATCATTTTTTTCAATTTCACCAAGAAAGTAATAAGAGTCCCCCTCATCAGAGATCTGAATATCCTTTAAAAACATCTCCCGCGCCTTTTCATAATTCCTGTGTATGTAGGCGCTTTTGCCTTTATAGTGATACTCTGATGCCTGTGCTGTGATAATGAAAAAAATAAAAAAAAGTGTTAGAATATATTTTTTCATAGATTTACCACTTGTTTAATTTGAGATTAGTATTGACTTTTTTGCTCTTGTGTCAACAATAAAGGTAAGTTTTTTTCTGTTTCAGAGTAGAAACTAAAAGGCATTAAAAAGAGCAATATAAAAAAATATCAGCACGGGAATACCATGCTGATTAATTTGGAATATGAGCAGTTATTAAATAATCCCAGAATACATCGCGTAAAAATAAAAAATTCTTCCCGATGTTATCATAAAGCCTGATTAACAAATGGATTAAAAGTGTCAAGAATTTTTGCTTTTATTATATAAAAATTTTTAATTTATATTTGATCAAAAAATCAAGTGAGGAAATATTGCCACTGTCTTTTAAATAAAATTTAAGGTAGACCTATGTCTTTAGTTAAATCAACAGGAGTTGTGGCCCTATCAACACTTTGCAGTAGAATACTTGGCCTTGTCCGTGATGTTTTGATGGCGGCATATTTTGGTGCAGCAAGGACAGCTGATGTTTTTTATGTAGCATTTATGATTCCAAACCTATTTCGTCGTCTTGTTGCTGAGGGAGCTCTTACTATTTCCTTTATTCCAGTTTATACAGAGACTCTGATTAAAGAAGGGGAAGAAGAGGCAAAAAAGCTTGCGGTAAAGACTATGTCTGTCCAGTTTTTTGCAATTGCCTTAATAGTAGCTGCAGGGATTATTTTTTCTCCTTATTTTATGAAAATTTTTTTTGGAAGAAATGATACCCCTGAGATTTTTAATCTCTCGGTGAATCTCATAAGATTGATGTTCCCATATCTATTTTTTGTTGGATTTGTTGCCTTTGCTATGGGATACCTTAATTCTCACAGAATTTTTTTTGCACCAGCTTTTTCACCTGTGCTTTTGAATGTTGGAATTATCACTGGCATAGTTGGACTTTCAAAATTATTTGCAGAGAGTATATATGGTGTTGCAATTGGCGTTTTGTTAGGTGGACTATTGCAATTCCTTCTTCAACTTCCATATCTCAAAAAAAGTGGCTTTAAGTTTTATTTTTCTCTGGATTTCAAGCATCCAGGAATAAGAAATATTTTTAAGATGCTTACCCCTGCTTTGTTTGGGATTGCAGTTTACCAGATAAACACTCTTGTTAGCAACTTTCTTGCCTCTATGATTTCTGAAGGTAGTGTTACTTATATATATTACACAAACAGACTTACAGAGCTTGTCCTTGGAGTTTTTATTATATCAATTGGAAATGTTATACTGCCAGAAATGTCCAGGCTCAGTGCAAGTGCTGACAGTAAGAGATTTAAGGATCTTTTTTCTGCCTCTCTTTCTTCTGCTATTTTTATATCAATTCCTGCTGCAGTTGGGCTCATTTCCTTTGGGGTTCCTATAATCTCTGTTATATTTATGCATGGAAGATTTACCTTTAATGATTGTATTTTAACCTATAGTTCTCTTGTAACTGCAAGTATTGGAATAGTTTTCATTGCTGGCCTCAGGATTACAACTCAGGCTTTTTATTCTATGAAGGATACAAAAACTCCTGTGATCTCTGCAACAGTTGCTCTGGTATTAAATATTATTTTTGGTTATACACTTATGCAAACAAGCCTTAAGCATGCAGGTCTTACTCTGGCAAACTCAATTTCTGCTGCTGTTCAGATGATGATTTTATTTTTAAGGCTTAAGCAAACCACTGGAGGTGTGGATTTAAAAAAAGTGCTTTTTTCTTTTTTGAAGTCAGCAATTGCCGCTCTTTTTATGGGGATTGCTGTTTATTTGTTTTCAATGTTAATTAATTGGCAATCTTCTGTGTTTTATCTTAAGTTAATATATATGACGCTAATTATTATTTCTGCTGGGATTATATACTTTTTCTTATGCTATCTCTTAAAGTCAGAGGAAGTTTATTTTATTTTAAAGAGAGTAAGAAGCAGACTCTAAGATATAGAGTCTGCTGCCTTTAGCGCAAGAGCTGCAATTGTTAAACTCGGATTTACCGAACCTCCAGAGGGCATTGCGCTTCCATCAATAACGTAGAGATTTTTCATGCCATGAACTTTGCAGTTTTCATCAACCACGGATGTTTCAGGATTTAGACCCATTCTGCATGTCCCAAGGGCATGGGAAAATGTTTCTATAGGCATTGAATAAAAGAGTAAAGCTCCTGCATTGCGGAGTATGCGTTTTGCCTCTTTATAAAGGGCATTTCGTGCCATTATATCCCTTTTGCTATATCTGTGATATACATGCAAGGTCGGCATGCCAAAGTTATCCTTTGCAGAGTTGTTTATGAATACTCTGTTGTTGTAGTTTGGAGTATCCTCTGCTATGCAGAGAAGATTTATCAGATAGTCGGATAAAAATGCTGCAATAGTTTTTAATCCAGCAGGGGAGTTTGCCTTGATTACCCCTTTCCCTATACTTGAAACATCCTGGATCATTCCCCATGGTCCATAGGGCTTTCTTTTTCCTTCTGGATCTCCAAAGTAAAAGTCAGGTATTCCAATTTGTTTTTGCAATATTTTATCTGGATTTGCCACAGAAGGGAAAACTCCTGCAACTACTCCGTTTATGTGGCGCATGAGGTAGTGGCCAATATTTTTATTTCCTGTTATCTCATCAATCTTTGAGCAAAGAAGGATATAAGGAGAGTATAAAGCTCCGCCAGAGCATATAATGTTATCTGCCTTTATTGTGTAGATCTCCCCGGTGGATTCATTAGCTATATCTACAGATACAGCTCTGTTTTTTACAGTATTTATTTTCAGTGCACGGGATTGAGACAATAGGGCGACTCCCTTGCTTTCCAGATAAGGTAATATTGCAACAGAGAGATCATTTTTTGCTTCGATTTTGCATAGATAGTGATCGCAGGTGGAACAGCGTATGCACTGTCCTTTGCCATGCTTCCCATCAAAGTTTATTGCCATTGGCAAAAGGAATGGGTGAAGACCAAGATCTTGAGCAGATTTCCAGAGCTTTTTTGACGGTCGTGAAAAAACTGCATTTGCCCTTTGGGGAAATTTTCCTTTTATTGGAGGCTCTGTAATATCAGAACCCTTTTCTCCTGCAATACCAAGTAATTTTTCCGCCTCACTGTAATAGGGGGCTATATCTTTATAGGAATATGGCCAGGCACATGAGAGATCCCTTTCGTTTTTGTCTGCAAGAGGTGGGCCGTTAAAGTCATCCTCTCTCATCCTGAAAGAGACAGCACCATAAAGAGTAGACATTCCACCCACTGTATCGTCACTCCACATAGTCTCTATTTTGCCATTTTTTTGATCAACATAAAAAGGAGTGGAACTTCTATACATGGGATCTTTTAAGTGAAGTCTTACCTCGTCCCAGCATGAATCATCACGGAGTGGCCTTTTACCCTTTTCGATTATGAGAACAGAGTAGCCCTTTGACATGAGTTTATATGCAGACATGGCTCCGCCAAAGCCAGAGCCTATAATTATAAAGTCATATTTTTTTGCAAGCTTCATATTTTTACCTTAAACAAAGGGCCATATTTTTAATTGATAGAGGCGAATCATGAGCACAACATAGGCTCCGCCTTCAAGTATCCAGGTCCAGGCCTGTTGATATGTTCCCACAAAGCTCACCCAACCAAAGTAACCTGTGTCCGCCCAGAGATTAAAGGTATAGCGTTTATAAGAAAAGGGCATAAACAGAGGTAATCCAACGCTGCTTGGCATATCAGCCAGGTAATGGAGAAATATACTTGCCCAGAAAATATATCCCCATGCAGGATTTATAAACCACGTTATAAGCCCTGCAAGAAATCCCACAATGAGAGAGTGAGACCAGGTGCAGTGAAATTTTTTTGGTGCAAGTTTTGCCATAATAACAAGTCCATCAAAGTTTGGAAATTCATGAGCAAAGAGAGCTACTAAGATGCTTTCAAGAGATAATGCCTCCACTTGACCTCCAGTAAGCTCAGGAGCAAAAGAGGCAATAGTTAATGCTACAGCAACATGTCCAAGTTGCATTTAATCCTCCAGTAATTTTAAAAATTGTTGAAAATCTGATAGATCAGGAAAAAAGTAATCAGGATTTTCTTTGAGTAAAATGTCAGCAGGAACCCAACCTGTTCCTACTGCAACAGATACAGCCCCAGCGTATTTGGCACACCTTATATCATATATTGTATCCCCTATGATTATTACGTCTTTGAAGCTGATATCTATTTTGTAAATTGTATCAATTCTTTTTTTTGCAACCTCTGGAAGCAGATTTCGCATTGGAGCATCATCTCCAAAGGCACCAAAGGAAAAATAGTCAAAGAGATTGCAAACGCTGAGTTTTATCTTGGCACTTTCTGTGAAATTCCCAGTAAGAAGGCCGAGGGCAATATCGTCTCTTTTTTTAAGTATCTGGAGAAGCTCTTTGATCCCCGGATAAACTATAACCTCGTATTTGTGTATGTTTTCACCTAAATAATAGAAGTATCTCTCTTTAAGATTTTTTAGATTTTTTTCTATATCCTCTTGCTTGTATCCCATTATCTGCAGAGATTCCTGTAGAATTACAGGATCTGTCTTCCCCTGAAAATCCAGCTTTTCCATTCTGCCAACAGTGCCAAAGACTTCCTTTGTTGCCTCAATAAGAGAGGCTCTGCCTGCGCTGTTGCAGTTTAGTATTGTGCCATCAATATCAAACAATACAGCTTTAATTTTTACCCTCCAGTTCTTCTTTTAAGACTTTAGCAACCTGATCCTCAGGGTTTTCTTCTTGAATATAGAAGTTAATCTTGAGATACATCTCTTTGATTTTATTAGGAAAGGGATCAAAGAGCATTGCAATACCCATGGAAGGGAAAAATGAGAAAAAGTAAAAAATCACAGTTTGTCCTGTGGTAAAAGATCTATCCTCTTCCTGAAATAATAGGGCTATAAGGAGAGTCATAAGACCTGCAATAATAAAAGCCAGTAAAGGTGTTCTTTTTAGCATAATTTACCTTAAAATTAAAGATTTTGGATAGTATAAAATATCACTGCAATGATTCAATAATTTTTTAAAATATCTTATAAATTAAAACATCTCATGATTAATGCTTTACAATAGATAAGCTCTTTTTATTTTCGGAAGATATAAAGTGATATGTGAGGTTTTATGAGCAAGGGTAATTTCAGAAAAAGAAGAAAAGAGGTTGATATAGCAAGAATAGAATTATTGCCAGAGGATGTTTTTCCGGAGGAGGCTATTTTTGAAGAGTATAAAGGGAGAAGGGTTTCTAATATACTTCTGGAATTTGCATCACCTCTCTTGGCAAAGGTTAGCAAGGATGATTTTTTTCAGTTCAAGACAATGATTTATTTTGCAGCAATTTCATGGAATTTTTCTTATTTCAAGGCAGGGCAGGAGCGAAAAGCTGCATTGGATAGATTTCTTCTTGGTAACAAGCTCTTTGAAGGAGAAAACAAAGAGAAGATGTATACCATAGTGGACAATTTATCCTTAAGAAAGGTTAATTCCTTCTGGCAGTATGATTTTATGCTTGTTTCATTTAAGGCAATAAAAGGGGAAAAGGAAAATTCAGTGATGGCAAATGCAATAGACTCATCTCTTATGAATATTCCAATTCAGTAGCTTTATATGACCACTGATGATTTTAAGATTATACTCATAGGCTCATCAACTGGAGCTTTGCCTGTAATAGAACAGCTTCTTAATGGCATTAAAAGAGAATTTTTTAGCATATTGATTGCTCAGCATATGCCAGAGAGCTATACTGGCATGTGGGCGGAGAGGCTAAATAATCATACACCCTTTGATGTGATGGAAGGCTTTGAAGGTGCAGAAATTCTTCCCCAGAAGGCTTTTATTGCTCCGGGAAACAGACATATGAGGGTGATGTATAATTCTAATACCTATAAGATAGCCATTACAGATGAGCCTCCTGTGAAGAGATTTAAGCCCTCTGTTGATGTGCTATTTTCTTCTGTTTTTGGATTTGAGCCTTCACTTTTTATTCCAGTTATCTTAACAGGAATGTGTGACGATGGAGTTGACTCAATTGTTGATCTTCACAAAAAAGGTTTTACAACAATTGCTCAAAATAAAGAGACCTCTGTTGTTTATGGAATGAATAAAGAAGCCATAGAACGTGGCGGAATAGATATGGTTTTCTCTCCAGATGAGATGGTTGCCTATTTTAACTCACTTTTTTGATGACATTCACTCCCCTGCAATATATTTTAAGAAATAGGTAAGGCGATTTTTTAATAGTAGCAGGAGAGCTCCAATGAATAGAACATCCTTTTTATTATCAATACTTTTGATTTTTATATCTATTAAGCTTATGGCTTTTAATATCCCTCAGCTCAATTCCCATGTTAATGATTATGGCGATATGATTTCAGCGGAAATGGAAGCAACCCTTGAAGAAAAACTGATCCAACTGGAAAAGAGCGATTCAACTCAAATTGTGATACTTACAGTAAAAAGCCTTGAGGGTTATCCTATTGAAGAGTATTCCATAAATGTGGCAAAATCCTGGAAAATAGGGCAGAAGAAACTCGACAATGGTGTTTTATTTATTGTCAGCAGGGATGATCGCAAAATGAGGATAGAGGTTGGATATGGACTTGAGGGTAAGCTTACAGATTTGCTTGCAGGCAGGATCTTGGATCTTGAGGTTAAGCCCCATTTTAAGGCTGGCAATTATGATAAAGGTTTTGAATCTGGAGTTTTGGCAATTATAGCTGCTGTTAAAGGTGAGTATTCTGTATCTCAAGCTATAGAGGTTAAAAACAACGAATCCTCTGGTGAAGATTCAGTTCCCTGGCTTTTTTTGCTTTTTTTTATAATCTTTGGAGGAGTTACAATATACTTAGGTAGAAAGAAACTTTTATGGTCTGTTATTGGGGGAGGTATTCTATTCCCTATTCTTATGATATTGACAGGTGGTTTTGATCTTGTTCTGGCTGTTGTTACCGCTTTAGTTGGTGGAGTTTTAGGTCTTATTTTTGGAGGCATTGCCTATGCTGTGTCCACTGGTTCTGTTGCAGGTTCATCCTCTTATGATGGCTCCAGTTATAGTTCATCAGATTATAATTCATCCAGTTCCTCAGACAGTGGTTTTAGTGGAGGTGGAGGAGATTTTGGCGGAGGTGGAGCTTCAAGCGATTGGTAATTTTTTCCACGGTAAAAATTTTATATAAACTAATTTTTACGATAGTTTTTTTAATTATCACTATTGTTTTACTCTGTATTTTAAAAGTTAACATAATAAAATAAGTTTAAAATTAAACCTATTATACAAAAATTTTACTATTGATTTTTTATTTTAATGTAAGTAAAAATTTTGCTTGAAATTTAATTTCAATCTGATATAGTGTTAAATTGAAATGTAGCAAAAATAGAAAATATATAAAATTGAAACCAGAAAATTTTTTCTGGATTTTTTTAGTCTAAAAAAAAATAAAAACCGGAAAGACGGTATATTGGGGGATTAAAGATTAAACAAAAAAATAAAAATAAATAAAGCAAAAAGTCACTGCAACATATATAAAGCGGTGCTTTTAATAAATTTTTGGAGGAATCAGATGAATAGGAAACTTTTAGTGCTTTCCCTCTTTGGGGCGATTGTGTGTTCTTTCACCCCTTCATTTGCAAGCTACATTGATCAAATTACAGATCAAAGTGCTGAATGGATTGGAAACCCCACAAGAACAGCTGCAACAGACAGTGTGGATTGTGTGACCTACAATCCAGCAGGAACTGTGAAGATGCTTGATGGTCTTCATGTTCACTTTTCTAACCAGACAATAGATAACAACAACACCACAGCAGTTAAGTCTGATACTTATATGGGTCAGAAGAGGTATGATACTCATAAGCCAAGTAAGTATGTTCCTTCTCTCTATGTAAATTATAAAAAGGATGACTGGGCTGCTTATGCTGGACTTCATATCATCGGTGGTGGTGGAAGTACTTTCTGGGCTAATGGTTCTCCTAATCTCAACCTTGCAGTTCAGACAGTTGATTCTATGTTTGGCTGGGGGTCTTCTGGGGCAAAGAAAGTCTATTGGGATTCATCAACTCCTTCTTATGGAGCAAATGTAAGTGTGGATATGCTCAGCATGTTTCCAGCACTTACAATAGGTGGAGCATACAAGGTAAATGACATGATGACAGTGTCTCTTGGTGGGAGAGTTATTGAGGGATCTCAGACAATTGAACTCAAGGTGACTAAATCAGGTCTTGGTTCTGGTTTTGAAAAAACAACAGTTTATGATGGCAAGTGGACTGCAACTGGTTACATGGGAATAATTGGCGTAAATGTTCAGCCGGCATCTAATTTGAATCTGGCAATGACCTTTGAGTCTATGTCAAAGATGAATTGGACAGTTGATGTCAATGAGGATCTCTCTGTTGCTACACCTGCCTTTGGTGGAGAGCGGGCTCTTTCTTCTATGTCTGGTTATACAGATGGGAGAAAGTTCAGGTTTGACCTCCCTGCAAAGCTTATGCTTGGTGCTGAGTATGTTGTGACTCCTGAATTTAAGGTTGCTCTTTCAGGTCTTGTTTACTTCCCAAATTGGGGAACCTATGAGAAGCCAACTGCATCCACACCAATAACAGCAGGAGCTTATAAGCAAAATTTAATTAAGTATGATTTTGATACTGCATGGGAGCTTGGAGTTGGTTTTGACTGGCAGTTTCTTAAAAATATCCACTGGACAGGTGGGGTAAATTATGACCGTATGAATGTTAAGGATGAGTACTTAAGTGAAATTCTCAACAAGATAGACCTGTGGAACGTTGGAACTGGTATAAAAATTAGAACTGAAGAAAACCTTAATCTTATGGTTTCTTACATGCATAATTTTTATATCACAGCAAGCAATAATGCAACAAAGCAGCCAACTGCAACCCCTGGGGTTTACACTTATCACAAGACAGAATACTCAAAATATGCAAATGTTATATCCTTTAGCATAGAGTATAAGTTTTTATAAACCTTCATGATTATTTAAAAAGAGGGGGCTGCCCAGTAATTAGGGCAGCCGTTTTTTTTGAATAGGAAACTTTTGTGCTTTATGAATGCAGCAAAAATAGATAATCAGATTGTCATTTAAACTTTCCATATTATTTAAGTTAGGATGCTATCCCGCGGAAGGATAGCATCCTATTCATAAATGTTTGTTGGAAAGTTTTTTTAGAAATCAGGTTTAACACCCTTTTCTTAAAACCCTGGCATGCATGGTCAGCGAGAACAGTTCTGACCAAACCTAACCAATTAACAACCAATATAAATATGGTCGACCAATTGTCAAACATATTATAAACTTAATATTAAAAAAAGAATAAAAATTTTTTAAAAAATTGGCATACCAAAGTATTTATAGCTTGACAACTCTCTTTTTTTATGTATTTGTCTTATACTGTGAGATCAGATTGATTTAAAAATAAATAAAAAATATAAGCAGATATAAGCATGACCAAAGTTTATCTCTGTGCCTCTTTATGATAATAGGAAACTTCATTGTGTGAATTATAGGGTGCTATTTTTATACCGCCTGGACGGATTTTTTAATCCCCACAGGTGGATGTGGTTTATTATATTATCATAATAGAAGGCAAACAGCTATGAAAGAAAGACTTGCAAGCAAAATTTTTTCTGAACTTGAAAAGGATATCTTAACAGGGAGATATGAGGTTAACAGTAAGCTCCCTCCAGAGCGTGAACTTGCAGAGAGATTCAATACAAGCCGTTTTGTCATAAGGGAAGCTATTGCAATGCTCATAAACGCTGGCCTTGCTGAAACAAGACCTCAGAGTGGAACATATATCAAAAATTTTTACGATGATACTTCTCTTGATGCTCTTATAAAAATTATTCAGACAACAAAAAAAATGGAGCTTCGAACATATCAGTCCTTGATGAACTATAAGGCAACAAATGATGTGGCAAACATTGAACGCGCTGCAGAGGAAATAACTCAAGAAGAACTGGAAATTATAGAAACTCTTATTTTAAAAAAGAAGCTTAATAAATCTCCCCATGTTCTTGCTGAGTGTGATTATATGATTGATAATGAGATTGCAAAGGCTGCACGCAACATTATAAGCCTTGCAGTTACCATAAGCCTCAAGCCTTTGAAGGTCTTTGTTGCGGAAATGCTCTATAAACTTACTGATTGCAGGGATGTGATCATTGAAAACGATATAAAAGTTTTTGAGGCTCTATCAGAGCGAAATAGTGAAAAAGCTGTTGCTGCTATGAAAGAAAGACATAAAGTGATAAATGATATAGTCATGGAACATGCTGTAATTGAAAATGGATTTATGTATGTTAAAGAGGATTATGATAACCTAAAAAAAAACGTAATGCAGTTCCGTGAGGAGATCCCGATTTATAAATAAAAAAAACGGATCAAAAAGATCCGTCTTCCTATTCACAAATGTTTGTTTTTGTTTATTTTTGGGGGTTATTTTCTTTTATCCTGGTCAAAGAAGCCCTTATCTACCTGCTGGGTAGTAGCTGCATTAGCTTTTTGAGCTTCCACAGTTTTTTTGTGCAAATCATAGGTAACTGTGCCAGAAAAAAGGATTAAACCTGCGATTAAAATGTAACTTTCCATCATAATGGTTCCTCCGCGTTTTAATGTTGTGGTTAACCATATAATATTTGGTAAACCAATTGTCAATCATTATAGAGATCTGCAGAGGAAAAAAGTTAAAAAATTTTTTTTAATTTTTTTAATTTTTTTAATTTTTTTAATTTAAACTGTATTTCTGCCTGCATTGATAATCCCGTAAGATGCCCTTATAACTATTTTTTTGTATGTGTTTAGATCTTCTTCTGTGGATTTTTTGTCTTGCAGATGGTCAATTTTCATGAGACCATATTGCTGTATTATACACAGAGGCAGAATCATATTTTCTCTCATTTCAACAGATAGGCGATCCTTTGGATTTTCTTCCATGAGATAGGAGAGTCCCGATACGCGGAGTAGGTTGGCCTCAGTTCTTTCTGATTCCTCCTTTATCTTTTGCCAGAGGTTGCTATATTGCCTGTCTTCTTGCAGGTGAGATGTTACTTTCATATTTGTCTTTTTCAAAACCATCATACTGTTTTGGATTAAAGTTCTGAAAAATAGGGAATCTCTATAGAGAGAGCGGATATCTTCTTCTTTCCCTTCTTTGATGGCTTTTTCTAAGGCGCTACCAAGTCCATAGAATCCAGGAACATTTTGCTTGTTTAGGTTCCATGCTGCAACAAAAGGTATTGCTCTGAGATCCTTCAGAGTAAAGTTTTCTCTTGAGTTTCTCTTATCTGGTCTGCTGCCAATGTTTGCCTCTCCGTAAAAGGGCATTGCACTTCTATTGAGGAGATATGGCAAAAATAGAGGGTCATTGCGCAATTCCATGTATGTTCTATGGCTTTCCTGTGAGAGCATTTCCATGATAGAGCGATTTTTTTCAGAGAAGTCTTCATTGTATTGGCTATAGAGTCGATTTCTCAGACTTGCACTGAGCAAATGCTCAATATTGTATTGTGCAGACATAACTGTTCCAAAGTTTGAGCTTACAGTCTGGCCTTGAACTGTAAGGTGAATCCGAGTATTTTCTATACTCTTGCCATGGGCTGTGTAAAAATTGTGAGTTTTGCCGCCACCTCTTGCGGCAGGGCCACCTCTACCGTCAAAGAATGTCACCTCGATACCATATTTTCTTGATATAGCAGAGAGTATTTCTTTTGCCTTATATATTGACCAGTTTGCTGTAAAATAGCCTCCGTCCTTTGTTCCATCAGAAAAGCCGAGCATGATGGTTTGCCTGTTGTTTCTATTTTTGAGATGATCTCTGTAAATGGGATTTGAGTAAAGGGTTTCCATTATAGCTGCTGCATTCTCGAGATCCTTTATTGTTTCAAAAAGAGGTATAAAATCTATTGTGAATTTATCTCTCCATCCTGCAAGATGAAATAGTGACATAACAGTAAAGATGTCATCCGCACTGGAGCAGTTGCTCATTATGTATCTATTGCATCCCTTTTCACCATTGAGCCTCTGGATCTCCTTTATGGCTTTTATGCAGTTAATTGTATCCTCTGATATTTTAGATAAGGACAGTGGAGTAAAATTCTCAATGGATTGGATGTAGCTATATTTTTCCTCCTGTGAGAGGGAATTATAATATTCTGTTGCATTTATATTTAAAAGAATCTCATCAAGCACATCTTTATGAACTGAGCTATCCTGGCGTATATCAATTGTTGCAAAGTGATAGCCAAATATTGATGTGATGTTCATGAGCTCATTTATTTCTTTTAGATAAAGACCATTATACTTTGTGATTAATGTGTTTTGTATTTCTCTGATAAGACTTTTCCAGTCATCAAGACTTATCGTTGGTTTTTCTTCACTATACATGCTTTTTAAGAGCTCAACCTCTGCATACTTTAGCTTTTCGTATATTCCTCTAAATGTAAGTTTGCGTTTTAGCTTCAGTATATATTCATAATATTTCCGTAGTATTGCAAATCTTAATCGCCCTGCAACCCTTAAGGTTATATCTGATGTTACAAAAGGATTGCCATCTCTATCTCCTCCGGGCCAAAATCCCATCTCCACCATGTCAGGGTTAAGTAGCTCTGAATTGTTTTCTGGAATCGTCTGGGAAACTATTTTCTGGATGTTAATGACTGCATCAAAGAATACATTTTCAAGATACCATATAAGGCTCAGTGCTTCATCATATGGCGTTGGCTTTCTCTTGTTGAAAAATGGAGTAAAGGAGAGCTGTTCAAGAATTTTGCTGATCTCTGTAAGATTATTCTCCCTTATAGCAAGATTCAGATCGTTTATTATACCAAGGATTGCTCCTGGATAGAATTGAGTTGGATGAGCTGTAAGTACAAGGCGTATGTTTATTTTTTTTAGCAACTCCAGTATTTCCTCGGTTTTCCCATTTGTTATTGCTGATGCTATTATATTTTCAAGAGAGTTTGGGCTGTTGAGATTGTTTATTTTTTCAAAGGCAGCATCCTCCACTGAATCAAAGAGAACAACCTCCCGTTCAATGTATTTTATGATTTGAAATAGAGAGGATATTATTTCTTCTTCTGAAAATTTTTCAAAGAACGATGTGATGATCTTGTCGGAAGAGAGTTCTTTTTCTACGGACTGTAAAACATGCTCCTTAAATTGCATAAGTATTTTTCCCTCACCTTTGTTGTCAAGGGGAAGACCAAGAAAGACGCTATTTAAAAAATGAAATTTTCGTTTAACATGCTCATCGAAGTTTTCTGAAATTATCCTCTCATTCATTGTCTGCTCCCTGGAGTTATGATTTTTAATTTTGCGATATTAGAAAGTCTATGTCGGCATTCAACAAATTTTTAAAATAATTCTTGAAATTATTTTAATCGCACCTTAGAGTTATTTGGTTAAAAAATATAGCCCTGGATTTTTATATGAGCATAAAAGACTTTTTCTTTGGCAAAAGTGTTCCAAGAAGTGAATACTCTTCTATGGACATAGTTGAGATTAGAGGTGCAAAAATTTTCATTGCCGTTACTGTCTTAAATTCCGCCATCGGACTCACATTTCAGTTTATTGCAGGTCACAGAATCACTGTTTTGTTACCAACAATTGTCTTATATGGCTTTGCTATTTATTTTGCCTATAGAGTTTATAAAAGGAAAAAACGTGGTGCAAATCCTATTGTTTATGCTTTGATTGTTGCAGTGATCATGTTTTCTATACCAATCATTGCACGGTTTAATTATGCTTTTACTATAAACTGGTTTTATGCTGCTCAGAGCAATCACATTAACTGGTTGTTGGCTGCAAACTTAGTTGCATTTCAGTTTTTGTATAATAAAAGATTATTCAGGGCCATGTCCTTCGTAGTTATAATCAGCATTATTGCCTTTTATATTCTGGCCTGGCTCAATGGAGTAGATATGCCCTTTGCTACTTATACAGGTGGAAAGGTCAATTATGGAGTGTTAAGCTCAAGGGAGATATTTTCTATATTGATGCTTTTCGTAATTGCATATCTCTCTTACAGGAATATTATTGAAACAGAAGCTTTATATGAGCTTGCAACAAATCAGCAAAAGGTTATTAAAGAGTATGCTGATGAACAGTCCCGCTTTGCAGAGGAAATCCAGAGTCAGTATGAAGAGCTTGAGGCACAATACGAAGAGATTGAGCAGATGAATGAGGAAATGGCTGCCTCGCAAAATGAAATTATGGCTATGAATATATCTCTTCAAAAAGAAAAGGAGCGTCTTTATAAAACAATTACTGTTCTTGCGCCAGGAATTATTGAGGTTGATAGCAGCTTTGGCATTGAGCTTATCAATGAAAGTGCCAGAAAAATTCTCTTAATTGGTTCCAGTGATGTTAGACTAAAGGATATTCGCTCTATCCTTGTGGTAAAAGATAGTGATGGAAATGCTGTAAACCTTGCCGGCATCGATATTATTTCTGGTTCTAAATTTTTTGATCTCTATAATCCACTTATATTTTCTGCTGGTGATGATAAGAGATCTTTAACTCTCAGGGTTTCTCCTTTGGCTATTGATGGGAACATTTATGGTTATGTTTTTGTAATTGAGGATGTTACAGAAATAAAGAGGATGAAGGAGCATCTTATAAATTCATCAAAGCTTGAATCCTTAGGCATTTTTGCTGGAGGTATCGCTCATGACATTAATAATTTTTTTACAGGTATGTTGGGTGCTGTTGCTCTAACCAAGAAAAATTTATATTCTGATCCTTCGATTGCTTTGAAGTACCTTGAGGATGCAGAATACTCAGCCCTGAGAGCACGTAATCTTGCTGAGCAGCTTTTGACCTTTTCAAAGGGAGGAGAACCTGTAAAAAAATTGATCTCACTTCCTGATCTTATAAAGCGCTCAAGCGAATTTGCCCTCAGTGGCAGTAAGATTAAGACCAATTTTGAAATTGATGACAATGTAAAAATAGTAAATGCCGATGAGTCTCAGATATCTCAGGTATTGAACAATATACTTATAAACTCAGCACAACTAATGTCTGAGGGAAATATCTATGTCAGGTGCAAAAATATTTCCTTAAAGGCTGACAATGACTATGGGGTAGTTCCAGGGGATTATGTGGAGATTTCCATAGAGGATGAAGGGCCTGGTATACCGGAGAAATTCCTTGGTAAGATTTTTGATCCATTTTTTTCAACTAAACCCTCTGGCAGTGGTTTGGGACTCTCTGTTGTTTACTCTGTAATAAAAAGGCATAATGGCTCAATATTAGCTCTAAATACTGCCAGAGGTGCAATGTTTAAATTTGTTTTACCAGCATCTGAATCTTATTTTGAATCAAATGTCCTTGCCTGTAAAAGTGGTCAGTGCTACAGTGGGCGAGTCATTATAATGGATGATGATGAAATGATTAGAATGGTTGCAGAGGAAATAATAAAATCCTTTGGCTTTGAGACTTATACCGCTTCAGAGGGTAGGGAGGCTGTAGAAATTTTTAGAAAGCTTCATGAAAGCGGACTTAAGGTTGACTTTGTTCTGCTTGATCTAACGATTAGAGGTGGTATGGGAGGCAATGAGGCTTTTCAGTTAATGAGAGGAATTGATCCAATGCTTAAGGGGATTGTTTCCAGTGGCTATTCCCATGATACTGTAATGTCCAACTACAGGGATTATGGATTTATAGCTGTCTTAAAAAAACCCTATAACATAGATGAAATAGGGGAGGTTATTGCCTCTGTCATGGCTGGCTGAGATAATTAGCCAGCTTGTGATTCTGTTGCTTTATAGTATTCTTCCCATGTAGCCTCGATCTCTTTTGCTTGATCTTCATCCAGTTTTTCAATGACAAATCCAGCATGGACAAGGACCTTGTCTTTTATTTTGAGATCTGGAGTCATGGCGTAGTTAACTAAAACCTCTACTCCCTTTGCTGATGCTACTGCATAATTCCCTTCAAATCTTTCTATTGTCATTGGAACTGCCAGACACATAATATTTTCCTCCTGTGCCCCATAGTAGGAGAGTAGGGTTATATTGCAAGATTTTTTTGTTCTTTGATTAAGGCTCTGACCCCATTTTATAGATTAAATATTCTTTGTATGAGAGTTCAAATTGCAAAAAGGCTCTGACCCTCTGTG
>MWCI01000032.1 GCA_002069965.1 Spirochaetes bacterium ADurb.Bin218 | reverse complement strand
TATCATCTCAAAATCATGTATATCCTTCTCTGACATAATCCCCATTTTTTTTACGCTGTCAATAGTAAAAACAGCAAAAGTTCCTGTTGCTGAGGTTGCTATTTCTCCAGAGGAGTTGTATATTCTACCCTTCATAAGGCATTCACGTTCACCAGGTATACTTTCTACAACACTTTCCAATCTAAGCTTATCACCAGAAAAAACAGGTTTATGGTAATTAACAGTCATTGATTTTGTAAGAATAAATTTTCTGGTCAAAAAAATAGCTCCCCAACTCATAACCTCATCTAAAAGTGTGGATAAAATTCCCCCATGAACAACCCCCTGCCATCCTGTAAAGTGATTTGGTAGAGTTATTTCTGAATAAACCATGTCATCATTTCCCCAGAAAACCATCTTCAACCCATGATTGTTTGCAGGGCCACAGCCAAAACACATATTATGTTCCATATTTGGAATCTTAATAAAATCTTTACTCATAAAATCCCCATTATTTTATATATTTCCGACATCTCCGGCGAAAGCAGCGGGGATATCGTAGTATTTTATTCAATATAAAGATTAAGAAATTAACATTGAAAAAATAAACAACTGAGATATAAAATCTCTTAGTATATAGAAAATCAACATAAAAAAATATACAAAGCAATTAAAAATGCTCATTCTTAAACTTCGATTTTTCAAAAAAAATAAATTATTTATTGAAATAAAATCTTGTTTATTTTTATTTTTGCCTTATATTTATACATGTGTGTGAATTTGTATATATACAAAAATTAAATCTAAAAATTCAATCTAAAGGATTAATTAAGGTCAAAAACTGCCTTTAGTAAATTTATGGAAAATATATTTTAATAATCTTCCACTTGTAAAAGGAGTCATAGACTCATATGACAATAGATACGACAAAAAGTAAGGAAATTAAAGATCCTCTGGAGGAGGACACTTATAAAACACTGGTCAACAATGCCAGCGAAGCTATCTTTATAGCACAAAATGGCATGTTAAAACTCATCAACCCCGCCACATGTAAAATCACAGGAAGAACATACTCAGAGCTTTATTCCACACCTTTCCTTGAATTTGTTCATCCAGAGGACAGAGAGGCCATTGCCTCAAATTATGAAAAACGAATATCCGGACAAAAAGCTCCAGAGAGATATCAATTTCGCATTCTTAAAAGCAATGGAGATATTATATGGGTGGAGCTTAGCTCTGTAGCCCATACATGGCAGGGTCACCCTGCAACTGTCAACTTTCTAACAGACATTACAGAAAGAAAAGCAATCGAAAACGCTCTTATCGAAAGTGAAAAAAAATACAAAAAAATCTTTGAAAACATACAGGACATATTCTATCAAACAGATCTCAGCGGAACTATCATAGAAATCAGTCCATCAATTCATAGATATGCAGGCTTTAAACGGGAAGAGCTAATTGGAAAGCCTGTAACTTATGTTTATAGCAATCCAGAAAAAAGAGACGCCCTTGTAAAAGCCATCATGGAAAAAGGTGAAGTCATTGATTATGAGGTTGTGCTAAAAGATAAATTTGGCAATGAATTCTATACATCAACAAACTCCCATCTACTTTATGACAATCACGGTAATATAATAGGAATAGAGGGTTCTCTTAGAGATATCTCCGAAAGAAAAAAAACTGAAATAGCCTTAAAGGAATCTATAAAACAAAAAGAAATTTTGATGGTTGAGCTTCAGCACAGAGTAAAAAATAATCTTGGAATAATATCAAGCCTCCTTTCCCTTGAGCTTTCAAAACTCAAAGACGACTATTCTAAAGAGATATTTTTAAATGCCAGAAACCGGATCTTTTCAATGTCCACTATATATGAACACCTATATAGCTCTGGAAATCTAAACAATGTAAATCTCTCAATATATCTTAAGGATCTGGCAAAGATGATCCTCCAGACATATAGCCTTAGCAAAGGAAAGATCTCTTTACAGACTGCTCTGGATGAGCTTTACCTTGATTTAAGAAAAACAGTTCCACTTGGACTAATCTTAAATGAGCTTATAACAAATTCAATAAAATATGCCTTCCCTCATAATGGTGATGGTGAGATAAAAATATCCCTCTCCAGACATTCAGATAAGGCCACCTTACATGTATCTGATAATGGTAAGGGATTACCTGAAAACTTTGATATAAAAAAGTCAAATGGCATGGGACTAAATCTTGTTATGCTCCTTGTAGAACAAATTGAAGGAAACATTGATCTATTTAACTCAAATGGTGCAAACATAGTAATAAACTTTCGGATATAAAATTTTTCTCTTGACTAAGCCTGTTCATCATTACAAAAAACATCACATAAAATAAACTACACCTAAAGGAGAATCTTATGACTTTTGCAAAAAGAACTCTTGGCTTTTTATATGCTCCAATTACACTCTTTTTACTTCAAGGTAATTTACTTGCAGAAAATTCAAAAGAAAAAGCCATAGCCAAAGATAATACAGAAGTCATAGAGCTTAAAAAAGACGAGAAAATCATAGGTAAAATAATATACTTCTACAAGGACAACCTGAAGGTTCGTGGCGAATACTGGGAGGCTATTGACAAAAAAGATAAAGACAAAAAAGAAAACTCAAATATCTTCACAGACACCGCTCTGGCTAAAAAATATGAGACAATGCTTGCTGAAAAAAAGATTAAAGATGAGTCTGAAGTTAATCTCAATATAGAAAAAGATGGTTTCAGATTAAAAAGCGTGAGAATAGTTAATTACAACGAAAAAGGACTACCTGTTTATGTGATATGCCGTGGTTATACATCCTATCCTGTAATGGGAGTGTTTATTCTAAAAACTGATTACTCTTACAAATATGATACCAATGGAAGGCTAATTGAAATAGAGGAGAAAAACATAAACGTTGATTCTCTTCTCTTAAACATGGCTGTAGCTAATTCAACAAAAATCGAGAGAGACAACAAAGGAAGACCTATTAGTGTCAAAAAGACGATAGGCTCAGTACCTCCTGCTGTAGAAGTCACGACTTATTCTTACCAGGGTGATAGCGACAACATGGCAAAGACTGTTTATCAAAAGTGCTCTGTTGATCTCAAAAGCTTTAACGTCATGCCATCCGAGACTATTACAATAGAATATGGAGATAATGTTCCATGGAATGGATTGAAAAAATATGACTTCTCTATGGGAAAAACAATTAAATCAATATTAATCTACGACGAGGTTGCAAAGAAAAATAAACTCGATGGAACAAAGTTTATGAAGATGTCTTTTATTGAAAAATCTCTCTTTGCAAAAAATCTCTATGACATCTATAAAAACGAACAAAAGGGACCAAAGTGGAGATTGGGAGAATTGCCAGATACTCCTGAACCTTTTATGATATACAAAGACTACAAATGGTGGGAATAAAACTCTAATATTAATGAAACAAAAAACATCCATTATCCAGGCTTTAATTATAATTGTCTTTTTATCACTTACAATCATTCCACTCCCTGCCTTTTCAAGGGAGTGGAATGATCTTCACAAAGAGGATGAGCACATCTTTGGGAGTGAAAAGGAAAAAAAATATAATCCAGATATGTTCTTTCTGCAGAGGGAGTCATGGGATAACCACTACTCCTTTATGTTCTTCTGGCTATTTAAATATACAGACTATCCTTCATATAAATCCATAAGAATTCTTCCATTTTATTATGGACTTCAAAGCAAGAAGGATAATCGTTCCCTTTCTTTTATTCCTATAGCATTAACCTATTGGGAACATGACGAAGATAGCTACTACAAAGAAGATTTTAAAATAAATCCACTTTTTGTGTCTGGGAATATAAAATACAATGACAATACAACAGAGATCTACACCCTGTCACTATTCCATGGCTACTCATTTTATAACAAAGCAACGTTTAAAGAACCTGAAAAAACATGGTGGGCACCTATAATTCCTCTAATCTTTAGGAGTACAGATCAAAATGGTGGCCACATGAATATATTGTGGCTCATGGACTATTCGTGGCATAAAGACTCATCAGGAAATGACGTCTTAAACGATTTCTGGTTTTTCCCACTGATCCTTCACCAGGTGGGAGACAATGGCTATACTCATATTCTTCCGCCAATATTTCTTTATAACAGACATTCAAATGGAGAATACTGGCTGAGCCTTTTCCCAATTTTTAAGAGATCCCTTGATAGAGAATTCAGTTATCACAATAAACAAACTTCAGATATATACACTGATTCTTTTAGATCACTGTTATTTTGCTATAACAGTTCCTATAGTGATATAAACAAAATCAACAAAATAAAATCAGAATACTGGGCACCTATCATTCCACTTTTCTACTCCTCTTTGGAAGAGGATGAAGAAACCCTGTTGTTTTTTCCTTTATATTATTATCACAACAGTCTTGAAAGTGGTGGATACTTTGCCAGAGTTATAAACCCAATATACTGGAACATAAAAACAAGCAAAAGAAATTCAACTCTATTTTTACCTCTTTACTTTGAAACAACAAAAAAAGACGGAAGTGGAAGCACATATATAAACATTCTTGGATACTCCCGTTCAATAGCCTCTGGGATAAACCCTGTTATTGATACAAGCCTTGGAATAAACAACCGTGGGATATATATGGATATTGATATATCATGGCTTATTGATATGGTAAGCCTCTCCTCACGCGTTACTGTTCCAATGACCAGAGATGAGGAATCCAAATTCAAGTCAGAGATAGCAACTGGCGAAATTACCCTTTCTAAAGATCCAAGCGTTAGTAGAGAAAACTCCCTTAATTTTTGGGGATTCCACTTGCTCTATGGGCTTGTTGCCTTTGAAAAAGCTGATACAAAGCGCCATCTAAGAATTTTGCCTTTATCATGGCTCACATGGGATAGCGAATCTGACAATAGATTAAAGGTTATATTAAACTATATCTCCTATAAAGATGATGAATCCGAATATATAGTATTTTTCCCTTTTTATGGTTATCAAAAAATTGCCAGTTCCTATAAAAAGGGTTTTATGCTCAACTGCTTGTGGATAGAATATGACCATGAAAAAAATATGAAGGAATATACAATACTATGGCCATTTATAAACTGGTATAGCTCACCTGATAAGAGTGGCTATAGAATTATACCCTTAATCTGGCACAAAGAGAAAATTGAAGGCGATGTTATATACAGCTCAACATACACCACTCTCTTTATTGACAGAGAAGAAAAAAAAGTAACTGATAATCAAATTTCACAAAGGCTTACAATAAGCCTTCTTCATTATTATCACTTGAAAAGCGATGCTTCTTACTCATCAACCACATGGTTTAGCATAATCCCTTTGCTCTATCATAATGAAGAAACAATTAACTCTACATACGAGATCCCTCTGGCAACAGAAATAAAAGAGACTAAAGAAACAAAAAAGAAAAAGCCTGCAGAAAATTTGACTGTTATAAAAAAATACAGAGTTGAAGAAACAAAAACGACAGATTGGCTTCTCCCTTTTTATATCTCCTTTAAAAATAAAACAAGGGATGAAGGGAACAATTCTATAACAACAACTTATACACTTTATGGACTTCCTCTCCTTTATTACAACTCAACAGAAGATTCTTATCTCAAAGAAAACAGAAGTCAACAGAAGAGTGAAATTTTTCTTTTGGGCTATTACCAAAAAAAATCAGATTCAATGGTCAATAAAAGTTTTCTCTTTGGCCTGTGGGAATATTCAAATTATTATGAAAGCAAAGACTACTCCTTCTCCCTCCTATACAGCCTGATTAATGTTTCTAACATCAATGGTAATTTCACAAACAGAGCAATACCATTATATATTTATAATTCCAATAAAGATTCCTTTGATTTTTCATTGCTGCTTGGACTTACTTCTTTTTCAAAGAACAGCTTAAAGGGAGATTCATCATTCTCTTTATTTTACTGGATATATAACAACTCAATTACCCATTTTAAGTATCACTATAGCTATAACAAAACCTATAGTGTTTCAGATGCCTCAGAGAGCGAGCTATGGCTGGTGCCCTTTTTCTATTATAGTAAAATAGAACCTGATAAAAGCGATTTTGAATTCTCAGAGACACTCACTGTTTCACCACTGCACTATCACTTCACACATTATAACAATAATTCTCCTATAGAAAAAACTTTCTGGATTCCAATAGTTCCTCTCTTTTATAAACATTCAGATGAGAGTTCAACTCACTGGAATATTCTGTGGCTCCTGGATTACGGATATGACCAATTAGATAAAAGCACAAGGATCTGGTTCCTGCCATTTATATTTTCAAAAACAGGGGACAATGGCTACTTTCACATTGCTCCTATATTTTTCTATGATTGGAACAATAAAGAAAATGAATCTACTAAATTTATTCTTGGACTCTATCTAAAGAATGCTCAAAATTACAGCAGAGAAAATTTTCTATATCTCTATGATCACATAAAAGATTCGGCAAATGACAAAGAAGAATTTTCTCTGGCCTTTAAAACTCTTAAGCTTGAAATCCATCCTGAGGTAAAACGCTTTTGTGCCTTATGGGGATTTCTTACAGATCTTCAATGGTCAAGCAATAGCTATGAGTTTAATGCTCTATTCTATCTTGCAGGCATTACATCACGGGAAAATTACTATAAAAATAAATTTATTCCTTTTTGGTATTATGAAAGTTTTGAAGACTCCTATACTCTCATAATTCCTCCACTCCTAACATGGGATAGCAAGGATAATGACGATAGTAGATTACAGGCATGGGCTCTTGGAGCTATATGGTTCAGAAATTATGAGTCCAAGGAGCATAGCGATATCCAGGCCCTATTGCTTGGAATACCCTATTATAAAATCCAGAGGCCAGAAAGAGGCTACCAATCCTTTGGAAGTTTGTGGGGATTGCTATGGCAATACGAGACAGAATCAGAGACCAACTTCTCAAAACTCAGCATACTTAAATTTATATACAAGAGAGTAGAAATTAATGACAAGGTTGAACACAGAATCTTAGGCATCTCTTTCTAAGGGCAAGACTATTACGCTTTGTAATAGTCTCTATACCACTTAACAAACTTTGCAATTCCTTCTTCTACAGGAGTATAGGGTCTGTATCCTGTATCAGCTGCAAGATCATCAACATCTGCATAAGTAGCATAAACATCCCCTGGCTGCATTGGCAGGAAATTCTTCTGTGCTACTTTACCCATTTCTTTTTCTATGATATTTATAAAATCAAGGAGTTTAACAGGATTATTGTTGCCTATGTTATAAATTTTATAGGGAGCCTTTGAAGAACCTGGATCTGGATTTAATCCACTCCATGCAGGATTACCCTTTGGTATAAGATCTATGGTGCGTATTACTCCTTCAACTATATCATCAATATATGTAAAGTCCCGGAGCATATCTCCATTATTATATACATCTATTGATTTACCCTCTGCTATTGCCTTTGTAAATTTAAAATAAGCCATATCTGGTCTTCCCCATGGGCCGTAAACTGTAAAAAATCTAAGACCTGTGACAGGAATTCCAAAAAGGTGACTGTAGGCATGAGCCATAAGCTCATTGCTTTTCTTTGTAGCAGCATACAGGCTCACAGGGTGATCCACATTATCCGTAGTTGCAAAGGGCATCTTCTCATTCAAGCCATAGACAGAGGAACTGCTTGCAAAAACAAGGTGCTTTATTCCATTGTGTCTGCAATTTTCCAGAATATTCATAAATCCTATGATATTTGAATCCATATAGGCATAAGGATTTGTCAAAGAATATCTCACTCCTGCTTGAGCTGCAAGATGGCAAACCATGTCAAATTTTTCCTGTTCAAAAAGGCTCTTAATTGAGAGCTGATCCTCCAGAGAAATTTTACAAAACCTATAGTCTGGATAAAGAGAGCTCTTGACTACTTTGCCAGAATCAACATCAGCTCTATCAAAGCCGCTATCAGAAAGACGGGAATATTTTAGACTCACATCGTAGTAGTCATTAATTGAATCTATACCAAAAACTATATCCCCTCTTTGTGCCAGCTTTTTTGCTACAAAAGATCCTATAAAGCCTGCTGTTCCTGTTACAAGTATCTTCATATAAAATTCCTCTGAATAAGCTAAAATAAAAGTGACCGAAATCTGCCTTCTCTTAATTCAAAACATTTTTCTTAAATATTGTCTCTGGTGTAAAGAAAAAAAATAGAGTTATGTAATTATTCCAAGATCATATCCACAGAGAGCACACCTGCCTTCTTCCAGTTCCTTTATGACTGTATGGTATCCCTTGCGAGTAATGACAACTCCATGACAGGATGGACAAACAGTATCACTGCGGGAATAAAAGGGATGAACATTACCAGTAAAAACATAGTCAAGAATTTTCAATCCAGACTCCCATACCTCTGTAATGAAATTTACATCTGTTGCAGACTTATCATATTTGTATGAGGGATAATAGCGTGAGATATGCCATGGAATTCTTTTATCAATGGAGGCAATAAACTCAGCAATCGCCATGAGCTCTCCCATGTTATCATTTAGCCCTGTAACAATAAGAGTGGTTATTTCTAAAAAACAGCCTTTCTCATAGGCAATTTTTATCGATTCCTTAACAGGTTCAAGATCACCCTTGAGCACATTTTTATAAGTTTTCTCGTTAAAGCATTTAAGATCAATATTCATTGCATCAATGAACTCTGTCATCTCAACCAGAGGATCAGGATTTATGAAGCCATTGGTAACCAGAACATTTTTTAGTTTCTTCTCCCTGGCAAGTTTTGAGCAATCCTTTACAAACTCAAACCATATAGTTGGCTCAGAATAAGTATAGGCTATACCAATTGAGTCAGCGGTAATAGCCATAGAAACAATTTCCTCTGGAGCCTTATAATAGGTTCTTGCAGAGAGATCTTGCGAAATAGACCAATTCTGGCAAAAGGGGCAGCGGAGATTACATCCCTTTGTTCCTATGGAAAAAATTTCAGTTCCTGGATAAAAATGATAGAGAGGCTTTTTTTCTATTGGATCCATTGCCATGGAGGAGACTTCTCCATAAATTGTGCTATATAAAACTCCATCTTTGTTTTCTCTTACTCCACAAAGGCCTTTTTTGCCTGAATTGATATGGCACCTGTGAGGACATAAAAGGCATTGGACATAATCATCTTTTTGTAAAAAATACTGAGCCTCCTTATATGCCATAAAGCCTCCTGTGATGAAACTATTATAGACTAAAAAAATAAAAATTCAAGAAAAAATTTTGACTTCATTTAATATAATAGGATTTACATAAAGCTTTAAAGTAATTATTGACAAAACTCAAGCCTTTTGATTAATTTCATAATATAATAAAAAAACGAGGTTATGCTATGTCACTGTGGACTGAAATCAAAAGGAATATCTATAAATATGGTGAAATTGCTTTACACAAGTCAGAAATAGCGATTCAAGTTGCAAAATATAAAGTTGCACTTAAAAAAAAGGAAATTGAGATAACTCATATAAAAAGCGAAATTGGCGATTATGTAATAGGCCAATTTGAAAATCAAATGAAAATAGATGATGACGTTATAGCTTTTCATGCTGAAAAGATCAAATCAATAAAAAAAGATATTGCTGAACTCCAGAAAAAATATGATGAGGCAAAAAATAATCTCTTCAATCAAGGAACAGAAACTAATAATTCAGCGGAAAAGAACGAATAAAATGCCCATCAAAACAAAAACCATAATCCAAGCCCTCAGGGAAGTAGACTCATCCTTTACAAAAGATGAACTATACAGCAGAATCATAAAATACGAAAGCCAAAAAGATAAAAGTAGAGGCCAAAGGCAAAGGCAAAAAAAAAGCAAGAAAGTCAATGCTTCACTTGATTTCTCTGAAGCTGATAGTATTCTAAATCATCTAATCTCCTGTGGCTTTGTTACAAAAGAGAAAAAAACCTACCACAAAAACAATGATCTTATTTTTGAAGGAACTGTTACTGTTTCACAAGGAAATGATGCCTATGCTCTTTTCAATGGACTTGAGATTATAATTAAAAGAGAAGACCTGAACACTGCCCAAAATAGCGATCTCTGTTTCATTGAGATTACAGATTTTAGAAAAGGATACTTTTTTGGACGAGTCAACTCTGTCTTAAAAAGGCTTAAAAATATTTTTGTTGGCAGAGTTATTTCCAGAAGCTCATCAATAACAACACTTACACTACTTGATACCCCAAACGAAACTAAAGTCTATATAAACAATGATGAAAAAACTCCAGAGAATTGGGAATATGCAGCTTTGGAGCTTACAAATAAAAAATTCTCTGGGATGATTGAGGCTAAGGCTCTTGAATATTTCAAAGAAGATGATGAGACCTTTGATTTTTTACGAATAAGAACAAAACACTCACTGCCAGATCCTCATCATAAATCCTTAAGTGCAAGTGAAATAAGAGTTCCAGAAAATGAACTCAAAAACAGAAAGGATTATAGGAGGCTTTTTACTATCACAATTGATGGTGATACAGCCAAGGACTTTGACGATGCAATATCCATCAGGGAAAATAAAAAAAGCATAAAGCTATATGTACATATAGCAGATGTATCTGCCTATGTTTTCCAATCCTCAGAAATAGATCTTGAGGCATACAAAAGAGGAACCAGCTATTATCTTGGGGATCGTGTAATACCAATGCTTCCAGAGGTGCTTTCCAATAATCTATGCTCTTTACGAGAAGGGGAAGAGAGACTCTCTTTAACAGCAGAGATGACCTTTGACTCCAGTGGCAATATGACTAAATTTGAATCCTATCGGGGAATTATAAAAGTAAATAAAAGGCTCACTTATAAAAAGGCAGAGGAATTGCTGAAAGATAAATCTGCAACTGCCCTCGGGAAAAAGCTTAAACAAATGATGAGACTTGCTGCCATTCTTAGAAAAAAAAGAATAAAAGAAGGAAAAATTGATCTCAACCTTACGGATCAGGAACTGATTTATGAAAATGGCAAGGTCAAAGAGATTCGTTTTGTATCTCAATTACAGAGTCAAAGCCTCATAGAAGAATTTATGCTCAGTGCCAATGAAGCTGTTTCACGAAGGCTTAAAGAAAATTCTATACCTGCGCTATATAGAGTTCATGAAAAGATAAGTGAAGAAAATATAATATCCCTCAAAAATTTTCTTAAAACACTTGGACTTAAGCTAAAGGATGAAAAGAATCTGGCAAAAAGCATTCAGACAGTATTGAAAGAAGTATCTGGGAAGGATTACCAGCAGGTGGTCAATTTTGTTATTCTTAGATCAATGATGCAGGCCTATTATGGCACAGTTCCTCTGGGTCACTTTGGACTTGGATTTCCAGATTATACTCACTTTACCTCTCCTATCAGAAGATATCCAGATCTTATAGTTCACAGATGCTTAAAAAGCTTAATGGATAATAGTCAACCTCCATATAACACAGAGGAGTTAAATGCAATTGGAGAAAAGTCCTCACAAATGGAAAGAGTAGCTCAAAAGGCCGAAAGGGATTTCATAAAAATAAAAGCATGCAGACTTATGAAAAATTTTATTGGACAGGAATTTGACGCCATTATAAGTGGACTTACAAAATCTGGAATTTTTGTAACGCTAAATGAAATTCCAGTTGAAGGCATGATCCCTTTACGAAACATTACAGATGACTTTTATGTCTTCAGAGAAGAAGACTTTATGATTACAGGAAGACAAAACAGGAGAAAATTTATTCTTGGCGATAAAATAAGGGTAAGGCTCACAGCATCCGATATTGACACAATGCGCATTGACTTTGAGCCTGCTGAGCTATCAAAAAAACAACGCAAGAGGAAGAAAAGATGAAAAAAGCATTGATTGTAGGAGCTACAGGATTTGGAGGGATAGGGCTCATAGATATTATATCCCGCCATCCAGGTTTAGAAATAGCAGGCCTTGTGGCCCTTGACCACGGAAAAAAAATCTCTGACCTATATCCGCATCTTAAGGGGATTTGTGATCTCCCTGTATGCTCTCCAGATGAAATGCAAATAGACAATATAGATATAGCCTTTTTCTCAACACCTGATAGGGCAGGAATGCAATTGATAAAAAAATTTACAGACAAAGGAATACCTGTAATTGATTTTAGTGGAGACTTTAGATTTAACTCCCTTAAAGATTATGAACTTTATGCAGCAAATAAATCAATGGATATAAATCATTATGAGCCTTCTCTACTGCCAGAGGCTGTTTATGGACTCCCAGAGAAGTTTAGCGAAGAGATAAAAAAAGCAAAGATAGTTGGAAATCCAGGATGCTTTGCCATAACAATGATCCTTGCTCTTTTGCCTGCCATAGAAAAGAACTTAATTGCCAGTGAAACAATATTCTGCGATGGGAAAACAGGAGTCTCTGGAGCAGGTGTTAATCCAGGCAGAGCCAACTCATACCCTCTTCGATATGAAAATACCAATACCTATAGGGAAGGCACTCATCAGCATCTTGTTGAGGTGGAAAATATACTTAACCGTTTTTCATCGGAGAATAAAAAAATTCTCTTTGTGCCACAAATTGTTCCCATGAATAGAGGAATACTTGTCTCAATGTATGGAGATCCAAAAGAAAAGCTCACCACAGATGAGATTATAGAGATTTACACTCTCTATTACAAAAATTCTCCTTTTGTTGCAATAAGCAAAAATTCAATCTCAACAGCAGATGTCAGAGGGACAAACAGGTGCATAATAAGGCCTGCTATTGACAAAAGAACTGGAAAGTTCTTTATTTGTGCTGCAATTGATAATTTAATGAAAGGCCAATCTGGTAATGCAGTTCAAAATGCAAATATTATCCTTGGTTTTGAGGAAACAACGGGGCTTATGCTTAATCCAATGTTCCCTTAATTTATCTTGACAAGAAAAATTCCGATATTTATGTTACTGTTTATTAAACTTGATGATAGCAAAATATAAAATGTCTGGTGCAATATGTCAAAGCGAATAAAGAAAGGAATCATCGCTTCCCCTGGTATCAGAATGGGAAAAGCAATAGTTTTTCGCGGTGATGAAATCAAAATACCTAAATATCACATAAATGAGGCCAATTTAGAAAAAGAAATAGAACGCTTTAACGATGCACTAAACAAAACAAAACAAGAAATTATAGAAATACAAAATAAAATTGCAGAAGAAAAATTTAATGATCTGGCAGATATTTTTTCCACCCATATAATGGCTCTTGAAGATCCTCACTTCATAGAAAGAGCAAGGAGAAAAATACGGCAGGAACAGAGAAATGCAGAATGGGTAATCAATGATATATCAATTGAACTGATAAATTCTCTCAGTCAGATAGATGATGAGTATCTAAGGGAAAGAATAGTAGATGTTTCTGACATAAACAAACGCCTAATAAGTAATCTTCAGCAAAAAAATAAGGTAAACCTTTCTGACATAAATGAGTATAGTATTCTATTTGCCTCTGATCTTACCCCCTCAGAAACAGCACTTTTAAACAGGCAATATATACTTGCCTTTGTTACAGATCATGGTGGCAAAACATCCCATACTGCCATCATGGCTCGATCCATGGATATACCAGCAATTGTTGGTATGGACGATATAACATCTTATGTTAAAAATGACGATTATGTTATAGTTGATGCAATCCATGGAGAAATTATAATAAATCCATCACAGGAAGAAATAGGAGAATACAAGAAATATCAACTGGAGCTGGAAAAAATTGAAGAAGAGCTTTCAAAGCTCACCACTCTCCCATCTGTTACAACTGACAGCATAGAAGTTTTTCTCTATGGCAATCTTGAAATTCCTGACGAGATGGAAAATATAAAAAATCATGGAGCTCATGGAGTTGGACTTTTTAGGACTGAGTTTTTATTTCTTGGGAAAAATCTTCCAGATGAAGAATCACAGTTTCAAGAATATAAAAAGGTTGTGGAATTTTTTAATCCCTACCCTGTCACAATAAGGACTCTGGATTTTGGAGGAGATAAAATACCAGGATCCATGAAGTTCCAAAGAGAGATGAACCCATTCTTAGGTTGTAGATCTATAAGATTTAGCCTGCGCAACATAGAAATATTCAAAACACAACTAAGGGCTATTCTCAGGGCAAGCGCCTTTGGAAAAATAAAAATCATGTTTCCTATGATCTCAAACCTGAGTGAGCTTATTGAGGCAAAGAAAATTACTCACGATGTAATGGATGAGTTACGGATAAGCGGGATTCCCTTTGATCCAGATGTTAAACTGGGGATAATGATAGAGGTTCCATCTGCTGTTATTGCTGCTGATATACTTGCTGAGGAAGCTGACTTTTTTTCTGTTGGCACAAACGATTTAGTTCAATATATTCTTGCTGTTGATAGATCAAACGAAAAAATAGCAGATATATATAATCCTCTTGATATATCTGTGCTAAGATTTCTTAAAATGATGGCTGATACTTCTCATAAATATTCCATCCCTATATCCATTTGTGGGGAAATGGCTGGAGAAGCTAAATACACCATGCTTTTGCTTGGACTTGGATTTCTTGAGCTTTCCATGAGTTCTAAAAATCTATATCTGGTAAAAAATGTTATTCGATCTGTTTCAATGGAAGAATGCCAAAATTTTACTCACCATGTTCTTTCGCTAAAAAAACAGGAAGAGATAGAGCAGATTTTTAACGATGTAGTTTTTAAAAAATTTCCAGATCTTATTCTAAAATGAAACTATACAAAGAGCTTGCTGAATATTATTTTGCAATTGAATCAAATCATAGAAATATAGTATTTGATATTCAGTTTATAAATTCATATCTCTCAAAATACCAAAACCCCTCAGTTCTTGATATAGGATGTGGCACTGGAGAACACCTTGACTCAATAAAAAAACTCGGAGTGCAAAAATGCGTTGGTATTGATAACAGCCCTGAGATGCTTCAAATAGCCAGAGAGAGATTTCCTGATGGAATAAAGTTTATAAATATGAACTTCAAAAGCTTCGATTTTTATCAGGAATTTGATCTTGTTATATCTCTGTTTGGTTCCATTGCCTATTTAATAAACGACAAAGATATGGATATGCTATTCTGGAATACATGGAAATCCATGAAATCAGGAGCCACAGGTATATTTGAAATATGGAACTCAATACCTGTTCAAAAAATAAAAAATAAACCCTTATCTCACGTTTCCACAACTAAATATCAGGACCTTGTAATAGAAAGAGAAAGGGGATTTGAATTGATAAATAAGACAAAAAGCATCGCAGAAGTAAACTATAGATACATAGTTTCATCACCAAAAGGAACTCTCCTCTATACAGACACACATACCATGAGGGCCTTCAGCATAGATGAGGTCAAAAGCTTTATAAAAAACAATGGTCTAATCTTGACTGATGTTTTTGCCAATAGCAAAAAAGAGCCCTTCACAGAAAACTCAAACAAGATGCTAATTGTTTTTAAAAAAGAATAAAAAAGCCTACATTGCTGCAGGCTTTTCTTCTATTGAAACTTCAGTTATTTCATTTATATTTATTGTCCAATCAGGTATAGTTTCCTTCCATCTATTATAGAGATTTTTGGTTAAAGATGAATCTCTAAAAAATTTTTCTGGAGACTCAAGAGCAAGGAACAGAACCTCTTCCATTGTGGATACTGGATGGAATGCCATTTCATTTCTTACATACTCAGGTATCTTTTCAAGATCCTTTTCGTTCTCCTTTGGCAATATTACATGCTTTATCATTGCTCTATGAGCAGCCAGAACCTTTTCTTTAAGTCCACCAATAGGCAGAACTTTTCCTCTTAGAGTAATCTCCCCTGTCATTGCAATATCCCTGCGAACAGGAATTTTGCTAAAAAGAGATGCAAGGACAACAGCCATTGTAATACCAGCAGAAGGTCCATCCTTAGGAATAGCCCCTTCTGGAACATGGAGGTGAACATCAAAATTTTTGAAGAGCTCTTCATCAATATTAAAAAACTGTTGATTTGCCCTTACATAAGTAAAAGCAGCCTGAGCAGACTCTTGCATAACCTCGCCCAGCTTACCAGTAAGTTTAAGATCACCCTTCCCTTTTATGAGAGAAGCCTCAATATTGAGAATATCGCCACCCACTTCTGTCCATGCAAGACCATTGGCAAGTCCCACTTCACTCTTTTCTTCTATTACACCGTATTTAAACCTTATTGGACCAAGATAGCTTTTTAAAACATCCTCTGTAATCTTCTTCTTAAAAAGAGGACCATGCTGAACAACCTCACGGGCAACCTTACGACAGACCTTTGCAATTACACGCTCAAGGCTTCGCACTCCAGCCTCCCGTGTATAGTGTCGTATTGTAAAAAGCATTGCATCTTCTGGATAATCAATATTTTCTGGCTTTAATCCATTTTCTTCTATTTGTTTTCCAAGGAGAAAGTCAATGGCAATACGCAGCTTCTCTGGCTCTGTATAGCTGGAGAGCTCAATTATCTCCATCCTGTCCTGTAGAGGCAATGGTATATTATGCTGAGCATTTGCCGTTGTGATAAACATTACATCAGACAGATCGTATGGCACTTCCATATAATGATCCACAAAGGAATTATTCTGCTCAGGATCAAGCACCTCCAACAGCGCAGAGGAGGGATCTCCTCTAAAGTCCATTGACATCTTGTCAATCTCGTCAAGGAGTATAACAGGATTTACAGTGCCTGCCTTTTTCATCATCTGTATAATTCTACCAGGTAAAGCACCGACATATGTTCGCCTGTGACCTCTGATCTCAGCCTCGTCCCTTACTCCACCAAGAGACATCCTGACAAACTTTCTGTTCAAGGCATTGGCAACAGATCTGCCAAGAGAGGTTTTACCAACTCCCGGAGGTCCAACAAAGCACAGAATAGGTCCCTTGAGCTTTTTGGAAAGTTTATTTACAGCTATATATTCTATAATTCGCTCTTTGACTTCATCAAGGCCATAGTGATCTTGATTTAAAATCTCTATGGCTTCTTCGATTGTTCGAGTGTCCCTTGTCTTTTTATGCCATGGGACATCGCGCAGCCATTCAATGTAGCTTCTTACAACAGCAGATTCAGCAGACATAGGTGGCATTTTTTCAAGGCGTTTAAGTTCCTGCAAAGCCTTAGTCCTGGCCTCTTCTGGCAGTTTAGCCTTTTCAATGGAATTTCTCAAGTCAGTTATTTCATCGACCTCATAGTCTCCCTGACCAAGTTCCTTTCTTATGACCTTCATCTGCTCATTAAGGTAATATTCCTTTTGAGTTTTTTCCATCTGCTTGCGCACCTGATTCTGGATCTTCTTCTCAATGAACATTACCTCAATCTCTCCATTGATGAGCTCAATTAGTTTATTGATTCTATCCACTGGATTTCCAATTTCAAGAATTGCCTGTCTATACTCAAGCCTCATCTCAATGTGAGAAGCAATTACATCAGCAAGTTGAGATAAATCATCAATGCTCTCTGCAGAGGTAAGAGCCTCTTTTGGGACTTTTTTGTTTAGCTTTATATACTTATCAAAAACCTCAAGAAGCTCTGACTTTAACAGTGACTTATCAGCGTCAATATCTACATGTCTCTCAATACGCTTAACCGAAGCAGATAGATGTTCCTCTTCATCAATTAAATCAGAGATAAAACACCTGGAAATCCCCTCCACTAAAACCTTAATTGTTCCGTCAGGGAGTTTAAGCAGCTGTAATATCTCAGCAATAGTTCCAACCTCATGGAGATCCTCTCTCTTTGGAGAAGGATTCTGCGGATCCTTTTGCGTAAGGAGAATAATTAACCTATCGCTCTTCATTGCCTTATCAAGAGCATTGATTGACTTTTCCCTACCAACAAAAAGAGGCATCACAACATGGGGATAAACCACAACATCCCTCAAAGGAAGAAGTGGGTAAACCTTATCAAAATCTATATTTTTTCCTGCCATTGTTTCCTCTTTACAAAAGTAATAGACTAAGCTGTCTTTTCCTTCTTTTTATAGTGAATTACAGGTTTCCCCTGTTTCAAAACCATATCTCTGGTTATGACTATCTTATAGATATTATCATTATCTGAAGGAACCTCATACATTAAATCAAGCATAAGATGTTCAAGTACTGAACGCAATCCCCTTGCTCCAGTCTTTCTCTCAAAGGCTATATTTGCAATCTCTTCAAGAGCTTCATTCTCAAATTCAAGCTCAATATCCTCAAAAGAAAAAATCTTCTGGTATTGTTTTACAAGTGAATTCTTTGGTTCAGTGAGAATTCTCACTAAGGCCTCTTTGCTCAAGCCATGGAGATGAGCAATTACAGGGAGGCGGCCAACAAATTCAGGGATCAAGCCAAATTTAATAAAATCCTCTGGAGTGAGGTGTTTTGCTATGTCTATATCTTCTATATCCTTTGAACTCTGGATCTTTGCTCCAAAACCAAGGGTCTTATTACCAAGCCTATTTTTAACAATCTTATCAAGGCCAATAAAAGCGCCACCTACAATAAAGAGAATATTGCTTGTATTTATTGCAATGAATTCCTGATGAGGATGCTTTCTTCCGCCCTGAGGAGGAACATTAGCTATTGTCCCTTCAATTATCTTGAGCAGAGCCTGCTGCACCCCTTCACCGGAAACATCCCTTGTAATAGAAGGATTATCACCCTTACGAGCAATCTTATCTATTTCATCAATGTAGATTATTCCAATCTCTGCCTTTTTTATATCACCATCTGCATTTTGTATAAGGCGCAGTAGTATATTTTCAACATCCTCACCAACATATCCAGCTTCAGTAAGAGAAGTAGCATCAACAATTGCAAAGGGCACCTTCAACATTCTTGCAAGAGTTTGAGCAAGTAGAGTCTTTCCACTTCCACTTGGGCCAGCAAGTATTATATTGCTCTTTTCAAGCTCCACATCATTCTTTTTAGGATTTCTATTTGAAAAAATTCTCTTATAGTGATTATAAACTGCAACAGATAAAATCTTCTTTGCCTCTTCCTGATCAATAACATATTGATCTAAGATAGCCTTTATCTCCTTTGGCTTTGGAAGATTAGTAATATTATCTTCCAACTGATGGTTTTCTTCATCAAGGAGAATCTGATTGCATAGCTCAATACACTCATCGCAAATATATACATCTGGACCTGCAACAAGCTTTTTTACCACATCCTGGCTCTTCCCACAGAAAGAGCATGTAAGTGGTGGAAGTTGACTTTTTCTCTTACCTGACATATTTTCACCTATCTATCTGTTCTCATAATTACCTTATCGATAAGCCCATATTCCACAGCCTCAGCAGCAGACATAAAGTTATCCCTTTCCATATCCTGCTCAATTTTATCAACAGGCTTACCTGTGTGAAGAGAGTAGATCTCATTTAGCTTAGATTTGATTCTAAGAATTTCCTTTGCATGGATCTCTATGTCAGTGGCCTGACCCTGAAACCCTGCAGAAGGCTGGTGAATCATAATTCTTGCATTTGGCAGAGCTGATCTCTTGCCAGGAGCTCCTGCTGCTAAAAGCAATGAACCCATTGAAGCTGCTTGACCAAGGCAGATAGTTGCAACATCTGGCTTGATATACTGCATTGTATCATATATTGCAAGTCCTGAGGTAACTACCCCACCTGGAGAATTTATATATAAAAATATATCTTTGTCTGGATCTTCTGCTTCCAAGAATAGAAGCTGTGCAATGACAAGGCTTGAGATATGATCATCTATTGGCTCTCCAAGAAAGATAATGCGATCTTTTAAAAGCCTTGAATAAATATCATAGGATCTCTCCCCTCTGCTTGTCTGTTCTACAACAATTGGTACAAGACTCATTATTTTAAACTCCTGTTAAATTTGGTTATATAAAGATATGCGCATAAAGAGCGGATGAATAAATTCATCTGAATTATTAGTAATATTATCGGCCAGTATGTTAAATATTTTTCTGCTTAAAGTTATATGCAAGAGAAACTCCTGTAATTTTTTGGAGCAGATTTAACTCTGCTCCTCAACTCTATTAACAAGATCAGTCAAAGCATTAAGCTGAACCTTTGTAATCTTTGCATTATCATAGAGGAAATCCATAGCCATTTCAAGCAAAATTTCATTCTCAACTGATTCTTTTGAATTATTTTCTTCTATGGCTTTTTCAATCTCCTCTGGAGTTTTTCCCATAGCCTTTGCAAGCTCATTAATCTGAGATTTAAACTTATCCTCAGAAACTGTCAGATTTTCTTTCTTTGAAACCTCATTTAGCACAAGAGTATGCTTTATTGACAGCTCCGCAGCCTCTTTCAGCCTCTGGGCATATTCCTGAGGATCAAGTCCCATTATTTCTGCAAATTCCTCAAGGCTCTCTGCTCTATAACCCATCCTCTGCTGAGTCCTTTCAAAAATTGCAGACATCTCTTTAAGAACCATTGAAGTAGGAATATCAAATTTTGTATTTTTAACAACTCCTGCCATTACAGTACTTCTTGCGTCATTTATAGTCTTATCTTTTACATATTTTTCGAGATTTTCTCTTATCTTACTTCTCATCTCTTCTACAGACTTATATCCCACTTTAGAGGCAAATTCATCATTTAATTCTGGGAGAACAAGCTTATTAATGCCTTTAATCTGCACCAAAAACTCTACTTCTTTGCCAGCAAACTCTTTTACAGGAAAGCTTTCTGGATAGGTCTGCTTAATTTTCCTTTCCTCTCCTGCCTTCATTCCTATAACCTGATTTTCTATGGAATACTCATCCTTTGTCTTACCAATAACAGATGAATATTCTCTAAAACCTACAGCATCAGGATCCCCCTCTGTCTCATCAATTCGCTTAATCCTTATGCTAACAAGATTTCCCTTTTCAACAACAGCATCTTCCCCTGCAGGTTCGATCTCTGCATATCTCTCACGAATTGCATCTATTTCAAAGTCAACATCCTCTTCTTTTATGGTATAACTATATTCCTTAGCTTCTATGCCTTTGTAATCTCCAATTTCTATAGAAGGCATAACCTCAATAAAGGCCTTAAATTTAAAAGGAGAGTTCTTATCAATTGTATCATAGCTATATCTTGGTTCAGCTATAGGTATATGGGAGGTCTTTTCAAGGGCATCTACTATGGATCTCCTTACGAGATTTTCTGCTACCTCCTCGCCAGCATAGTCATTATACTTTACTTCAACAATTTGAAGAGGTGCTTTTCCCTTTCTAAATCCATCTATTGCAACTCGCTTCTGTATTTTGCTAAAAACCTGCTTATATTCTTCAGCAACAGTTTCCGCTGGAACTTCAATCTCAAACTCTACAACAGCATTATCTAATTTTTTTTCACTTAAAATATTCAAACCGCTACCCCTTATAAAAATATAATTAAAAATTTTATATTTAAATAAATATATTTTCTTATTCTTATATTAAAGAATATTTTTAACTATCAATTCATATAGTAAATTTGAGTCAAACATTTTTTTCAAGGCTATGGCAATAATATGGCAAATTCAATTATAAAGTGCGATACTTAGGTGCTCAGGAAAAACCTCATACAAAGGCTCAGCCTCTTTTAACTGAAAATATACGTTCTATTTTTTGGGCTAAGTATATTGCGATATTATAAAAATTAAAATATTTTAAACGTTTATAACTTTACACAAAACAGTTGACAGCAGCAAAAAAAGAACTATAAAGGAGTATATATACAATATACAATTCAAAGGTTAAGCAGTTATATGCAAAAAGTGCAAAATTTCCAGCTGGCAATCTGTGCCTTATTTTAAGGAGGTGAAGCCAGAGAATGAATGAAATTCCAATATGAAAAGCTCTTGGCATAAGAGATTGTTGCTATGATGAATTCTTTGAGAATAAAAGTAAACTAAATAATAAAAGAATGAAAACAAGGTATTATGAGTTTTAATGATATAGAAACTAAACGTAATAGAAAAAGAATTAAAAGCCTTTATAGAAAAGCAATGACCTCCGATTAAAAATGCACAATGAGGTTGATCTGGCTTTTAAAATAGAAAAATACATGGTAATCATTTATGAAATTAGATCTCTCTGGAATAAACCTGAAAAAAAGACAATATGCCACTGAATAAATTTGTGGTGTAAAGGGGAAACTATTATGAGCAAGTTAAATATTCTGCCACCAAAAGCTGATGTCGAAACTAAGGCAGTTCTAAAACAACTTCCCCAGACCTATCGTTTTTTAGCAGAATTAAAAGGTATTTCTAAAATAATTCCCAATGAAGCCATTCTAATAAATACTCTACCCTTACTTGAAGCTAAGGATAGCTCTGCAATTGAAAATATTATTACAACTCATGATGAAATTTATAAGGAAGATCTTTTTGAAAATTTTATATCAAATCCCAATGCAAAAGAAGTTCAAAATTATGCAAAAGCTTTGAAAATGGGATTTGATGCTCTAAAAAACAAGCTGCTACTTACCAATAGAATCATTTTAAATATTCAGGAAATTATAGTCTCTCACAACGCAGGATATAGAAAGCTGCCGGGAACAGAACTTAAAAATACATCAACTGGTGAAACCGTATATGTTCCACCTCAGGATTATGACACAATTGTCCGACTCATGCAAAATCTCGAAGAATACATAAATAATGACGACCTTCATCCTGTCGATCCTTTAATTAAAATGGCGATAATTCATTTTCAGTTCGAATCGATCCATCCATTTTATGATGGAAATGGACGAACAGGAAGAATGCTGAATATTCTCTATCTTGTGCAAAAGGGATTACTTGATTTGCCAATACTTTATCTAAGTAGCTATATTATTAAAACAAAATCCGATTACTATCGGTTGCTTCAGGAAGTAAGAGATAAAGGAAACTGGGAAGACTGGATCTTATATATGCTTAAAGGAATAGAAATTACATCTAAAGGCACGATATATCTTATCAATGAAATATCAAAACTAATGATAAAATATAAGCATACGATTAGAAGCAATTATAAATTCTATTCTCAGGATTTACTCAATAACCTCTTTAAACATCCTTATACAAAGATTGAGTATCTTCAGCAAGATTTGAATATTCATAGACAAACTGCAGCAAGCTATCTGGATGAATTAGTAAAAGGGGGACTACTAAAAAAGGAAAAAGTGGGGAAAAATAACTATTTTATCAATGAACCTTTGTTTCTTTTGTTTAAAAACTTTGATTTAACTTCTGAGATATAATTGTTTCTGAGAAAACATGTCGAAAAAATCAAAAACTTTCGACACATTTTTTTAACATGTCGAAAAAATCGAAAATTTTCGACAGGTTTTTCAATGTGCTAAAAAAAGAAAGTTATTTATAAATGGAGAAGCCATGCTTGATGCAGAAATGCCATATCAGCACTAAATGAGGAAATAGAGTCCTATGGCATTCCTGCTATATTCGATACAGATCAATGATGAAATTTACTATAGAGACTTTAGTAAAGAGAGGCAAAAACAGCTTTAAAAAAGAAGATATCCTCTAAATATTTTTAAAATCCTATATTGACAAAAGAGATCAGTTTATATGGGAACTGATTAAAACTTACGAGGAGAAGATAAAACAGGTGATTGATAGGGTGTGGGGGAGTGAGAGAAATGACTGTATAAAAGTATGGTCGAAATAACAAGAAGTTTATCTCTAATTAACATATATAAGGAGGACATTCAATTTGTGAAAAATGTAAAAATACTTCTTGACACAAACATCATTATCCATCGCGAAACCGAAAAAATAATTAATTCTGATATAGGTAAATTATTTAATTGGCTCGATAAAATAAACGCTCAAAAATTCATCCATCAAATAACAAAACAAGAAATTAATAAATTAAAAGATAAAGATAAGAAAAATACATTTAGTATTAAGTTGGATGCTTATAATGAATTAATAACATTAAATAAACTTGAACAAGAAGTTGAAAGTATATCAATAAGATATGATAAAAACGAAAATGATAAAAATGATACATTGTTATTAAATGAAGTTTTCAGAGGTACAGTTGATATCCTTTTAACAGAAGATAAAAAAATACACCAAAAAGCTAATTTGTTAAATATTTCGGAAAAAGTTTTTACAATCGAAAGTTTTTTAGAGCTTGTAAACAGAGAATTTCCAGATCTTACAGATTATAAAGTATTAAGTGTAGAAAAGTCTTATTTCGGAAAAATTGATTTAAAGGATACTTTTTTTGATTCATTTAAAGAAGATTATCCAGAGTTTGGAACTTGGTTCAATAAAAAATCAAATGAACCTGTATATATTTCAATGGCTGATGGTAAAGTATGCTCTTTTTTGTATCTCAAAATCGAAGAAAAAGACGAAAACTATAATGACATAGAACCAATTTTTTCTCAAAAGGAAAAGAGATTAAAAATTGGAACATTTAAAGTAGCATTAAATGGTTACAGATTGGCAGAAAGATTTTTAAAGATTGTTTTTGATAATGCCATTAAGCAAAAGGTAAATGAAATTTATGTTACCATATTTGACAAAAGAGATGAGCAAAAAAGATTAATTAATTTATTGGAGGAATGGGGGTTTAATAAATGGGGGATCAAAAAAAGTACGGGCGAGCTTGTTTATGTAAGAGACTTTACTCCAAAGTTTGATATAAATTATCCGAGGAAAACTTATCCATTTATATCACATAATGCAAATAACAAAATTTTTATTGTTCCAATATGGCCAGATTATCATACTGAGTTACTTCCAGACTCTATTTTGAGAACTGAATCACCAGATAATTTTAAGGAAGACAAACCACATCGTAACGCTATATCAAAAACCTATATTTCTCGCTCATTAAATCGAGATATCAAAAAAGGTGATATTCTACTTTTTTATCGGACAAAAGAAAAAGATAAATCAGCTTATTACTCAGCACTAATAACTACGATAGCTCTTGTTGAAGAGAAAATTGATAATATTACAAGTGAAATAGAATTTATTCAAAAAGCAAGAAAAAGAAGTATTTTCTCTGATGAAGAATTAAAAAAAATGTGGAACGATAATCAAAATAATGGTTCTTTTTTGATTAATTTTCTTCATATTTATTCTCTAACATCTGAGCAAAGAAGTAAGTTGATAAGAAAAAGACTGTTAGAGCTTAATATTTTAACTGGTGAAGAAAATGAGTTAAGAGGTTTAAAAGAGATAACAAAAGAGAATTTCATAACTATAATTAAGGAGGCAAATATCGATGAAAGTTTTATTATCTATTAAACCGGAATTTATTGAAAAGATTATTACAGGAGAGAAAAAATTTGAATATAGGAGACGGATCTTTAAAAAAGATGTTGAAAGTGTTATAATATATGCGTCTTCTCCTTGGAAGGTTGTTATTGGTGAATTTTTAATAGACGATATTATCGAAAAGGAATTGAATATATTATGGCAAGAAACACATATGTATTCAGGAATAGATAAAGATTTCTTCTGTCGATATTTTGATGGTGTTAAACTAGGTTATGCTATCAAAATTGGAAAATTATGCTTATATGAAAATCCTATAAGTATTGAAAAATTAGGGAAAAAACCACCTCAATCTTTTTTTTACTTATAATTTGTTCGATAGAAAGAACTATAGTGATGTTGAAGTCCAGAGCCGTATTGTGGATAAACTCACATCCGAGCGGAAGGTGATAGACAGCCTGAGGGAGATGGTGAAAACTTACGAGGAGAAGATTAAACAGGTGATTGATAGGGTGAGGGGGGAGTGAAACTCTGCACCTGATAAAATATGCCATGATGATTTTATATTCGATTAATTAATATTTAAGGAGAAAACCTTGTCGCAAAAAAATTTTCCAAACTCTAAGCAATTTTTCCAGAATATAAAAAAGGGAATAACTCACAACATATATCTCTTTGCTGGAGAAGCTGAAGGTGATAAAGACAAAGCAATAAACGCCCTGCTTTCAATGTTTTTTCAATCTGAAGAGGATAAGAATAACAATACAGGAAAATTTTTTATTTTTGAAGACAGAAGCTCTGATGATGAAATTCTTGCTGCTGTAGATTTTGCCCTTTCCTTTTCCATGTTTTCTCCAAAAAAAGCCTGCATAATTAGAAATCTTGATAATATCAAAACAAATGATAAAAATAAAAAACTCATAAAGGAGCTAACAGAGGAGCTGCCAGAAAGCACAATGCTTATAATTACAATATCATCAAAGGATGTGCCATCATATCTTTCCCATATTCCAGAAAGCAAAATGGCTGTGTTTCAATTCTGGAAACAATTTGATAGCGACCTTATAAATTATATCAAAGTGGAGACCAAAAACAAAAAAATACCTATTGAGGAAAAATTTATCTACCTAATACTGGAGCTTGCTGGAAACGATATAAAAAAAATAGACACAATCCTTGACATGGTGCAATATCTCTCCCTTTCAAAGGATATTGAAATTACTGAATCCTTAATCAGAGATCTTGCTGGTGATATAAAAGATGTTACAATCTTTGACTTTACAGACTCACTTTTTTTAAAAGAAAAAAGGTCTCTTGCAATCCTTAAAAAGCTCTTAAATGAAGGGACCGAAACCCTTTTTATAATAAATATGATTATACGTCAGCTTGAGTTTCTGGATAAATACTTTCTGCTTATAAAATCAGGATTAGCAGAGGATGAAGTGTTAAAGAAAATCGGAATCCAGGGCAAGCTCAAAAAAGAAAAATTTATAGATAGCACTCGCCTATTTAATGATGAAAAGATAAAAACAATCTTTGCCATTGCAGCAAAAGCTGAATATCTTGCAAAAAGTGGAAGTGCAAAGACAAACTTATTATCTAACCCTGCTTTTATACTCTCCACAGAGATTCTCATGCTAAAATAACTCAGGCTACTATATTAATTGCTGGGAACATTGCATAGGTCAACAGAGAAGATCCCTTCCTTTCTCTGTCACTGGATAAATAGAACTCTCCCTTAAGCAAATCTATGATATTGCCAGAGATCATACAGTCCTTTACTCTCCCCTTTATCTCCCCATCTTCAACAAGATAGGCAAGATCTAAATTAGCAGAAAAATCACCAAGTAAGGTATTGGACTGCCCCAGTCCTATAAACTGCTCTGCAATAATTCCTCTTTTTATACCCTTAATTAGTGATTCAAAAGGCTCATCCCCTGGCTCAACAACAATCCCATTAAAAGATGGCGAAGGTATAGATGAATAGCCCCTGGAGGCATTACCTGTTGAACCTACCCCCAGCCTTTCGCCATATTTAAGATCAGTTATAAATCTCTCCACAACCCCTTCATTTATGAGTTTTTTTCTGCTTACAGAAAGTCCCTCAGCATCAAAGGGGATCTGGAAAGGTGAACCTTCAATAAAGGGATCATCATAGACTGTCAGGCGATTAGCAAAAAGCTTTTCCCCTATTTTTCCACAAAAGGGAGATATCCCCTTCCATATTGCAACGCCATTGAGTCCTGAAAGGACTATCCCAAGTAAACTCCCGAAGGCCTGAGGGGGGAAAATCACAGGATAGAGGCCACTTGATATTTTCTCAATAGTGATTGCCCTTTTTATTTTATCTGTAAGTTTTAGCCTCAGTTCATCCCATCTCACTGGCCTTAACTCTGACTTGCTATCCCATAAATCAAGTCTCACTCCCTTATCAAGAATAAGAGTTGTGGATATTGAGGCGGAGTAATATGAATCCCTGTAAGACAGCGATAGGCCATTGGAATTTACAAGGTGCACAAACCCCTTTGCAGCATTTATTCCTATATCAATAGAAATATCATTAAAATCCTTTTCCATGGAAGCTATAAACTCCCTGGCCTGTTCTATCTCCATCAGGGGATCAAAATTATCTATCTCTGGATTAAAGGGCTCAAATAAAACCTTTGTATCCCCTGGAAGATCAAATCCCTCCTCCTCGCAATAGCGCGAAATTTCATAGGCTCTAATAAAAGTCTCTTTAACATGTTGCAAATTATTTGTGTAAGAAAAACCTGTTTTCCCATCACGATTGATTCTAACGCCAATTCCCGATGATTGACTCTGGTTTATGGAATGCAGTCGATTGTTCTTAAAGCTTATGGGCGTGCTCTGACCAGAGACATATAAAACATCAAACCACCTGTAGTTTCCAGGGACAAAGGATTTTATATTTTCTGGATCGAGTATATCTTTTATTTCTTTCATTGTTTTCCACCAATCAAAACATCTTTTATAAAAACATGAGGTCCACCGTAAGAGACAGGTAATGGGCTCTGACCCCCTTTTCCGCATCCTCCAAGGCCTCCAAACATCTGCCGATCATTTGCAATCATTGAAATATTTTTTAAAGTGGTAAAAACATTTCCCGAAAGGACAACATCTCGAAACATCTTCCCAAGCTTGCCATTTTTTACTCTGTAACCATAACCTGCTGTAAAGGTAAACATCTCAAGATTTGTCTGGCCTCCTATAACATCAAGGGCATATATGCCATCATCCATAGCTGCAAAGAGATCATCTTTCTGATAAGGTCCATTTTCTATATATGTATTGGTCATTCGCACTATTGGCTGGCGCATAACACCTATTGCTCGTCCATTGCCTGTAGTCTCTTCATTCATCTTAAAGGCTGTTTCCCTTGAATGGAGCCTGCCTGTCAGTATTCCATTTTTTATCAGGTAGGTTTTTTGAGGTGCAATTCCCTCATCATCAAAAGGGATATATCCAGATAAAGATTCAATTCCTCCATCATCTACAACTGTGAAATCTGGCAAGGCAAACTCTCTGCCCAGAACCATTTGCTTTCTCATGGACTCATTCTCATAGACAAAATCTGCCTCGGATAGATGCCCAAAGGCCTCATGAATAAAAACTCCACTTAACCTCGGATCTGCAATTATATTATAAACTCCTCCAGCAAGAGGCTCTGCTTCAAGCATATCAATGGCAATTTTGATAACCCTCTCTGCCATAGCCTCACGATGACGGACGATTTCAAATCCACCATATCCAGAGATTGAATCATGAAAGGGTTGTATAATTGTTCCATCTTTTGCAACAGCAGTCAATGATATTCCACAGTGCATTCTATCATAAGAAAGCTGCGTCCCTTCACTGTTCAGGTAAATATATTTGCCAGTGGACTCTCTGTAGATAGACTTCGTGGTCTGTATCTTTGGAGAATTTTTTATTATATCATTATATTTAGAAATAATCTCAAACTTCTCTTCAAAAGAAATTGATTTTAGATCTTCCACAAAGGGTGTTGAAAAATTTTTTACAGAAGCACTGTATTTTGCAACCCCGGACTTACCTGAAGGGCTTAAGGAGGCACAATCCATTGCGCTTTTTACAAAGCTCTCTATATTAGAAAGATCGTTGAATGTTACAAATCCCCATGATCCATTTTTCAAAACTCTCACAGAACCTCCAACAACTTCTCCAGAGGAGATGGAATCCACCTGATCCATTGCCAGAGATATAGACTGACCAACACCTTGAGTTAACCTGATTTCTGCAAAATCGCACTTTAAATTTTGCAGCAAAAGGCTCAACCCCGAAGCAATTTCTTCCAATTGTGACATAAAAACCTCTAAAATAGCTAAATGCTTAACAAATGATTAAAAAATTAACTCCCAATGTCAAGATTTAAAAAAATACCTAAGTGCTATATTTGACTCCTATATTCAAATTCAAAAATTTACCAGTATTTACCCCTTAACTTTTTTAAAATAAAAATACTCTATTATCCCCACCCCCGAATGCGGCGGAGATAATATTTTCTTAATTTTACACTAAAAATTATATTTAGGAATAATTAGTGAAAATTTACAAAAAAATCTTATCAATATTTAAAAAGTTACCGATATTATAGCAAAACATGAACAAGGAGGTTCATGAGATGAATATCAACTTGAATAACAACTACTTTCCGGACTTAATTGCAAGCAGAGGATCTGCCCAGGGAGGAAGGGATGTTATTATCGCTACTCCTGCAACAAAGAATGATCTAAATATAAGCCAGAAAGAAATAGAGCTTAAAAGGGAAATCCTTGAAGAAACAACTATGGATATAAATGAGATCAAGAATTTTCTATTTATGCTCATAGGCTCAGAAATAAAGCTAAAACCGGAAAGTGAGGCAACCGGAAAATTGGTTAACAGGATGGCCTGAGGACTTTCCTGTTAACCTTCTAAGCTCCACAAAACGCTCCATTTTTTCAAATACCCCAAAAAATTTATTGACCTTTAAGAATAAAATTTTATTTTTTTAAAAAATAAAAACACATTATTTATTTTAAATTATATAGATAATAAAAAATTCCTGTATTTCCATTATTTTTACGATAATGTTATATAAATAATAAATTTGCTGGTTCTATCAAAATAAAGGTGTATATGAGCAAGGAATTACAGGACAAAGCAGAACAGATGATTCAGGAATTAAATGAAGCCTTGATCCCCATAAGAGAAGAGCTTGAAAGGCTTAGATCCATGGGCAATAAAAATACAAAGGGACGTAAAATATAGGTTTAATCTCTTTAAAAGCACAAATTTGAATACAATAATTATACAATCTATGAGGTAAAACCAATGCCACCTAAAGGCGAAAAAAGGAAGCAACAAATAATAGATACTGCCAAAGAAATGTTTCTAACAAAGGGCTTCCAGAGCACTCACATTGGGCAGATCTGTGATCATCTTGATATTGCAAGAGGAACTGTATATCAATACTTCAGCAATAAAAAAGAAATCTTATATGCAATTCTTGAAAACGTCTGTGATGATATTGAAGAGGTTCTTGATCCAGATGATCTTAAAGACTTTCTGGATAAAAAGGCAGATAGCAATAAGATTATAGATTTTGTCGATAACAGAATAGCAGCCTGCCTTTCCATTTTATCAAATGAGCCAATTGTTATCAAATTAATATACAGAGACATTTCCGGTATTGATGATGAGGTATCTGACAAGGTTTCTGTTTTTATTGCACGGGTCATTGAAATAATTTCAAAGGAGATTGAAACCTTAAAAAAATTCGGAGTTTACAAAAGAGATATTGAGCCATCTGTTGCTGCATCAATGCTTGTAGGTGCAATCATGATGATAATGTATCAATTTATCAAAAAAAATCAAACTTCCCTTGACAAAACCATAACCAAGGCTATTGCAATAACATATCTTCATGGAGTTTACGAATAAAATTGAAGCTATCGAAATTAGTAATAGCCCTATTTTTAATTGCTACGGGGAGCCTTTCTTCCTTTGCCATGGAGCAAAAGAAGATTATTAAAGCAATAATAAAAGGCAAATCTCCTGCTTATGAAGAAGCTCTTTCTTATATAAAAGAAAATCATCCAGAAGACATTCCATCTCTTCTGAGAGATGAATATCTCGATGATGACGATTCTCTCGTGAGAATGAGAATTATCGAAACTCTAAAACTTTATCCATCAACAGAGATCGCAGGTACATGGATAGAAATACTTAGCAAAACCAACAACTCCAAAATTGAAATAGATCTTCTTGAATATCTACATACTGAGAAAATTTTTACTCTCCATATAGCTGATAAACTTATCTCACCATCAACTGAGGTTAGACAAAAAGCTGCATCGCTCCTCAAAAAAGAAGGGAACGACCGAATTCTGCCAAAGCTCTTAATTTTAAGCAAAAGCCAAAATCCTGTTGAAAGAATTTATCTTTTAGAGGCTCTAAACTACCTCTATGATGTAAGATTCAAAAATCTTGTAATATCCTTCCTTAATGATGAAAATAAATCTGTCAGGATATATGCAATAAAGTGCGCCACAGAAAATGAGATCAAAGAGTCTTTAACGAAAATAAAACAGATTGCAAAAAGCGATGAAAACTTAGAGGCAAGAAAAAGAGCTATTGAGGCAATTGCTTTATTTAAAGATACTCAATCTGCACCTATACTTTTGTCCATAATCAAAGAAGGGAATAAAGAACTCACTCTGACATCAATTCAAACCCTGAGGATTTTAAAAATCTCCTCGGCTGCTGCAACTTTATCCCAAATGCTTGAAACAGAAAAAGATGACGATATAAAAAAAGCTATCCTTGATTCAATAATCACCTTTGGCAAAAGCGGCAATATATCTGGAATCACCTTTATAGCAAAATCAGAAAAAAATTTTGATATTAGAATAAAGGCCATATACTGCCTCGGGGTTATAAGTGAAAAGGAGCAGGCCTTTAATGCCCTCATTGACTGTCTGAATGACAACGACTACAGAATCAGAGCCGAGGCTTGCAACTCTCTTGGAAACTTAAGGCACGCTCAAAAATCAGAAATACTTCTTAATCAACTCAAAAATGACTCCTCAAGGTATGTCCGCACTGCTGCTTTATTTTCTTTGCAGCGCATCAAAAACTCAAAGGACATAATTCATTTATTTGACATATACTCCAGTGAAAAAGATCCTGTCCTGCGAGAGCTATTGAGAGAATACCTGAGAGAATACATTCAAAAGGTCTCACTATAGATTCCACAATCTATCTCTCAAGCCAGTCATTCTCTCCATAGGCCTTTGAGACATTTCTTTTATAGTTTTTAGATCTGCAGCAATAATAACTTTTTTCTTTGCTCTTGTTATTGCAGTATATAAAAGCTCCCTTGTCATAATCAGGCTTTGACTCTCTGGTAAAACAACAATCACCTCATCAAACTCCGAACCCTGACTTTTATGCACAGTCATTGCAAAAGCTGTTTCATGCTCTGGCAGCCTTGCGGGACTCACTTTAAATTCAGAACCATCTGACCTTTCAAAAATTGCCTTAAAGTCTTGCCCATCAGAGGCAATAACTCCTATATCTCCATTAAAAAGCAAAAGATTATAATCATTGCTTGTTATCATAATAGGTCGTCCAGGATAAAAATTGTTCCATGGAGCAATGATGTTTTCCATTGAAAGAATATTCTCTGCCAATCTATTCATAGCTTGCAATCCATATATCCCGACCCTTGTGGCAGTGAGAATACAACAGCCTTTTATAAACGATAAGATTTCTTCATGAATTGCTCCAACATGAAAAGTAAAATTTAAAGCCTTCTCCCTATAAATTTTTTTGATTTCACTATAATCACATTTTATAATAGATATATCCTCAAGATTATGCTCTCTGGCTAAGTTTTCTATTTCTTTTGTATCACCATTCCTTACGGCAATGGAAAGCCTTCCTATGCCACTATCACTGCCAAATCTGTAACTTTTTTTTAGTATTGTCAAAGCATCTGCAAGAGCTGTTGCATTTTCATCAATGTCTATTTGATCCTTATATGACTGACCTATATGGGAACAAATTTGACCAGCAAAAAGAGAGCTATATCCATGAATTTTTCCTCTATCACAAATATCTCCAAAGACAGCACCTACCTCAACAGAGGCCAGTTGATCTCTGTCTCCAAGAAGTATTATCTTTGAATCTTCTTTTAGTGCAGAAAACAATCTATACATTAAAGCTAAATCTGCCATAGAACACTCATCAACAACAATGACATCATAATCAAGAGGATTGCTCTTGTTGTGTATAAATTCATGAGAGCCAATTCTTGTTCCAAGCAGCCTATGGATAGTAAAGGTTTCTGTTGGAATCCTTTGGGCAATTGTCTCATCTATATCAAGGCTTTTAATTTGAGATGCAATGGAATCCTTTAATCTTGAAGCAGCCTTACCTGTGGGAGCTGCCAGAGCTATCTTTAAGTCATGATTTTGATCAAGCATAAGTGCTATTATTTTTAAAACAGTGGAGGTTTTCCCTGTGCCTGGACCTCCAGATATTACAGAGAAGTTAAAACTCAAAGATGATATAGCTGCAATAGCCTGCCAATTTATCTCATTATCAAATGCAAATAATTTGCAAAAAAGCGATTTATTAATTTTCAGATCTGCCGCATGATTTTTATTTGAGAGTTTATTTTTAATCATCTCTGCAAGCCCATGTTCAAAGAAAAAATATTTTTCAAAATAAATTCGATCAAGATCTAAAATTAAAGGGAATCTTTTTGCTATTGAGCCTGCAACCTCACTTTTATTAAGCACAGACAGTATTTGTTTTATAGAAGGGATTTTTATAATTTCATCAGACAACCTCTCATCAAGTAACTCATTCAGATCCTTTCCCGCAATCTTTTCAATCTCAAGGCATATATCACCTCTCCTTATTCTGTAAGAAAGCAAAGCTACAAGAATATAAATGATATCCGATTTATCTCTACTATTGCTATATATAAAATCAGCAAGATATATATCAATCTTTTCAAAAATCTCTGAGGATCTTATTTTTTCAATCAAAGCACTCATATTAAAACTCACCAGTGAAAAGTTTATCCATATTATTTATTACAGAGCTATCTGGCAGATCATAAAATATGCCATTGCCATTTTGAGATATACCGCGCACAAATATATAAAAAACCCCTCCAAAATTTTTATCATAACTATAAATACTTCCCATTCGCCACTTGAGATATCTATGAAGTGCCAGTGTATATATATGATACTGCAAATAATAGTTATGCAAGGACATCTCTGATTCAATATTATCCTGAGTATAAAACTCCAGAAGATTGGACTTCCAGTCAATTATATAATATCTATCCCCTACCATAAAGAGTAAATCTATGAATCCTTTCATCAAACCAGCAAAAGTCTCATCATTGTCAGACAGTATATTATAAATCATCCCAGAATATGAAGGAGCATTGTGAAATATTTTTCTGAATTCAGAAAATGAAAATCCATTAAGTGGGAAATTAAATTCCAGTTCGCTGATGCGATGAGATTTATCAATAGATGAAAGTCTTATATTCGCCTCTGGTAAAGGACAATCTGTTGTGGCTATAAACATATTTTTTAGATAATCTACCCATTTATCATCAAATCCGTATTTTCTCAACAGAGGTCTTATGGTCTCAGTGAGCGTTACATCATCTCTCTGGTTAAAATCAAGTTTCTCAAATATCTCATGAATGCAAAGCCCAGCCTTTGTCCCTGATGGGAAAATATTATTTTGAATATCTAAAAATTTTTTTGCATCTGGCTCTCCTTTCTCGTCACTGAAACGGTTGGCAATGGAACTATAACTTTGAATAGACCAATTTTTCTTAATTGTTCCATTAAAAATTTTACATTGCAAGTTCTCAGGTCCCATTTCCTGTGCTGTGAATCTTATACTTATATCATCTTCTCTAAGATAAGAAAAATTTATATATCCACCTGACTTTCCTTGTATATAGAATAATGTTTTTATTATTTGATTAAAATCAAACTTTTCCTTGCTGCAATCTGAGGCAAAAAGACAAGCCAACGCCGATCTATAAAAATCTCTGTGGTTAAGTATATAAATTCTGCACTGCGACTTTGCTCTTGTCAGTGCAACATACATAAGCCTCAGATCCTCAGCCAGCCTTTCTTTATCAGCAAGAGATCTACCATCCCCACCATCTTTTGAATCTCCTATAAACATAACAGGCTTATAAGAATTATCTGGATCGTGATAGACAAAAAAATCCTGAGATAGCTTTCCTATATCAGATAGATAAGGACAAAAAACTATTGGATACTCAAGACCTTTACTTGCATGCATCGTTATAATATTAACAGCATCTCCATCTAAATCAA
>MWCI01000031.1 GCA_002069965.1 Spirochaetes bacterium ADurb.Bin218 | reverse complement strand
TGAGGAAATATAGTTACAGAGAGATTTCTAAAAAAAATCTCTTTAAAAAAAGGTTTTTGAGAATATGAGGAAATATAGTTACAGAGAGATTTCTAAAAAAAATCTCTTTAAAAAAAGGTTTTTGAGGATGTGAGGAAATATAGTTACAGAGAGATTTCTAAAAAAATCTCTTTAAAAAAAAAGATTTTTGAGGATATGAGGAAATATGTTCACAGGACTTATTGAAGAGCTTGGAGTTGTGGAAGGCCTTACACCTGAAGGTGAGGGTAAAATTCTTACTGTTAGATGCAAAAAAGTTTTAGAGGGGGTGAAAAAGGGGGATTCCATTGCAATAAATGGAGCCTGCCAAACTGTTGTCCAGTGGAGCGAAACTTCCTTTTCGGTCTTTGTTTCTAAGGTTACTCTTTCTGTCACTACTTTGGGGAATTTTACGCCCGGTAGAATTGTAAACCTTGAAAGAGCTTTAACTCTATCCTCAAGGCTTGGGGGACATATAGTGCAGGGGCATGTGGACTTTAAGGCCAAGGTAAAGAGTCTGTCACGGGATTATAGGGGACTTGAGGTGGATATTGCTGTTCCTCAGAAAGAGATGAAATATATTGTTCCAAAGGGTTCTATTGCTGTTGATGGTATTTCCCTTACTGTTGTATCTGTAGAAGAAAGTGGATTTAAACTTTACCTGATCCCTGAGACTCTTGAAAACACAAATATAAAGACCTGGAAGGCAGGTGATGATGTCAATATTGAGACAGATATTTTGGCTCGTTATGTTGAAAGCATTTTAAAATTTTCTTCATACCATGGTGATGATGAAATGGCCATAGAGAGAGACAATCAGTTGCTTAAAAAGCTTGCGGAGAATGGATTTCTTTAGTCTTTGAGGTTGAATATTTTTTTTAAGTTTACTGATTTCGATTTAAGGGGCAAAGAGATGCTTTCGTTTTTATGAGAGGAGAGGTATATTGAATGAATAATCTCCAGCGCCCTGTATCCATCTATGGCAGATGATGGGTTTGGGCTTTGGGAGTCTTTTAGCAACTTTTTTGCATTTTTGTAAAGTTCATGAAAGCAGTTGTTCTCTTTGTAGTGAGGGAAGGGTTGTTCTACAAGATCTCGAAATCCTGTATAGAGCCTGGATGGTTCGCTTTTGTATAATTTATTATAACCGTTGCCAATTAAGATTTTCCCATCAGTTCCCCAGATCTCAATTTCAAAAAGAAAGAATCTCCGTTTGCCTCCACTTTCAAGAAAAATCTCTATTCCATTTTCAGTTGTAAGCCATGCAACTGAAAAGTCCTCAAATCCATAGTTTTTAGAAAATCGCTCAAATTTTCCTCTGGAGAGTTTAATCTCACCAAAGAAAAATCTCAAAATATCTGCAATATGAGTGCCGTCATGTAGCAGAGGGCCTCCTCCTTCCAGTATAGAAGATTTGCCTTTGTATCCCCCTGTAAGTATACGTGCATTGACTGTTCGGATTTCCCCAATCTCGGATTTCTCTATCATCTCTTTTACTTTTTTATATCTTGCATCAAAGCGCCTTTCGTGATTGACTATTAAGGCTGCTTTATTTTTTGCAGCTGCATCTATAATTCTTTGAGCTGCCTCAAGGGAATGAGCAATGGGTTTTTCCAAAACTACTACTTTTGCTCCTGAGTTAATTGCATCAACTGCGATCTCTCCATGGGAGTCTGTGTTTGTTGCAATTATAACCAGTTGAGGTTTTTCAATGTTGAGCAATTCTCTGTGGTCTAAGTAACAGTGTTTTTTGGGGATATTTGCTCTTTTGCTAAATTGTTCAAGTCTCTCTAAACTCCTGTCACAGGCAGAGGTGATAGTGATCCCTGCCTTTAAAGCTCCACCAAAGTGAGTACAGGGCTTTTTCCTCAGAGGATCCTCCTCAAGTAAAAAACCAATTCTACCACAACCTATAAGTGAAACGGATAGATTTTTCATTGCTTTATAATTTGGGGAGGTATGTATTTATTTCATAATCTGTCACAACTTTATTGAAAAGCTCTTGCTCATAGAGCTTGTTTTCAATTATCTTTGAATGGATAAATTCTCCAAGAGTTTCTTTCATAAAATGACTTTTTTCAAAATAAGACAACGCCTCATTTAATTGCATTGGTAATGGTCTAAATTTTGAAATCTCCTTTGAGTCATTATATGAGCTCTTTAACTCCTCTGACAATTCATATTTTTCCTCAATACCTTTAAGCCCCGCTGCAAGCATTACAGAAAAAGAAAGATAAGGATTACATGCAGGATCAGGGGATCTAAGCTCTATGCGCATTGATTCTGGTTTGTTAAATCTGCTTTGCGGGATTCGCACAAGAGCTGCTTGACTCTTTGTGCTCCATGTAGCATGGGTAGGAGACTCAAATCCAGAAATAAGTCTTTTATATGAATTTATCCATTGATTTGTGATTATTGAAAATTCATGGCAATGGCACAACAATCCCGCAATAAAATATCTTCCTTCATCGGAAAGAGAAAATTCTTTGCTTTTATCGTAGAAAATATTTGTTTCATCTCTAAATAGAGATTGATGAATATGCATTCCAGAACCGTTTTGTCCTGTTAAAGGCTTTGGCATGAATGATGCATATATATTGTTAAGCTGGCCTATTTCTTTTGTTATGAGTTTGAATGTCATTATGTTATCTGCAGTTGTCAGAGCATCTTCGTGTCTGAGATCAATTTCATGCTGACTGGGTGCTCCTTCATGGTGAGAAGAGATTACGTCAATTCCCATTTTTTCCAGTGTGAGAACTATTTGTCTTCTGTAATCTGATGCTGTATCAAGAGGGGTTAGATCAAAATATCCACCATGGTCAAGAACCTCTGGCTTGTTGAAATTTCTAAAAAAGAAGAATTCAATCTCTGCTCCTGTGTAATAGGTCAAGCCCTTAGCTGAGGCCTTCTGGAGATTCTTCTTTAGAATATATCTACAGTCGCCTTCAAAGGGTGTCATGTTTTGAGTGTATATATCGCAGAACATTCTGGCCACTGCATCTTCTTTTGGCCTCCATGGAAGGACCTGGAATGTGTGTATATCTGGCAGAGCTATCATCTCTTCTTCATCTGAGCGTATGAATCCCTGAAGAGTGGAACCATCTACCCTTACGCCTTCATTTATAGCGTCTTCAAGTTCATCTATTGTTATAGCAAAGCTTTTTAAAAAGCCTAAGATATCTGTAAACCACAGCCGTATAAATTTAATTTTATTATCGTGAGCAAATTTTATAATGTATTCTTTATCTGAGTTCATATAAAGTCTAATCTACCAGCTTATTAAAATTAGTAAAATAAATAAAAATAGAATAAGAATAAAAAGACCACCTAAAATCAGTATATTTTTCATTGATGATGATTCTTCCTCTTCTGATACTCCAGAAGGCAGCAATGTTTTCCCCTTTGAATTTATAGCAGCATCTGTCATTGGATCATAGAGTTTTAGCTTCACCTGCTTTTCTTCTTCTATAAAGAGTCCATATACCCCTGGTGATATTTCTGTAAGTATCTCTGTAGGGTTATTTTTCCCCATAGAGGCCTTAATGTCTACAACTGTTGCAGGAATTGGCCTTATGGTCTTCTCCTCTCGCAAGTTAAATAAATCTATATAGTAATTTTCCCTGCTGGATACAGGCATTATTCTAAGCATAATCCTGTCGCCAATGCGAAGGCTGTATATTGGTTTTCCATGGATAGGTGCAACTATTGGTTTTACCTGCAGTATTACCGATTGATCCTTTTTTTGTTCTTCCTCTCTGGGGCTTTCTTCTTCTTTTTTTGTTGTTCTGCTTTCCTTTGCCTGACGAAATTCCTGAGCAGATAGTTCTTCTATAATTGTCTCCATTGTGAGATTTTTGTCATGTATTATTCTGTTGATCATATCATAGAGGATGATATCCATCTGGTCATAATCGTAGTTATATACATGGTCATAAAGTAATTTTGTCGCCTTTGGGTCATTGGAGAGGTTTGTAAAGGCATCCATAATAGAAGCTGTCATGCTGTTATTATAATTACCTCTCCATTTTCGGTCTACTATAATTTCTTCGTATTTTTCCCATGAAAGATGAGGCTCATACTCATACATGTCAGAATATGAAGAAACTATTGCATGATATGTTTCCAGCTTTCTAAATTGATTGAAGATCATAAGAAAAAGGCCATAGAGATTTGCGGAGGAAGATTTAAATCGTCCCTTTACTATGAGTATTGTGTCAGTTGAATTTTCCTGAATTCCAGAATCCATATTGTCACCGGTAAATTTTATTAAACCTACATGAGAAATTCTCAAAAGTCAAAAATTTATTGCTTCTGCTCCTTTATAATTATCGGAATAAAGATAGAATTACTAAAAATATTTATTTTGAATAATATAGTAACCATAGAGAAGTTATGTCAATATAAAAAATTATTCTTAAAATTTATATTGAAATTAGCAATGGATTATTGCTATTATTTATAATAAATTTTTAGTAAGCTTTATTTAACAGGTGCTATGAAGAATTTTTTAAAATTTATAAACTCCATGCCTGTTCCTCTTGTCCTTCTTGAAAAAGATGGGGCAGTTTTGACATTAAGTGAGAAGTCTCGTGTTGTTTTAGGAAATCTTGCTGGTGAGATTGTCCCCGGCAGCAATATTAAAGATTTTTTGAAAAAATATGCAAGTCAGGAGTTGCGAAGTGAATTTTTTACAGAAAGGGACAATAATTTTTCTATAGAAATAGACGTAAATGGAGATAAGAGATTTTTTGATTTCAGGACCATGTCCTTCAAAATAGATGAAGAGCCCTTTGAGTGTATAATGCTTTATCTGGAGGATGTTACAGAGAGAGTCTTGGCAGAGAGATCTCTTAGAGAAAGCGAAGCCAGAAACAGAGCTCTAATTGAGGCCATACCGGATATAATGTTTCGTGTTGATAATAGGGGTGTCTATCTTGATAAAATGCTTGGGTTAAGGATTAACGAAATATTTCCTGCTGAGATATCAGCGGAGGTAGTTCGCTATATATCTGAAGCAATAAGAACAAGAGAAATTCAGGTATATGAATATTCTGTTGTAATATCTGGAGAGGAGAGATTTTATGAGGCAAGATTTATAGCTGTTGAGGATGATGAGGTTCTGGTAATTTTGCGTAATACAACTGAAAAGCAAAAGGTCCTTATTGAGCTTGAAAAGGCCAGAAGAACTGCAGAAATCGCTAACAGAACAAAAAGTGAGTTTCTTGCAAATATGAGTCATGAGATTCGCACCCCTCTTAATAGTATTACAGGGTTTATTGAACTTTTAATGAGAACTGAGCTTAATGATCAGCAGAAAGAATTCATTGAAATAATAAAAAGAAGTGCATCAAATCTTCTTGAGATAATAAATGATATACTGGATTTTTCAAAAATTGAAAGCAAGAGACTGGTTATAAATCCTCTTATTTTTGATCTATATGGTGAGGTAGAATCTCTATGCAGGCTTTTTAATGTTAAAGCTCTTGATAAGGGAATTACTTTTTTGACTTTTATAGATCCAGCGATCCCTCTTTTGATAAAACAGGATTCTTTGAGAATAAAGCAGATACTTTCTAATTTAATTAGCAACGCTATTAAATTTACACCAGAAGGTGGAACAGTAATAGTTGAGGCAAAGATTTTTAGAAAAAAAGAAAGTCGCTGTATGATCAATTTTTCTGTTTCAGACACAGGTATTGGTATTCCTGAAAGAAAGCAGAAGATGATCTTTGAACCATTTACTCAGGCTGATGGAAGTGTTACCAGAAAATATGGAGGCACAGGTCTTGGACTGGCTATAAGTGCAAATCTTGCAAAACTACTTGGAAGTGAGATATTACTTGAGAGCAAGACTGGAATTGGCAGTAAGTTTTATTTTACACTTGAGGCAGAGATTATTCAAGATGAATGCAAGGCTGATAGGGTTAAGGGATTAAGTCTTAAGGCTGTAATTGTCTCTTCTATTCCCGACGATATGAATTTTATAAACATTCAGTATTATCTCAATAGCTTTAATTTTGATGTGTCTTTTTTTTCTGATATTAAATCTTCCTTGAAACAAGATTTTGATTTTTATTTTATTTTATACTCGGATCACATTAAACTTGAACTTTATAGCCTTGGAGGATTATCTGTAAATAAAGATAAATTTATCCTTGTTTTTCCTGGAATCATTCATGATACTCCTGAAGATGTTTTGAATTTTTTTGGGAATAGAATTTCTTTGCCTATTTTTCCAGATGACTTTTATAAGTTATTGAAGGAAATTTGTGGTTTTAATTTTGAAGAAACAAAATTGTCAAAGGGGCAGGATACTGAGCAAAAATTAAGGAAAAAATTTCATGGAAGAGTTTTAGTTGGTGAGGATAATAAAGTAAACCAGAAGCTTATCATGCTTCTTTTAAGGGATTATGGGCTGGATGTTGATATAGCTGGCAATGGACTTGAGGTTTTTGACAAGTTCTGCCAAGGTGAATATGATTTAGTCTTTATGGATATACACATGCCTGTTGCAGATGGAATTGAAACTGCGAAGATGATAAGAGAGTATGAGTCTGGTAAAGATAAAAAGATTCCTATAGTTGCCTTAACTGCAAAGACTATCCCATGGGAGCATGGAGTTCCAGGTATTTCTGATATGGATGATTATCTCATGAAGCCAATTGAGATGAATAGGCTTGAGAAAATTTTTGAGAGATACCTTCCTGTTTCAGAAAATAAAGAAGAAATGGAAATTTCATCTGATGGGAGGAATGGTGGATTTTATAGCCTTAGAGGTGTTGCAGAGGAGCTTAAAATTCCTGTTAATGTTTTAGAAAATATTTTAATGGATTTTTTTGATGATGCTGCAGAGGTGATCGATTCTCTTAAACTTGCAGAGAAAGAAAAGAATTTTCAGGATATAGAAAAGTTATCTCACAAACTAAAAGGTGCAGCTTATAATTTGAGATTGAACTCTCTGGCTGAAATTTTTGACCTAATTGAAAGCAAAGCCCATAACAAAGAAGATAGTGACTATATATCTATGATAAATGAGTCTGAAAATGAACTTATGCTTTATAAAAGCTATATAAATTAGATTGTATTTGAGGTTTTTTATGGAAACAGTTCTTGCAATTGATGATGACAAAACTACTCTTGGGATTCTTGAATCTCAACTCTCATCCTTTGGCTATAGAGTCTTTGTTGAAAGAGCTGCAAAGAGAGGTCTTGAGATTGCAAAGGAGTTTGTCCCTGATGTTATTTTGCTTGATATCAACATGCCAGTAATGAGTGGATTTGATGTCTTGGCTAATCTAAAAAGAGATAAGGCTACAAGAGATATTCCAGTGATAATGCTTACCAGTAATAAAGAAAGGACAAGCGTAATTGAGGCCATGAGGTATGGCATTTCTGATTATATTGTGAAGCCCTATGATCCTGATAAACTTAATCTTAAAATAAAATCAGCAATAGCCCATGCTGATATAAAGAAGAGTCAAAATGATGATATTTTTATAGAGATTGCACGAAAAGGGGAAATGGCTTTAATAATAATGCGTGGTTCCATTAAGGATAATGGATTTAAAAATGATGTAAAAACAGTTTTTAACTCCTTTTTTATGAAGCAGGTCAATGGCAAGGTTTGTGTTTTTGATATTCGTAACATGGAAGATTTTGATTCCAATGACGTTAAGGAATTTGTTTCTTTATTGAAATTCTTTTCTGATTCAAAAATTAAGGTTATTACAGGAAAACACTATGGCTCAATTGTGAGTAATTCAGATATTGAAAATACTGTTGAGCTTTATTTATCCTATGGAGATATGGAGCTTGCCAGCATTTGATCTGCGTAAAAAATTTTTGAAAGCACAAAAAATTTTTAAATAATAACTGTGGCAATCGTATAATCTTTCAAAGCGCCAAAATGATTTCTCTGGAGGATCTTTGTGGGCAAGAAAATTATACTATTGCAGCTTTATTTTTTGATTTTAAGCCTCTGTTGCAATCCAGCACTTGAGGAAAAGTCCTGCATTTCAGAGACATCACAAAGGGCTGTTTATTCAGAAGATTATTCACTTGAGGAAAATGTTGCTTTGGATTTTTTATCTGCTTCACCAGGTAAGCTTTGGCCAGAGTTTAAACCTGATATTACACAGTATTATCTTACTGTTCCAGCAGAGGTCTCCTCCATAGAAATAATTGCAATAGCTCGTGAAAGTTTTTTTGCAGAGATTGGAGGACGTTCTATTTTGCTTAATGGGGAAGTGGAGAGAATTCCCCTGGAGAGTGATAATCCAATCAATATTAACCTTAATAATAACTATGGTGAAGGTAAAGTTTATTCCATAGATGTTAAAAAGATGAGCAGACTGCCAATTGAAAATTATTCCTTTGAAGAATTTAATGATCAAAACCAACCTTTTAAATGGACAATGACTGGATCAGGTGGCGTGGTTTCAACCAATAGTTTTGCGCATAGTGGAAATTACTCAGCAAGCTTTGCCAGCTTAACATCAACCATAAGCGGGAGAGAATTGATGAGCTCTGCTATAGAGATAAATCCATCAAAGGATTCCATTTTATCTGTGTGGTTTTTCCTTGAGGAGGTATCTGGCGCTGTTGCAGAGAGAGTAAGTGTGAGTCTAAAGATCTATTATTTTGCAGATAAGGAATGTACCATTAAGGCCTCTACAGCATCAGCCACTATGACAAAAATATCCCTGGATGAGCAGGGGCAATGGCAGAGAGTATTTTATGAAAGGAGTTCCTCTCAGATACCACAGGATGCTGTTGCCATCAAAGTTGCAATCCGTGCCTGTTATGAAAAGGATGCAGGAGGCACTTCCAAGGATAAGATTTTTTTTGATGATGTTGAGGTCCAGCAGTAGTTTGATTTAAAGGTTTGCTATATTCTCCTTGATATGATCCCCATCATATTGTATACAAGCTGTGCTGCTGCAAAATCAGATGAGCGGGAGTTTTTAGTTGGAGCAAGCTCTACAACATCAAATCCTCGTATCTTTTTCTCTGGAGGTATTGATTCTATAAATTTAAAAAAGTCATACCATAATAAACCTCCGGGGACAGGAGTCCCGGTGTGTGGAAATATTGAAATATCAAATCCATCAATGTCAATTGAGATATAAATATCATCAGGAAAGTCGTGGGGAAATTTTAGAGAGAAGTTGTTATTCAAATATATATCAGAGGCATCATAAAATTTTATATCTGGGTTTTCTTTCCTGTATGTTTTTTCCTCAATGGAATAGGCCCTTGTGCCTATTTGAATTAATGGGATACCCTGCTCATGAATTCGCCGCATAACGCATCCATGGGCAAATTTGTTGCCTTCCATCTCATCTCTTAAATCTGCATGGGCATCAAAGTGAATAACTCCTATTGTATTAAAATATTTTTTATGGGCCAGCACTGGTCCATAGGATATTGAGTGCTCTCCACCAAGTATAACAGGCACTTTATTTTTTTTAAGGAGTTCAAAGGTTTTGCATTCGAGCTCATGTAGAACTTCTCTATCTTTAGCTGTGCAATCAATTTGCGGATGAGTGTATATCCCTTTTTCTAAGGGAATAGATTTACCGTCAAAGGCCTCAAGCTGTTGAGATGCTTTGATTATGGCCTCTGGCCCTGAAGCTGTGCCTTTACCATAAGATACTGTTTTTTCATAAGGGACAGGAATAATATGAAATAGAGAATCTTCAGTTGTTTTGCCACCTTCACTTTCCAGAAAAAATAGTCGCGTCACGAAAGCCTCCATATAAAATCTTCATAACTAAAGGATTTATAGTGCAAAATCTTCTGACTTTCTGAGTCATAGTAATATATATCAGGTAACTTTATTCCATTGAAGGTGTTTGTCTTGACCATAGAATAAATTGCCATGTCTGTAAAGATTACTCTGTCACCAATATTAAGTGGCTCTTTAAAAGAATAATCGCCAATAACATCTCCAGCAAGGCAGGACAGCCCTGCAAGCCTATATGTATATTCATACTCTCCAGCAGCGCCTGAGTTAAGTATATATGGTCTGTAGGGCATTTCAAGGACATCGGGCATATGCGTTGCTGCAGAGGTGTCCAATATTGCAATGGGCATCCTGTTTTCGGTTATATCCAGAACCTTAGAGACCAGAAATCCAGCATTAAGTGCAACTGCCTCTCCAGGCTCAAGATATATTTCTGTATTATATCTTTTTTTGAAATTTTCAATTACATTACAGAGCCTGTCAATATCATAGTCATCTCTTGTTATGTGATGACCTCCGCCAAAGTTTACCCATTTGCACTCCTTAAAATAATTGCCAAAATTTTTTTCTGCAGCGGCTACTGTTCGTTCAAGGGAGTCGGAGTTTTTTTGACATAGCGTATGCATGTGTAGGCCATCAATGTATGGAGGTAATCTCTCTGGAAAGTTTTTCTTTGTTATGCCAAGGCGAGAAAAGGGAGCGCAGGGATCGTAAATTTCTACATCAGTTTCTCTGTGCTCAGGATTTATTCTCAAGCCAAAGGATATTTTCCCATAATACTCTTTTATCATTGGGAGAAAGTGTTCGTATTGTGACATGGAGTTAAAGACTATGTGGTTTGATGTTTTAAGTAAGTCTTTAAAATCACTATCACTGTATGCAGCAGCAAAGGCGTGCACATCTCCTCCGAATTCCTCTTTCCCAAGTCTTGCCTCAAAGGGTGAGCTTGCACATGTTCCCTGAAGATATTGTCTTATCAGAGAAAATGTAGCAAACATCGCAAAGCCCTTCAGTGCAAGGAGTATTTTTACACCAGTCCTTTCCCTCACAGAGGAAAGGACTTTGAGATTTTTTTCAAGGAGCACACGGTCCACAACAAAAGAAGGAGTGGAAAAAATGTTCCAGTCTATCACCTGAAGATCTCCTTCCATGGGAGTCCATATTTATTCAGCGCTTCCATAAATGGATCAGGATTAAATTGTTCCATATTAAAAACGCCTTCACCTTTCCATATCCCTTTAAGAATCATCATGGCACCTATCATGGCAGGAACGCCTGTTGTATATGATATGGCCTGAGATTTAACCTCACGGTAACATTCCTCATGGTCACAAATGTTATAGACATAATATTCAAGCTCTTTGCCATTTTTAACGCCCCTGCATATACAGCCGATGCAGGTCTTCCCCTTTGTCTTTGGACCAAGGGACGCTGGATCTGGTAAAAGGGCTTTTAGAAATTGTAATGGTATAATATCAACGCCATTGAATTTTACAGGCTCAATGGAGGTCATCCCAACGTTTTGTAAAACCTCAAGGTGCTTGAGATAGTTATCAGAAAAACTCATCCAGAACTGAGCCTTTTTAATCTCTGGGAAATGTTTAACCAGAGATTCAAGCTCTTCGTGGTATAGTCTGTAAATTGTAAATGTTCCCACATTCTCTGGGCATTCAAAGGTTTTTTTCATGGACATTGGTGGCGTTTCAACGAACTGACCATTTTCCCAGTGTTTACACACAGCAGTGACTTCGCGGATATTAATTTCAGGATTAAAGTTTGTAGCAAAGGGATGTCCGTGGTTTCCGCCATTTACATCAACAATATCAAGCTCATGTATTTCATCAAAGTAATGCTTCTTAGCATAGGCTGTGAATACATTTGTAACACCCGGATCAAATCCGCTGCCAAGGAGAGCCATTATCCCAGCCTTTTTAAATCTGTCATGGTAGTCCCATTGCCATTTATAGCAGAATTTAGCCTCATCCCTTGGCTCGTAATTTGCAGTATCAACGTAATGAACTCCTGCTTCAAGACAGGCATCCATTATTGGAAGATCCTGATAGGGTAGTGCGACGTTTATAACTACATCAGGCTTAAAATCCTTTATGAGCTTAACAAGCTGGGCAACGTCATCTGCGTCCACCTGTTCACACCTTATGGGTCTATTTATCTGTGAGGCAATATTTTTAACCTTCTCAAGTGTTCTGCTTGCAAGACAAATCTCTTCAAAAACCTCAGGCACCTGAGCACATTTGTGAGTTACAACCTGGCCAACCCCACCTGCGCCAATTATTAAAACCTTTCCCATGTCAGTCTCCTCCTATTTTTCAAAATATGTATAGCCCCTAAGGCCATTGTCATAGGCATTCATAATTCGTCTTCTTTCCTCTGCGGAGATAAAGCCGTCACGAACAGCCTGCTCGGCAGCTTCTCTAAAATTTAAAAGCATTTGTTTTGGGTTAAATTCAACATAAGAAAGAACATCTGCAACAGTATCCCCTTCTATTTCACGGACAAAATCAAAGCCACCATTGGGATAAATTCTTATGCTAACAACATTTGTATCACCAAAGAGGTTATGGAGATCCCCTAATGTTTCCTGATAAGCTCCTACAAGAAAAATTCCAAGATAGTAGTCTTCATTTTCGTGAAAATCATGAAGCTGGAGAACGTGTTTTACATCATGAAGATCTATAAAACTGTCAATCTTCCCATCACAGTCACAGGTGATATCTGCTATGACAGCATATCTCTCAGGCATCTCATTGAGTCTGTGGAGAGGCATTATTGGAAAGAGTTGATTGATTGCCCAGTGATCTGGAACAGATTGAAATACTGAAAAGTTGCAGTAATATATATCTGCTATTGCTGATTCAATATCGCTAAGATCGGGAGGATATTGCTTCATCTTCTTTTTTTCTTTTGCAATTATGCTTATTATATTCCAGAAAACTATCTCTGCAAAGGATCTCTCTCTCAAAGAAATTTTTCCATGTTTAAAGTGCTCTCTTATTTCATCGCGATAGTAAAGGGCATCGTTATAGCATTCCTGAATATTTTTTACATTCATAGTCTTTAGTATGTAGTAAAGACTTTTGATTAGATCATGCGCACCTTCTGGTGGGTTATCTGGAATATCTGTTATTTCAAATTTTGCAACATCAAGGACATTGAAAATGAGGACAGAGTAATATGCAACAGTTGCTCTTCCAGATTCAGTAACTATTGTTGGGTGGGCTATTGATTCCTCATTCATAATAGATTGGACAATTTCAATTATGTCCACACAATATTCTTCTATGGAGTAGTTTCTGCTATTTGCAAAATTAGTATTTGAACCATCATAATCAACAGCAAGACCTCCTCCTAAATCAAGGAACCCCATAGGCGCTCCCTCTTTAACAAGTCCAGCATAAATTCTTGCGGCTTCAACAACAGCTGCTCTTATATCTCTGATGTTTGGTATTTGAGAGCCAAGATGATAGTGGAGAAGCTTGAGGCAATCAAGCATATTATGCTTTTTTAGCATATCCACAGCATCAATCAACTGTGCAGTGTTGAGTCCAAAGATACTCCTGTCTCCACCTGATTCAGTCCAGTGCCCCCCTGCTTTTGAGGATAGCTTAATTCTCATCCCAATATTTGGTTTTACGCCAATAGCCTCAGATCGAGAGAGAATTAAATCAAGCTCACCTGGAACCTCAACAACAAAGAAGCACTTAAAGCCCATCTTGATAGCATATAGACCAAGATCAATGAATTCCTCATCCTTGTATCCGTTACATATAAGACATGCCTCTTTATCCTTGAGTATGGAGAGGGCTGCAATAAGCTCGGCCTTACTGCCAACCTCAAGACCATGGTGGTAACGTTGACCAAACTTTGATACCTCCTCAATTACCTGTTGTTGCTGATTGACCTTGATTGGGTAAACCCCTCTGTATTCCCCCTGGTAGTTAAGCTCTTTTATAGCCTTGCGAAAGGATTCGTTTATATAGGAAATCTGAGAGTCCAGCAGGTTTTCAATTCTCAGTAGAACAGGCATGTCAAGCCCACGCTGTTTTATGCCAGAAATAATATCCATCATGCTTACATTGACATCAGATTTTGCGCCAAAGGGGCTTATTGTTACTTCCCCTTGATTGGAGATATTGAAGTATCCAGCGCTCCAGTTTTTTATACCGTAAAGCTCTTCAGATTTTTCTGTATTCCATCGTGAAAGTAAGTCTTTTTTAATCATTAGCATTACCTGTTTATTTAAAATAATAAAATTCTTTAGGTTTAGTAATTTAATAAATAAAAGGTTGAGAGAGTAATTGCTCTTTCAAAAAGAGGGTCATTCTCATCACTTTTTGAATATAGTATTATTTTTACAATAAAAAATTATATAAGATTGCCTTATAAATCAAAAAAATATCGCAAAATTTAAGCTTATGAGACATAATTTTTTTGATAAAAAATTTTTCTTTTTTGCCGATTATATAACTTAGAGGATAATATCTGCAATGAGGGGATTGAGGTTTATATTGGCTTTTGTGGTAGGGATTTTGTTATCCCCACTGAATTTATACGCAGATTCAATTAAAACCCTGGAAAGCCTGGACTATAGAGTAAATCTGGAGGTTAAAGAGATCCGTGAAGATGTCAAAAAGACCATATTTACCATAAAAAGCAGAAGAAATGAATCTGAACTACCTGAGCTTAAATTTTATAGATACAAGGTCAAAAAGGGAGAAAACTTCTGGGTGGTATTGTCAAGGTGTTCCATGGACATGGACACTCTTATGAGTGTAAACAATCTTACATCTCCCTTTGAGGTTACAGCAGGTACTACTCTTTATATTCCCAATATGCGCGGTGTAATAGTTGCAACTGAAAAGAAAAAAGACATTATTGATATGCTTGCAACTGAGGGAATAGATATGAAATATATAAAGCATGTAAATGGAGATTATTTTTGGAATAAAAAATTTGTTTTTGTCCCCAATGGCAAGATATCTGCTATTGAACGAGCTCTGTTTCTCGGTAAGGCCTTTTTGTCTCCATTAAAGGAATTAAGGACAACATCAGGCTTTGGCTCAAGAAGGGATCCCTTTGATTCAAAAAGAACGGAATTTCACAAGGGTATTGACCTTGGATGCGCTGTAGGGACAAAGGTCCATGCTGCAAGGAGCGGACGGATCGTTTTTTGTGGATATATGGATGGCTATGGAAACCTTGTAGTTATTGAACATGAATTTGGCTATCAAAGCTATTATGGTCACCTATCAACTATCAAGGTAAAATTAGGGGATTATGTTAAGACAGGGGAGTTAATAGCCTTTTCTGGAAATACAGGACGATCCACAGGCCCTCATCTTCATTTTGAAATTAAGAAAAATGGCAATTCCTTAAATCCTGCAATTTTCATAAAAAAGTAAAGCTTAGATATAATTGGCTATCGCTTCAATAAGCTCATCAACTGCTTTTTCAATGGATACCAATTTTTTCTTTTCTCCTTTTGCAAAGAGAAGCATGGTCCCTCTCTGACCTCCTGCAAGTCCAAAGTCAGCCTCACTGGCCTCCCCTGGGCCATTTACCTCACATCCCATAATCGCCACAGTAAGTGTCTTTTGGTTTTTTTTGAGGCTATCTTCAAAATTTTCTATAAGACGTTGTTCAGCAGTCTTCGCTATCTGTAATAGATCTATATCTGTAGCTGTTCTTCCGCATGTTGGGCAGGAGATTATTTTTATTGGAGAAAATCTAAGCCCCAATGACTCCAGAATTTTTTTACCTACAATAACCTCCTCTCTTGGATCACCGGTCATGGATACTCTTATGGTATCTCCTATTCCATTTAAGAGAAGGTGACCTATGGCAATGGAACTTTGCACAGTGCAGTTGAGGCCATATCCTGCCTCTGTTAAGCCTATGTGAATAGGGTAGTCGCGCATTGATGCAAAGAGCTTATTGGCCTCTATGGTTGTAAAGAGATCTGAGGCCTTAAGAGACACAGCAATATTTGTGTATTCAAAATCCTCAAGGATTTTAATGTTTTCCATAGCAGAGTCTACAAGCGCCTCTGGTGATGGGTGGTTGTATTTTTTTCTGTTTATGGATCCGCCATTTACTCCTATTCTTATGGGAATATTGTGATCCTGAGCTGCGAGGATTACCTCTTCCACTTTCCATCTTTGACCAATATTTCCGGGGTTTATTCTTACTTTCGAAATGCCAGACTTGATTGCAGCAACAGCAAGCCTGTAGTCAAAGTGAATATCTGCCACAAGAGGAATTTTAACAGAGGCTATGATCTTTTTAAGAGAGTTAATCCCCTCTTCATTTCTTATAGCAACACGAACAATGTCAGCTCCCAACTTCTGAAGTTCTGTAATTTGTTTTATTGTTCCCTCTGTATCTTCAATTGGGATATTAGTCATACTCTGAATAGATATGGGTGAATCTCCACCAATTGATATATTGCCAACACGAATTTTTTTTGATTCTCTGCGTTTGATTTTTGCTGCTTCCATAAATTTACCTGCACCAAAGCTTTGTAATAAAAATAATGAGGCTGCAATATATGTCAATAGAAAGGAATGGTATAAGCATAAAAAAAGGGGCCTTCTGCCCCTTTTTTTATGCTGTGGTAATTTTTCTTAGAAATTATAGGCAACACCAATATTTAATTGCATCGCAGTTTCATCTCTTGCTGCAATATCAAGGAATTTAAATCTACCCTCGACCATAAGAGAAAGAGGTGTTCCGCCAATTTTAATGTCGGCTCCCAGAAAGAGGTCAACGCCTGCATCTGAGTCTTCATTTGCAGTATCATCCTTTTTCATGTCATAGTAGTTTAGCACAGGTCCAAATCCTATGAAAGGAGCAATTGAGCTTTTGCCCAAGAAATGCCAGTACCAATCAAAGTGTATGCCCCATACATCAACATCTCTTGCATCATTATCTGGGTTTTCGAGGGAGAACATATCAATACCTGGTCTAAAATCTAAGTCGTTGATAAGAAATGTCCCCATATCAAAATAAAGACCAAAGGCCCATGTGTCATCAAAATCTTTAAGATCATCCTTTGGCATGGTATAGCCTGCTTTTATACCAATAGCACGAGCTTCACTTTCTTTTGCTACAAAAACAGTGATCAGGGAGAAAGCTAAGATGAATATAAATAACTTTTTCATAGAGTTGACTCCTTTTTTTAGGTTAGATTGTAAATAGAATGGTTATAAAGAGTGTTTTGTCAAGAGTTTTTTTTGCTATGGATTCTGGTGCCTGTGATGAGATCTTCTTGACATCTATCTAATGCTCGTGAAAAGTAATTCAGCTTCAAAAGATAAAACAGATAGACAGAGACATTGTTGGTTCTGTGTTTTAAATTTAAGGAGGGTTTGATTTTGGAAACTTTAGCAAAAATCATTGGAGAGGTGAACTCTCTTGTTTGGGGTCCCTACATGCTTATCTTGCTTGTGGGCACAGGTCTTTTTTTAACAATTAGACTTAAATTTATCAGTTTTAGATTTTTACCTTATGCACTTAAACTTGCCTTTTCAAAGCATCAGGATGAAACCTCCGAGGGAGACATCAATCACTTTCAGGCACTTATGACTGCACTGGCTGCAACAATAGGAACAGGGAATATTGCAGGGGTTGCAACTGCAATAGCACTTGGTGGGCCTGGTGCAGTTTTCTGGATGTGGATTACGGCTCTTGTGGGTATGGCAACAAAATATTCAGAGGCTATACTCTCTGTAAAATACAGAGTGACAGATGAAAGGGGAGAGATGGCTGGTGGTCCAATGTATTTTCTGGAAAGAGGCCTTGGGATGAAATGGCTTGGAATGCTCTTTGCGCTTTTTGGTGCAATTGCAGCCTTTGGTATAGGTAATATGGTTCAGTCAAATTCAGTTGCCGCTGCCATCGAGACAACCTTTGGAGTTCCAGTTATTGCCTCTGGAATTGTCCTTGCAGCACTTACTGCCCTTGTTGTTCTTGGAGGTATAAAAAGCATTGGAAGAGCCTCTGCGATGATTGTTCCATTTATGGCTATATTTTATATAATTGGTGGACTTGTAATAATAATAATGAATATATCTCAACTGCCAGAGGCCTTTATGTATATAATTAAAGCTGCCTTTGCAGGACATGAACCTGTTGCAGGAGGTTTTGCAGGTGCAACAGTTGCTCAGGCCATAAGATTCGGAGTTGCCCGTGGAGTTTTTTCCAATGAGGCTGGACTTGGAAGTGCACCAATAGCTGCAGCGGCTGCAAAGACAGATCATCCAGGAAGACAGGCCCTTGTCTCTATGACAGGAACATTCCTTGATACAATAGTTGTCTGCTCAATTACAGGTCTTGTTATTGCAATCACGGGGTTGTGGCAAAATGCCGGTTCTGGACTTACTGGCGCTGCACTTACAACTGCTGCCTTTTCCTCTGGCCTTGGAAAGCTTGGTGGATGGATAGTTGCAATTGGTATAATACTTTTTGCTTATTCAACCATTCTTGGATGGGCTTACTATGGAGAGAAGTGCGCGGAGTATCTCCTTGGCGCTAAGGTAATTAAGCCATACAGATATCTATGGGTGCTTTTTGTTGCAATTGGCGCCTATGTTAAGCTTTCCCTTGTATGGGACTTTGCAGATACAATGAATGGCCTTATGGCAATTCCAAACCTTATAGGGTTAATTTTACTCAGTAAGGTTATAGTTGAAGAGACAGAGCATTTCTTTGAAACTAAATACAACAATGAAAAGTAAAAATTTGTAGGAATTTTAAAATTGAAAAGCTGCTCCTAAAGTGGGCAGCTTTTCAATTAGGCCTTACTGAAAAAGTGAAAAGTATTGAATTTTCGAGTGTTTAAAGAGAAAACAGCTTGAAAAAGTGCAAGGAAACTGGTAATTATGTCGCAAAATTCTTGCACGAGGTAACCCATGTATAAAGCAAAGAATAAAGAACAGTTAGAATTTTAAAACTTTTATATCCCTTTTGGCGGTAAGCTTCGGAGTGATAATCGCTGGATACGTCTTGCTAAGATAATACCCTGGGAAGAGCTTGAAACGCACTATGCGTGTTTATTCAGTAAAGATATGGGAGCGCCAGCCAAGACCTTTCGCATGGCATTAGATTCACTCATCATCAAGGAGAAATTGAATATTACCGACGAAGAAACAGTTGAGCAGATACGGGAGAATCCCTATCTACAATATTTTATTGGGCTTAATGAGTATACCGATAAAGCGCCGTTTGATGCATCGATGATGGTTCATTACAGGAAACGCTTATCGCAAGAAGTTTTATCAAAGATCAATGATATCATTGTCAATGGAACGCTGAGTAAGCGGGATAAGAATAATAAGAATGATAAGGGTAATGGCGATAGTTTCTGTTCATCAGATGACAGGACACCCAAAGCAGAGAGCGGGGAAGATAACGCAGGGATTATGATAGTAGATGCCAGTGTAGCACCTGCAGACATAACCTATCCTACCGATCTTAATGTACTGAATGAGAGTCGGGAAAAATGTGAGGAGATTATTGATAAACTGTATGAGCAGTTGAAAGGAAGAATTCCCAAACCACGGACATATAGGCACAATGCACGACGGGATTATCTGAGGGCTATAAAACGTCGGAAACACACACAAAAGGGGTTACGGAAGGCTTTGAGGCAGCAATTACAGTATATTCGGAGGGATATTCATCATATTGAAGCACTGATACAGAGAGGAGCAGTACTTGAAGGGTTGACTCGTCAGCAATACAGGAATCTTTTGGTTGTTGGGGAAGTGTATCGACAACAAAAACAGATGTATGATGAGAATAAGAATTCTATAGCAGACCGCATTGTAAATATAAGCCAGCCCCATGTACGACCAATTGTTCGAGGGAAAGCACAGGCATTGGTTGAATTTGGGGCAAAGATATTTCTTTCGCGCATCAATGGATATCATATTCTTGATGCAATTTCATGGGATAATATCAATGAATCGACACTCCTGATAGAACAAATAAAGCGATATAAGCAACGTATGGGATACTATCCTGAGGCGGTATTAGCGGATAAAATATACAGGACAGGTGAAAACTTACGATTTTGCAAAGAGCACAATATACGTCTATCTGGACCTCGGTTAGGCCGTCCGGTAAACGATAATTCCTATTCAGATAAACAAGAACAAGCTGACAGAGCGCAGAGGAATGCCATTGAAGGAAGTTTTGGCACTGGGAAGAGACGATATGGATTAGGCAGGATAATGATGAAGTTGAAAGAGACCAATGAGACATCAATTAGCCTCATTATACTGGTCATGAATTTAGAGAAGCAATTAAAGCTTCTTTTGTTCTTATTATATAAGCGATATTTTTTACCTTTTAAACTGCATATTTTTAAGGAAATGCTGGCTTCCTGACTTTTTCAGGAAGCCCTAAATATAAAAAATAAATTTTTCTTGCGTTTTTAAAATGATATGGCATCACCAAACCCATAGTAAATTGGGCGGTTAAGATTAAATTTAATAACAAAAGGAAAAAATTAAACAATGAGCCAACTTACATTATTTAAAGACGAAGATAAAAAATTGCTTAGCTTAAAAGAAGCATGCATATGGGCTTCTCAATATCTAAATCGCAAGGTTACTATTTCAAATATTTCATATTTAATACAATATGGTAGGATTAATAAATACGGAAATAACGGGAATCCACTAGTAAATATAGAGGAATTGAAAGATTATTATGATTCTTTATCCCAAGAAAACAAATGGAGGAAAAAATTAGGGGGTGATATTAATTGGCATCTCTCATTTATACAATATAATGAGTCAGAAAGAACAAAACATGTTCATAGATTGCATCCTTATAAAGGCAAGTTTATTCCTCAATTAGTAGAGTATTTCCTTGATTTCCATACAGATGAGTTTAAAAAGGAGGTCTATTTTCATCAAGGCGATATAGTATTAGACCCTTTTTGTGGAAGTGGGACAACATTAGTTCAGGCAAATGAATTAGGGATGCATGCCATTGGAATAGATATTTCTTTCTTTAATACTTTGATTTCAAATGTAAAAGTCGATAGTCATAATTTAATTGCAATTGCAGATACAATTCGTACATTGACCTATAAATTAAAGGAATTTCAGAGGATTCCAAATAATGCTATTTTTGAAAAACATTTACTTGTAGAACTGGCAAAATTTAACAATAAGTATTTTCCATCGCCAGAATATAAAAGGAAAGTTGCCAAAAGAGTAATCAATGAGTATGAATACTCTAAAGAGAAAGAAAGAGAGTTTATCCCTATTTATGACGACCTGATTCAAAAATATCAAATAAAAGTAAAACAAGATAAAGATGAAACTTTTTTGGATAGATGGTTTTTAGAACCAGTAAGGAAAGAAATAGATTTTTTAGCTAAAGAAATAGAATTAATTGAAGATACAGATGTAAGGAATGTGTTATCAATTATATTAAGTCGAACAGTTCGCTCTTGCAGGGCAACAACACATGCTGATTTAGCTACCCTAAAAGAACCTGTGACTACTACATATTATTGCAAAAAGCATGGTAAAATTTGTAAGCCGATATTTTCTATTACAAAATGGTGGGAATTTTACACTAAAGATACACTAAATCGACTTAAGCAATTTGAGAAAATAAGAACAAATACTTTTCAACTCTGTATAACCGGAGATTCGAGAACAATAGATATTTATGAAGAAGTTAAAAGGAAAAACAGAGATTTTGCAGAAATATTATTAAGGGAAAAAATAAGAGGAATATTTTCAAGCCCACCTTATGTTGGGCTCATTGATTATCATGAACAGCATGCTTATGCTTATGAAATATTTGGATTTGAGCGAAGAGATGAGTTAGAAATAGGTCCTTTATATAAAGGTCAGGGAGAAGAGCAAAGAAATTCTTATGCAAAAGGAATAGCCAAAGTTCTTTTAAATTGCAAAAAATATCTTCAGAACAATTATGATGTGTTTTTAGTTGCAAATGACAAATATAATCTTTATCCTAAAATTGCAGAATTGGCTGGAATGAAAATTGTCAACCAATTCAAAAGACCTGTACTTAATAGAGTAGAAAAAGATAGAGATACTCCTTATGCTGAAATAATATTTCATTTGAAGGAAAAATAAAATAAAATGCCACTTACAAAAAAACAAATAGAAAAGATTGAAAACACAATCAGAGAAAGTCTAAGGAATAAGTTTTTAACATATAAGCCTGAAACAAATAACATGCCATTTCATTATCGTTTACTTGGTAAAGATAGAATGGCATTGTTTTCTTTTATCCACTCTTTAAATACGACCTTTGGCACTTCCATTTTTGAACCAGTGGCTGAAACACTGGCAAGTTTGGAATTCCCTTTTGCTCAAAAGCAATTTGTGGTGGGTGATGAAATAAGCGAACAAGCACAAAATGAAATCCAGCATATTATGAACGAATTAACAATAGGTGGTAATCCAGATAAAATAAATGAAATTGAAAGAATAAGAAAAGTATGTATCAAAGGTAAAATTAATAAATTAAAGACAGTTAAAGTAGATTTGTTTGTTAAAGGTAATGATGAAAGTATTCATCTATTTGATTTGAAGACAGCTAAGCCTAATATTAGTAATTTCAAAGATTTTAAAAGAACATTGTTAGAATGGGTAGCAATTTATTTATTTAAACATCCAGATGCTAAAGTTAACTCATATATAGCTATTCCATACAATCCTTACGAACCAAAGCCTTATGAAAGATGGACATTAAAGGGGATGCTTGATTTAGATAATGAATTAAAGGTTGCTGAGGAATTTTGGGACTTTCTTGGTGGTAAAGGGACTTATTTAGAACTGCTGAATTGTTTTGAAAGAGTAGGAATAGAATTGAGGTCGGAGATTGATGAGTATTTTTCGAGATTCAAATAGATGATAGTATTTTGCCAATGATAAGAAGCGACGAACAGAGTATAACACAGCATAAAAGGTTCGTGCCTTACAACACTCACCCAAATTCTTGCTTCGTAAAAAAAACTTTTTTTATGCTGGAAACGTTGTGTGCTATTCAAAATAATAATCACTTTATAGTATTGTTCTATCTGCCTTAGTATTTCATCCCTAATCACAATACTCTACCTTAAAAAATTAACATTCATTTTAGCTTCCAGAAAAAAAGCTGAATAATTAGGCCTTACTGAAAAAGTGAAAAGTATTGAATTTTCAAATGTTTAAAGCTAAAACAGCTTGAAAAAGTGCAAGGAAAATGGTAATTATGTCGCAAAATTCTTGCACGAGGTAACCCATGTATAAGGCAAAGAATAAAGAACAGTTAGAGTTTGAAAGGATTATCTTCAGGGCTATAAAACGTCGGAAACACACACAAAAGGGGTTACGGAAGGCTTTGAGGCAGCAATTACAGTATATTCGGAGGGATATTCATCATATTGAAGCACTGATACAGAGAGGAGCAGTACTTGAAGGGTTGACTCGTCAGCAATACAGGAATCTTTTGGTTGTTGGGGAAGTGTATCGACAACAAAAACAGATGTATGATGAGAATAAGAATTCTATAGCAGACCGCATTGTAAATATAAGCCAGCCCCATGTACGACCAATTGTTCGAGGGAAAGCACAGGCATTGGTTGAATTTGGGGCAAAGATATTTCTTTCGCGCATCAATGGATATCATATTCTTGATGCAATTTCATGGGATAATATCAATGAATCGACACTCCTGATAGAACAAATAAAGCGATATAAGCAACGTATGGGATACTATCCTGAGGCGGTATTAGCGGATAAAATATACAGGACAGGTGAAAACTTACGATTTTGCAAAGAGCACAATATACGTCTATCTGGACCTCGGTTAGGCCGTCCGGTAAACGATAATTCCTATTCAGATAAACAAGAACAAGCTGACAGAGCGCAGAGGAATGCCATTGAAGGAAGTTTTGGCACTGGGAAGAGACGATATGGATTAGGCAGGATAATGATGAAGTTGAAAGAGACCAATGAGACATCAATTAGCCTCATTATACTGGTCATGAATTTAGAGAAGCGATTAAAGCTTCTTTTGTCCTTGTTATATAAGTGATATTTTTTACCTTTTAAACTGCATATTTTTAATGAAATACTGGCTTCCTGACTTTTTCAGGGGTTTGATTAGGCAATAAATATAATGAAGTTTAAACCCTTCGAAATTACAGAAGAGTTGTGTTTATAATAAATCTCACAGAGTTTTCATCAATCATCAGCTTTTTTGAAATAGCTTCAGGGTCCCATCCTTTATTAGAGAGCTCTCTCACTGTCTTGATTATGTTATCGTTAAGATTTTTTGCAGGTATGTTTTTAATATCTCCCTTTACCTGTTTTAGTATTGGTATATTGTTGTCCACAGCCTGAATAAAGTCTGAGAATTCCTTCATCTTGCGATCTGTCTCATCAAACATGCTCTGGAGCTTGCTGTCGGTCTGATCAATATCCTTCCGTATCTTTTCAACTTTCTGGAACATGGCGTATATTTGTTTTATTCTCTCTTCCATATGGTCAGATAGTCCATCCAGTTCGCTCAGTCTGTCACGAAGCTCACGGATATCGCTTTCTTTTGTTTTAAGTATGATGGTCTCTTCTTCTACCTTCCTCAGGTTTTGAGCTATCTTGTCAATTCGCTTGTCTGATCTCTCCACAACCTTTTCAAAGGCTTTGATCCTACTGTCAATTGTCTGTATGATAATGTCGGATTTATTTACAGCGTCAAGATTTCTGGCTATAACGTCTTCATATTCTCTTAGCTCTTTAATTCTTCGCTCTACAGCAGCATAGGCCTCAGATAGCGCATCGATACGTGAATTTACGGCATCAACCTTTGATATGTTTTCAAGGAGTTTTTCAGTTTTTTCTATTACGTGGTCATTAACCTCCATAAGATGCTTGATTTCATTTTCAATATCTGCAAGTTTTTCTTTCTTGGCATAATAGCTTCTGATTTCTTTATCAGCAGTCTTTTTAAGCTCCTTGATCTGTTCAACATCTGTAACAAATTGTTGTAGCTCCTTTGACTCTTTTTGAGCTTCTTCTAAGGTTCTGGACAGATCTGCAACTGCAGAATCAACTCTCTTGATAAGCGCATCTGTTTTGCCGAAGACATCGTTGCTCTGCTCATATTTTATAATCTCTTCTTTAATATCTGTAAGCCTTCTTGTAAGAGATGTTTCCTCCTCTCTCATTCTGGACAGGAGAGAGTTGATCCTTGATTCGATTGTTTGATATTCACTGTCAATTGCATCGATCTTTGATTCTGCTGTCTCAATAAGCCTTGCCTCAAGCTCTGTAAATCTATCTTCAAATTCGTCAATCCTCTTGCGTATAGCCTCAGCCTCTCTTCTTGCTGCCTGAACTATTTCATCTTTTTTGGATACAGCGTGTATGCTCAGGTTGTCTATTTCTGTGCGGACTTTTTCTACCTCATTTTCAAAGGTGTTTATGAGTTTTGATTTTGACTCGTCTATATTGCTTTCTACATTTTTTAGTTTTTGTGTGAGTTTATCGATTTGATCATTTATATCTGTCTTGAGCTCTGTGGATTTTTGTTTAAATTCATCAAAGAAGGTGTTTTCCATGTAAGAGAAAGTCTCTTTCATGTTGTTAATTTGGGCGCTGAGGTTATCTGCATTTTCAACTACTTTTACAAGGGGGGCTATTTTCTGTTTAAAGTTTTCATAGAGCATATCTGAGGATTCAGAAACTCTTCTTTCCATATCAACGACAGCTCTTGTAAATTCCTCTGAAAGCTGGAAAATTCTATCCTTTGACGCTGCGATCGCTTCGTTCTCTCGCCTTTCAACATCTCCTTTTAAATTATCTGCAAAGGCATAGAATTCCTCAGAGATTTCCCTGGAGCGTTCTCTCAGTTTATCTTCAAAGGCATTTATCATCTGAATCATCTGGTTATTGAGGTTATCAACATTCTCTGACAGATATGTCACCTTCTTAGTCATATCTGTAAAATTTTCTTTGGCGTTTGCTATGAACTGAATTTGCTTGTTTAAATCCTTTGCAGCAGTAGAAATGACTTTTATATCTTCTTCAACCTTTTTGAGATTAGTTTTTTCTATATCAAGCCCCTTAAGTCTTGTTTCTATTTCTTTTATAGACTCAGCCATATTTTTGGCCAGGGCACTTGATTTTTTTATAAGGACATCTATTTCAATGGTGGCATCCTGAAATTTTCGGCTTTCAAGCTCTGCCATTTTTTTAAAATCATCAAAGACTCTGGCAGAGTATCTGCGAAGCTTTGCCATTCTGAGATTTGTTCTATCAAGCCTTCTAAAGAGTATCATCATTATTAAACAGGACAAAAAGGTTATAAGGTTTAGAATCATTGTGGGTTCCCTGTCTTGTAAATTTTAGTTTATAATTCCCTCAGAATTATAATTAAATGGTTCATACTTCTGGCATTTAAATAAGATCAGACTGCACAAAAGCGAGACTGTCTGTTCAATTTAACATGAATTTATAATATGACATAATAATTTTAATATATTAGTGTTTTTCTGTCAATACATATTTTATGTCACATTGGCCTGCTGCCAGGCTTTTTTGAATGTTTTTTAAAGATGGAAGAGCTCTAATATAAACTTCATAAACAAAAAGCTTAAAGTAAGCTGGTAAGCCTTAGCGCTCTGTGAGAACTCAATTTTTGCTATTGCCCATAAAAATATTGCCGTAAGGTGAAATTTATTTGACAAAAAGGGACTGAAATTTTTATCTGAATGGGTCTTTAACATATTTGCTCAATAAGAGCATATTAAAGTCCTGCCGCGATGGCGGAATTGGTAGACGCGCTAGGTTCAGGGTCTAGTAGGCGGACGCCTGTGAGGGTTCGAGTCCCTCTCGCGGCATTTTAACTCTTTTTCCAACCGATAATTCTAAACAAAAAATTTTTTTCTGCCGATATAAATTCCAACTATAGAAATTCCTCTGGAGTAAATTGATGCAGGAACTGGATAAAGGGCATGAGGATATTCTCCTTAATATAAAAGAAAGGATTATTGAGATCACTGCAGGTGAAAGCGGTATGATTGTCTATCTTCGCAACGCTGTGTATAATGAATACACTAGGGGCTCTTCCCATAATATTATTACTATTAGCTGTGTTTTTATCAATGAAGAGGGTAATCTCTGCGCTGACCTCTTTAGAAGTGGCTCTGGGGGGTTTATGGAATGCCTTTATGGAAACATTGTAAGTTCAATTGGTCCTAAGGGGATTGATGTTATTAACTCTGCTCTTAAAGAGGGTAGGTGGTATATCTCTGAAACCCCAAAGGATGATAAAGAAGATAAAAATAAGAGTGATAAAAAAAAGTCATCTACAGGTAAGAGGTTTCATCTCCCATTTCGATTTTCCTGCATGATGAAGGGGTTTTAGTTTCAAATTAAGATGGACAAGGATAGATTTGATATTCAAATGATCGAATTTGAAAGAAAACACTTTGAGCTTAATATGGAGATGGCTCTATTTGTTTCTGATATACTACAATCCTTCAGGGATAATTATACAGAGCTTAGCTCTGTTATAACTTTTTGTAATGCAGAAGGGGAGTATTCCTCTATTGAGGTTACTAAGATTTTTTTCAATAAGGAGACCCTTGAAATTGAGGTTTATGTAAGGGGTTATGAAAAGCCCTTTTCCTGGGATGAGTTGGATTTTTCATCCCGATATGTTCTCATGAATGAAATTCACCACAGATACAAATCTAACAAAATTTATAATGGCCTTTCAGATAAAGGCATGCACTAATCTAATTTTTAATTCTACATTAAGTTTAAATTTCACACCACAGAGCCCTTCTCTTTGAATTGCTCCTTTTTTATGGGAACATAAATCCCTCTATTTTTTCGGGCTTAATGAAGTTTCTAAAATTTTTTTTAATTTTTTAAAAAAATAGAAATTAGATTGACTTTTATATAATATCTATATTGTTTGATATAGATATTATAGCTTATTTGGTAGGTAAATATTATTTTGCTAAATAGAGGTTTTTATGGCTTTAAAGGTCAATCGAAGGGAATTTATAAAAATTACAGGCGCTGGCATTGGCGGCGCTGCTGTAGCTGGGGGTGTGGGGAAGGTCGCCTATGGTCTTATCAAAGGAGATTCTGGCGATGATGTTATAACAAGGGTGCCTACCTTTTGTGAGATGTGCACATTCCAGTGTGCAGGATGGGCTTATACAAAAAATGGTAAGCCATGGAAGATCGTAGGTAATGAATTAGATGAGCATTGTTATGGAAGATTGTGCACAAAGGGAACCTCTGGATTTGGGATATATAATGATCCTGACAGGTTAAAAACCCCCTTGATACGAACCAGTGAGAGAGGTAAGCAGGTTTTCAGGGAGGCAACATGGGATGAGGCTTTGACTTATATCGCTGATAAGTTGAAGGAGATTAAGGAAACCTATGGTCCCGAAAGTGTTGCTATGTTCAGTCATGGCTCTGGCGGAAGCTGGTTTAAGACTTTGCTTAAGGCTTATGGGACTACTGATTTTGTTGCACCATCTTATGCAAATTGCAGAGGCCCTCGTGAGGAGGCCTACATGAATACCTATGGTGAGGCAATTGAATCTCCAGAGCGCACTGACATGAAAAACAGTAAGTGTATTGTGCTTATAGGTTCTCACATTGGCGAGAATACTCATAGCCAGCAGGTTAATGAATTTGCCCAGGCTCTGCGCAATGGCGCTTCTTTAATTGTTGTAGATCCGCGATTTTCTATTGCTGCAAGTAAAGCTAAATACTGGCTTCCGATAAAGCCTGGGACTGATCTTGCATTGCTGCTTGCATGGATTAATGTCATTATCTACGAAGAGCTTTATGATAAGGATTATGTTCGTAGATACACCAAGGGCTTTGAGGAGTTGAAAAAGGCTGTTAAGGATAATACGCCAGAATGGGCATATCCTATTACTACTATCTCTCCTGATGTTATAAGAGAAACAGCAAGAGAAATGGCAAAGCATAAGCCCTCAACTCTCATTCATCCTGGTCGTCATAATGTATGGTATGGAGATGATACTCAGAGGGTAAGGGCAGGTGCTATTTTAAATGCTCTGCTTGGAAGCTGGGGAAGAAAGGGAGGCTTTTTTATCCCAGAAAGCGCTGAGTTACCGGAGTGGCCAATACCTGCTTATCCAAAACCCAAAAGAAGTTTTAAGGATACTGAGGCTGGTCAGAAATACCAGCTGGCAAATCTTGCTATTTCTGCAGGGGTCTGTGCTGCTACTGTCCATGGAGTTACAGGTGAGGCCGAGCGTGCTTTTTATGAGGGATGGTTCATCTATGGTTGCAATGTTTTGAAATCCATGCCTCAGAGAGAAAATACAATTAAGGCTTTGCAAAATTTGAGTCTTGTTGTTGTTATAGATGTTTTACCAACTGAGATAACAGGTTGGGCAGATGTTGTTCTCCCTGATACCTCCTACCTTGAAAGATATGACGATATAAGACATTCCCAGGGTAGAACTCCTCAAATCGCTTTGCGTAGTCCTGTTTTTGAGCCGAGATACAACTCAAAGCCTGCATGGTGGATAGCCCGAGAGCTTGCTTATAAGATGGGTCTTGGTGATTATTTTCCATGGAAGGATGTTGAGGAATATCTGGATTTTAAACTTAAAAAGATAGGCTCTTCTTTAGATGAGATGAAACGCCTTGGAGTAAAAAATCTTGAGAGGACTACTCCTTTATATATCGGAAAGAATGAAGACTATAAATTTCCTACTGATAGTGGAAAGATTGAGCTTTATTCTGAGACACTGAAAAATTTTGGCTTTGATCCTGTTCCTGTTTATCGAAGGCATGATGAGCCTGAAGGTGGCTACTATAGACTGCTATATGGGAGATCCGCTTCTCATTCCTTTGCAAGAACTATTAACAACCCAATTCTTTCGGAGCTTGATCCAGAAAACGAGGTCTGGGTTAATCCTATAGTTGCCATAGAGTGGGGATTAAAAAATGGGCAGTATGTGAGGCTTGAGAATCAGGATGGAGTTGTTAGCAATAAAGTAAAGGTCCGAGTTACAGAGAGGATTAGACCTGATTCTGTATATATGGTCCATGGCTTTGGTTCTACTGCTAAGAATTTAAGGCGTGCCTTTGGTAAAGGTGCAGATGATCAGGAACTTATGACACGTATACTGGTAGACCCAATAATGGGAGGTCAGGGTATGCATGGCAATTTTGTTACTTTCAGGGTGTAAAATATGGATAATAAAATAAAATATGCAATGGTTATTGATACTAAACTCTGTGTTGGTTGTGGTGCCTGTGTGGTTGCCTGTAAGACAGAAAATGAGGTGCCGGAAGGTCGAAGCAGGGTCTGGGTTGTTGAAGAGGTCAGTGGTGTATATCCAAAGCTTTCAATGGAAATACGTTCCGAAAGATGTAATCACTGCACCAATGCTCCATGTGTAAGCGCATGCCCCACTGGAGCAAGTCATTATCATAAATCTTCTGAAAACCTTGTGCTTGTTGATAGTAAAAAATGCACAGGCTGCAAGGCCTGTATGGCAGCATGCCCTTATGATGCCAGGTTTACTATGCCTGAAGGCTATGTCACCAAGTGTACCTTCTGTCTTCATAGGATAGAAAAGGGAGAAAATCCAGCATGTATGTCTGTTTGCCCTGCAAGGGCTATACACTTTGGAGATTTAAATGACAGCAACAGTGAGGTCTCTGTGCTTTTGAAGAGTCGTAAGTTCAAGGTGTTGCAACCAGAAGCTGGGACACAGCCCAACGTCTACTATCTTGTTTAAGGAGTATATTTATGAATGAAAGTGTTTTTGTAACTCAAAAGATGACATCCTCCTTTGCTGATGGATGGCATATATGGGGCTGGGAGGTTTCACTTTATTTGTTTCTCGGAGGATTAACTGCAGGTATTTTGATTTTAAGTGCTATGTCCCTTCTTAAAAAGAAAGAGGAGCTTCCAGTTTCTTCTAAATTGGCAATACTGTGGGCTCCAATATTTTTAAGCCTTGGAATGTTTTTTCTATTTTTAGATCTTACAAATAAGATCAATGTATTAAGATTTTACATGACTTTCCATGTAACATCTGTTATGTCATGGGGTTCATGGATCTTGCTTGTTATTTATCCTGTAAGCATTCTTCTGTTGCTTTCTGTTATGCAGGAGGGTTATCCGGGAATATATAAGTTTATAAGAAAAAACTTAGAACCACTTGTCCATGGAAAGCTTTTAAAAGTCTTTGATCTCCTTGTGGATTTTTCCATAAAAAAAAGAGATGCTATAGCAAAGATTGCAATTCCCTCTGGTATAGCTCTTGGTATTTATACTGGAATATTGCTTAGTGCATTTAATGCAAGACCTCTGTGGAATTCTGCAATACTTGGGCCACTGTTTCTTGTTTCAGGAATATCAACAGGCACTGCCTTTGTTCTGTTGCTTTCCAGTGGCAAAGAAAGAAAGCTCCTCCTTTCTGTTGACTCAAAGCTTATACTCACAGAGATTTTTATTCTCTTTCTGTTTTTTATTGGTCAGATTACAGGAGGGGCTCAAAGAAGGGATGCTGTTATGATTCTCTTTAAAGGGGATATTCTTGCTCCCATCTTTTGGATCTTTGTTGTCTTTACAGGACTTCTTTTACCTCTAATTCTTGAGTGGCTTGAAGAAAGAGGCATAGAAGTTCCACAAAAGCTTCAACCGCTTTTTGTTTTAGCTGGTGGTCTTGCACTGAGAATCGTCCTTGTTGAGGGAGCTTTTATATTAAGAGAGCTTTCTACAAAAGCTTTGTTATAGAAATTGTTATCAATAACTAAAAATATTTTTTGGAGGAATAGATGGAGAAAAAAAATTACATTTCACCTTATCTTGGGGGAGTTCTTCTTGGCCTTGTCCTTCTTCTGTCTTTCATTATATCTGGTAGAGGACTTGGCGCTTCTGGCGCAATGATGAAGTTTGTTGTAGCAATTGAGAAGTTTCTGGCTCAGGGCCATGTGGATAGCAATCCTTATCTTGCTCATTATGGTGCTACAGGTATTAATCCTTTCAATGATTGGCTTGTTTTTGAAATTCTTGGTGTTATTGCAGGTGCCTTTTTATCCGGGCTTATTGGTGGAAGGATTAAAAAAGAGACCAATCGCGGTCCTCAGATCTCTGATAAGCAGAGATGGATTTATGCTGTCATTGGTGGAGCTTTGTTTGGTTTTGGCGCAAGGCTTGCCAGAGGTTGCACAAGTGGCGTTGCTTTATCTGGTGGTGCTACTCTTGCTCTTGGAAGTTGGGTTACAATGCTTTGCATCTTTGCAGGAGCCTATGGCCTTGCTTACTTTGTAAGGAAACTTTGGATATAAGGAGGAGTTATGTTTGCACCTATAGCTGTTTTAAATGATTGGAGCAATGGTATAAACTATATTTTTGCTTTTATAATAGGAATAGGATTTGGATGGGTTCTTGAGAGTTCTGGCTTTGGAAATTCCAAGAAACTGGCATGGCAATTTTACTTTAGAGACCTCACAGTTTTTAAGGTAATGTTTACTGCCATAGTAACTGCAATGACAGGTCTTATTTTTATAGATGCCTTTGGATGGATCGATATGTCTTCAATACTTATAAATGAAACATACTTATGGTCTGGAGCTGCGGGTGGACTTATCATGGGTATTGGTTTCGCAATTGGAGGTTATTGCCCTGGCACAAGCTTTACTGGATTTGCAACTTTAAAGGTTGATTCTTACTTCTATATTTTTGGTGCATTGCTTGGAATGTTTGTTTATGGTGAGGTTGCTCCATTCATTGAACCTTTTTATGGCGGAAAATACAGTGGTTATATGGGAACAGTGACTCTGCAAAAATTCTTTGGAGTATCAGCAGGTGTTGTGGGCTTTGTTATTATGATCATTGCACTTGCAGGATTTTTTGGTGCAGAGTGGATTGAGAAAAAAAATGGGAATATAGTTAAGAGTTAACATATTGTAAGAGAGGTGTTTATGAAGATTAAAATTACGGGTAAACTTCTGGCTGCATATACAGCAATGATTCTTGCTGTGATCATGTTATTTTTGCCAGGAAGTGATACAAGGAAGTTTTCCTTTAAGCCAGAGGATCTTGCTGCAGCAATAGCCTCAGGTGATGACGCTATTACCGCTTCAACTTTGTCAGAGTGGATTATTCAAGGGAAATCAGATCTCATGATCATAGATATAAGAAGTGAGGAGGACTTTTCAAAGGGAGCAATAAAGAATGCAGTAAATATTCCTCTCCAGAAACTTCTTAAAAAGGAGACACTTAACTCTGAGTTTAATGTTCCAAAGACTGTAGTTTTATATTCCAATGGAAACAGCCACGCACATCAGGCATGGCTTGTCCTCAAATCTGCAGGTGTTGATGCTCTTGTCTTGCAAGGGGGATACAACTCATGGGTTGAAACAATTTTAAATCCCTCAAAGACTGTTGCCATGGAGGATGATGAGGTGCTTAAATATAATGCAGCTTTATCTGTGGCGAAGTTTTTTGGTTCTGCAGGAGAGATCAAAGAAAGTGCCGGCTCTGACAATAAATCAACTCCTGCCAATAAGCCTGCAGTACAGCCAAAAAAGAAGAAGCTGGCTGGATGTGGTTGATGCCTGGAATTATTTTTTATAAAATAATATTTATTTAAGGAGATTTTATATGGGCAAAAGAATTTTTCTAACAGTTGTTTCAGTGCTCTTTGTGGCAGGTAGTGCCTTTGCAACAAATGGGATGAGGATGATAGGATTTGGCCCTACTCAGGATTCCATGGGTGGTGCAAGCGTTGGTGTGAATCTTGATGCTGCATCAGTATTGACAAATCCTGCAGGAATTCAGGCTCTTGGTGGGAGAGTGGATTTCGGAGCATCCTATTTCAAGCCTTCTGTAAAGCTTGATGTTATGGGGAATGAGTTTACCTCAGATAAGGGTGCTTCCCCAGTCCCAGCATTGGGTCTTGTTATTCCATTAAATGCCACAACAAGCTTTGGCCTTGGAGCTTATGGTGTATCTGGCATGGGTGTTGATTACAATATGCAATCAATGTCCATGGGGCTTCTTAATACTTCTTATTCACTTATGAGGTTTGCCCCAGGTATATCTTACAAAGTTAATGACATGATATCTGTTGGTGCTACAATTAACATTATGTATGCAACAATGGAATATGCAATGATGAATTCAATGGCAGGTGGAGAGGTTGTAAATATGGGAGCCTCTTCTTTTGGATATGGAGCAACCATTGGCATAACAGTAAAGCCTATGGAAATGCTTACTATTGGGCTTGCCTATGAAACAACAAGCAAATTTCAGGATTTTAAATTCAACCAGTATACCTCAAATGCCAGTGGCAATGATTATGGAGTTTCAGAAAACAAACTCTCTTTTGATCAGCCTATGAGTGCCACTCTTGGTTTTGGTCTAAAACCTATATCTGGCCTTGTTTTAGCCTTTGATGTTCAGTGGATAAAATGGTCAGAGACTAATGGAAACGATCTCCCAGAATTTACTGGTGGAAATTTTGATATGCAATGGGATGACCAGATAGTTTATAAGTTTGGTCTTCAGTATCAGCTTTTGCCTTCCTTCGCACTTAGAGCAGGTGTAAACTATGGAAAGATGCCTTTAAGTGAAGATAATCAAAATGCCCTGATGGCAAATATGTTCTTCCCAGCAGTTGCTGAATGGCATTACACAGTGGGTGCGGGAATTTCTCTAACAGATAAGCTTAACATAGATCTTGGCTATATGTATTCACCAGAGGCAAAGGTAAAAAGCTTTGGTGGTGAGTCAAAGATGAGCCAGTATGCACTGGATATGGGCATTGCTTATAAATTCTAAGATAATTAGATAAATTTAAGGGGCTGAAATTTCGGCCCCTTAATAAATTTTATGTTAACCAAGAGATAACCTGCTTTATGTCACCATGGATATTTTTTCTGTAGATAAAATTTAAAATGTAACTATTATGATATAGTTTATTACAGAAAAAATAATTGCTATAAAATATTACTTTATGGCAAATGACTCATTGAGGTAAGTAAATTAATGAAAAATTTAAAGAGAGAAGAATCAGAATACATGCCAGATATAAAGGGAGATCCAAGGGATTTTTATGAGCCTGTATACACAATAGGTGTTGCAGCAGCAAAGTTAGGTGTCTCTGTTCATACTTTACGCCTTTATGAAACAGAGGGGCTCATTATACCTTACAAAACTGACTCTGGCCGCAGGCTTTATTCTGACCTTGAGCTTGAGAAGGTTAAGTGTATAAAGAAGATGATTCAGGAAGAAGGACTTAATTTTGAGGGCATAAGAAGATTGCTCGCCTTTGTGCCATGTTTTAAGTTACGTAAATGCAATACCAGTCATGGAGCCAAATGCCCTGCTTATAACATAAAGACCAGACCTTGCTGGGCAACTGAAGAGAAGTGCGCAGACCCTTATCCTTCTTGTAGAGATTGTCCTGTTTATCGTAAAATTGTAAGCTGCGAAGATGTGCAAAATCTTGTTTATAGATCTTTTTGTCAGTCCTAACATTATCTATTATAATCTGTAGACTCTATTTTAATATTTTCAATTTTTAAAAGAATTTTTTTAAATGTATTCTCGCCTTGTGATTTTTTTATTAACCAAAAAATGACTTGATCCCAGTGAACTCTTTAAATATTATTACAATGTTTTGGGCTTATTCTGGCTTTAAAGAGCTTTGCCTGGTTTTATAGCTTTATAAGGGGGCTTTTTTCATCAAAATGTCTTCTTTTTGCTAAGGCTAAGCTTTTGCCAGTAAATATTAAATAAATTTAGAGGTTATGTATGAAAAGATTAAGCTTGCTTCTTGTTCTTTTAATTGCAGCTCTATCTCTTTTTTCTTTTTCCTCTTGCTCCAAAAGCGGGGGAAAATCAGGAGGTGTCTTAGTTTTTGGCCGTTCTGGCGATGCTGCAGGACTTGATCCTGGTAGAGAAACAGACGGTGAGTCTTTGTATATCGCTGATAACGTTTTTGAAAACCTTGTGGAGTTTGTCCCAGGGACAACTGAGATTGCGCCCTGTCTGGCAGAAAAATGGGACATTTCTGCAAACGGCCTTGAATTCATATTTTACTTAAGAAAGGGCGTTAAGTTTCATGATGGTACTGATTTTAATGCTGATGCCGTTGTATTTTCTCTTGCAAGGCAGTTCAAAAAAGATCATCCAGCATATAAATATGGTCCATGGAAATACTGGAGCGCTATGGGTATGGACGATATTATCAAGGATGTTGTGAAGATTGATGATTACAAGGTTAAGATAGTCTTGAAAAAAAAGGAA
>MWCI01000030.1 GCA_002069965.1 Spirochaetes bacterium ADurb.Bin218 | reverse complement strand
TATTGTGTCAAAGAATTTGAGCAATGAATTATATTGATTACTGATATTTTGATTAACATTGCCAAATCCAGCAGATACCTCCTCTGTTGAGGCTGTTATTTCTTCAATAGCAGAGGCTTGTTCCTGTATATTCCCAAGAAAGTTTTCTATCTTTATAGCTATTGTTTTGGAAATTTCTATCATCTTGCGGGATATGTCATCTATGATGGCATTCATCTGTTGTAAAGTGGCAAGTTGATTTATGCTCTTTTCTTTTTCTGTGTCTACAAGTGCTATCATTTTTTCAAAAGATGTAATTGTAAGCATTGCAATTGCATATGCAAGGCTTAGGGCAGCTATTGAGTCAATTAATCCTATGCGCAAGAGTTCTGTAATCTTTGGATCTGACTGGATTTTGTGTATTATAAAATACAAAATAACACCAGCTATATAAAATGAATAAATTATAGAAGCAATTAGTCTTGTAGAAAAGGCTGATGCAAAGAAAAGAGTTACAAACATAAAATAGTTCATTGTAACAAAGCCAACATGAGGGGCCTTTGTAAAAAGCCCCAGTAGCACAACAAGGGAACAAAATATTACCAGAATATTTGAGGCAAGTTGCAATCTTCCCTTTTTGATAAAAAATATTGTGATTAGAGAAACTATTGAAGCAGGAATTGCAGATTGAAGAAAGTTTGAGCCTCTCTCGAAGCTTATAAAAATAAAGGATAAAATAACTCCACTATTAAGTAATATTATAACAAGGCTTGCAAAGGTAAAAACTAAAATAGCTTTTCGTTTTGTAATAAAACCTGATTGCTGGTAAACACCAAAGAAGAAATTATAAAAGGGAAACATAAAACTCCTTATTTTTGTATATTTAGTCAATTGGCAGCTTTTGTTTAAAATTATATAGAGATATTTAAGCCTTGTCAACCCTTTTGGATTTTTTTATAATTTTTCACAAAAATAATTACTAAAGGCCTTTTTTAGTGTAAAATACTATTCCAAATGTGCATTGTCTTTTCGGCGGAGTAATATGACTGATTATCAAAAATTATTGACATAATTATTAATAAACATTTTCGTGAATTTATTACTCTTTTGGAAATATTTTTATGAAACTTACCAAAAATCAGATAAAAAGGCAGCTTTCCTTAAACTCCGCTCTTTTGAGAAATTATCATATATGCCGTGTTGGAATTTTTGGCTCTTATGTCCGTGATGAACAAAGCGAAGAAAGCGATATTGATATTATAGTAGATTTTGACAGACCAGTTGATCTCTTTGCTTATGCAAATTTGGTTGAAAATTTAAGTAGCATTGTTGGTGCAAAAGTAGATCTTGTTTCTGTTAAGGGATTAAAACCTGCACTTCGCAGTAAAATACTGGAAGAGGTTGAATGGATTGAGGGATTATAAGCTTTATATTGAGGATATGAAGGAGGCTGCTTTCAAGATTTTGAAATACAGATGGCTTTTCCTATGAGAGTTTTGAATCTGATTCTAAAACTTACGATTCAGTTTTACATAATCTTCTTGTAATAGGTGAGTCTGCAGCAAGGATTCCTGAAGAAATTCGATATAAAAATGGCCAGATAAATTGGAGCGGTATTATTGGCATGAGGAATATTATTGCCCATGGTTATTTTTCATTAGATCCTGAGATAATCTGGCTTACTGTGAAAGAGAGAATTCCAGAACTGCTTGTTCAGATTGAGAATTTAAAATTGTAATGGAAATATTTTTATGAAACTTATCAAAAATCAGATAAAAAGGCAGCCTTCCTTAAACTCTGGTCGGCTGTTTTTTTTATTATTAACTTTATTCTTGGGGACAGATCTCTTCGCACAGAGCTATTCTCTCAGTGGTAATGTCATAGACTCTTCAACTAAAAAAAATGTCACCTTTGCCATAATCATTGTGCAGGAGGCAGGGCTGGTTGTAAATGCTCCTCAGGGTAAATACTATGTCTCTTTGCCAAGGTCTGGAACATATACTGTAAAAGTTCAATCCACAGGTCTGCAGAGTGTAACTACCTCTATTGTTGTTAGTGGGAATACATTGCAGGATTTTTATCTCTCCCCTTTTATATCAAAGGGATCTGCCATTGTAATAAGGGGTGAAAGGGATGTGCAAAAGATTTCCCGCCATACAATGACTGTTAAGCAAATTAAGGAGGTGCCTGCTTCCTTTGGAGATTCACTTAATGCTCTTACATCTTTACCAAGCGTGAGCCGTCCCTTTGGTATTTTTGGCCCATTGGTTATTCGCGGTGCAGATGATGCTGTAAATGGATATTATATTGATGATATTCCTATTTTTAACCCAATGCACTTTGGCGGATTTCACTCTGTAATAAATAATGATTTGATAAGAGAGATTGACTTATACTCCTCTGCTTATCCTTCGCAGTTTTCAAACAGTCAGGGCGCTATTATAAATATAAACACAATAGATGAGGTGGAAAAACGAGGAGGAAATGTTGACGTTGGTCTTATATCTGCAAGCGTGCTTTTGAAAGAACCATTAACAGAAACCAATAATGTAGATGGAAAGGAAAAAATAGAAAACAAAGGCTATATCATAGCAGGTGGAAGAGTCGGCTATCTTACTATATTTATACCTCTTTTTTATGAGTATGTTCTTGATCAAAATCTTGAACAGGTGGTTGAGTATTATGATTATCAGTTTAAGGCAAAGTATAAACTGGATGAGCAAAATTTTTTGACATTTCTCTCCTTTGGTAGCAAAGATAAGCTCAAGCTGATTTATAATGAAGATGCTATGGAAGAGGGTGATGACCCTCTATGGGAAGATATGGTATGGAAGCAAAATCAGCAATCCCATAATGTAGGCCTTTATTATACCTTTACTACCGGGAAAAAATTTTCCAATACACTTATGTCCTATGGTGCTATGACTACTTATTATAGATGGGCCGATGTGCCGAAATCTCAAGTGGCATGGGCGCGTGATCTTGGAACTACTTCAAGGCCTTTTATCTTTGGTGTTAAAGATAAGCTTGACTTTGAATGGTGGGAAAACAAGGCAAAGCTTAAGGCTGGGGTTGAGTTTAATTACTATAGATTCAACATAGATGGTAAAATGGTTCTTTTACGGAAGATGAGTGAGGGCAACTTTGATCCAAGCGATCCAGATCTTGTTAGGATAATTGAACTGGATGATACTATTGAAAATTATACCTTTGTTTATTTTGTGGAAAATAAATTTGTCTTTGGACCACTAAGTCTTGTGCCTGGCCTCCATTCGGAGTATCTTAAGCGGACTGATAAAATGGTGATTGATCCACGTGGAGCAGCAACACTTTCTTTAAAAAGTGGGACGACATTGGGAGTAGCAGGTGGCTATTACAGCCATTTTATCCAGACCAATGGGAATTACTTTAACCATACTCCAATGCTGGCAGGCATTGATTACCTTGATCCCCAGAGGGCAATTCATAGATCCCTAAGCATAGAACAGAAGTTTGGAGATTACACAGTAAAGCTTGAGGGCTTTAACAATGAATTTTGGGATCTCATGGTTGAAGAGGAATGGGCGGATTCTTCTGGAAATATTAAGAATTTTAGAAATTGTGCAGAGATAAAATCCAGGGGCTTTGAGCTTATGGGAAAGGTTAATGATGAAGGAGATAAGGGTCTTTTTGGCTGGTTAAGTTATACCTATACCAACTCCCGCTTTAAATCCAATATGTTTACAGATAGCTATGGAGATCAGTGGCTTCATACCTGGTTTGAGCAGGTTCACGTCCTGAAGGCTGTTGCGGGATACACCTCTGGCTCTCATACATTGAGTGCAAGGTTTCAGTTTAATTCAAGCCTGCCCTATACTCCTATAATTAGCTCAACCCTTGATACCACATATTCAGGACCAACAGACAGATATGTTCCTGAATATGGCACTCCCCATTCAAAGACACTGCCTTTTGAGCATCGCCTTGATTTGAGATATAGCTACAGAACAATCTATAAATGGGGATTTGTCAGCTGGTATTTTGAGATTATCAATGTCTATAATTACAGAACAAAAGAATATAGGTATGATTACAGATACCCCTATGAAGAAGGCAAAAATCCTCGCATCAAAAAGACAGATGATATTGCCATTTTGCCAAATTTTGGTGTAGAGGCTAAGTTTTAGACAAGGAGAGATTTATGAAGATAAAAATTATTATTTTAGCAGCAATTATAGCAGTTGCATTTTCCTCATGCAGCACTACCCCTGTATGCGTGACATCATCTCTGAGCCCACTTTCAGGCAAAGTAATAACGGAAAATCTTGGTAAATGTCAGGGGAGTGATACTGCCTGGTCATTTCTGGGACTCTTTATGATTGGTAGGCCGGATATTGATATGGCAATTAAAGACGCTTTGTCTCAAAAGGGAGGAGATACTCTCATAAATGTTCGCTGCTATGAGGTTTACAGGTATTATTTTTTATTTGGCTTAAATACAGTTGTAGTTGAGGGAGAGGCTGTGCGCCTTGGTTCAATGGATACTTCTTCTAAGGGTAAGGGAAAATGAGATTTTTTTGTAAACTTACAATTTTTTTAGTTGTTTCTGCATTTTTTTCTGGTTGCCTCTATAGCAAATCTCATCCTGTAGCAATTGAAGAGAGTGCAGCTTTTTTGTCCAGTCCCAATTATGAAGTCATTGGCGAGGCGGAGGGTAGCTCCTCATCCTTTACTTTGTTCTCTATTTTTTCTGTTACCCCTAAAGTCAGTATTGATGAGGCTATTGTGGATGCAATAAGAAGTAAGGGGGGAGATAATCTCATTGAGGTAAAGATTACAAGGGAGAAAAGGGTTTACATTATAGGAACTGTAGATATAGTTCATGTTCACGGAAAGGTTATTCGCTATTATAAATAATGATCAAAATAATGAGGAAATTTTATGGAAAATTTACTTACTTTAGGTGAGAGAATTATTTTCACAATAATGGGACTTGCAAGCGTTCTGGCTCTTGCTGTTGTAATAGAAAGAGGTCTTATCTTTAGACACAATGCTCGTATTGGTGAGAAGATTTTCAATGAGATAATTGGAAAGCTCAGATCTAAGGAAATTCAGTCTCTTGGGATTTATATGGAGCAATATCCGGAATCTGTTTATGCAAGATTTGCTGCTTTTATAAAAGAACATTTTTCATCAGGTGAAAAACCTCTTGGACATATGATGGAAGGTAAGATCATTGAAGAGAGAATGTTTCTTGAAAAACGTATAATAATACTTTCTTCTCTGGGCAACAATGCTCCATTTATTGGACTCCTTGGAACTGTTCTTGGAATTATTAAGGCCTTTTATAATCTTGGTACACTTGGGAATACAGGTGCTGAGGTTGTTATGAGGAGTATATCCACTGCTTTGCTTGCAACTGCCTGTGGTCTTCTTATTGCAATTCCTGTGGTTATGCTAAACAACTACTTTAGCAAGAGGCTAAAAAACGTTGTGCAGAATCTGGAGATACTTTCAAAAGAGGCTCTGGCAAGTGCTGCAAAGGAATAATATTTAGTTTTAAATATAAAAGAATAAAGAGGTGCTACAATGGCTTTTGGTTCATCAAAAGATGATGATGGAATTATAAGTGATATCAATATAACTCCCATGGTTGATATTATTCTTGTGTTGCTTGTTATATTTATGGTAACAGCAAATTTTTTAAAGAAAGAGTCAATCAATATAAACCTTCCAAAGGTTGCAGCTGCAGATCCAAATATTAAGGAGTCAAAGCAGGTTGCTATTACAAAAGAAGGGAAGTATTTTCTGGAAGGTCGAAGTGTTTCGGAATCCGGTCTTGTAGATGAGATAAGCCGTGAGGTAAAATACAGGCCTAATATGAGAGTAACTCTTTCTGCAGATGAAAGTCTTTCTTATGGATCTGTTTCAAGAGTGATGGGATTGCTTCGTAAGTGTGGTGTTACTCGAATGGCTCTTTCTGTTAAAAAGTAAGGTGTTTTTATGGATGAGTCTCTTATTATAACCATAAAAAAGAAGAAGATCAAGATAAAGCATCTATTTAGAATTTCGATTTTAGTATCACTGTTTGTCCATCTGACTCTGGCAGCACCTTATTTTATGACAAAGATTAAGACAGCTGAGGCAGAGGCAAGTGTTACTCAGGGCTTTGAACTGGAACATCCAGAAATAGAAATGGATATCCCGCCAGAGCTTATTGGTGGTGATTCTTCTCCTGCTCATGTGGAAAAGGATGAGTGGGTTGAGGGCTCTTCAAAGACTGGAGATGATCCTGAGGAAAAAAATATAAATACAAATCAGATTTCTGGAGATGGAACAGATAAGGATGGCTATCTCTTTTCCTTTAATGGCGATACTCCTCCCCGTGCTATTGTTGATTTTGATTTGCGGCAGTATTACCCAGAAGAGGCAAAATCTGCCAATATAAAAGAATATCAGGTTGTGGTACTTGTTCAGATTGATGAGAACGGTTCTTTGATTTCTGCAAATATTGCCTCAGGAAAGGCTCCCTATGGATTTAATGAGCAGGCTCTTAAAGTGGTAAAGAGGATGCGCTTTTCCCCTGGTTATAAATCTGGCAAAAGGGTAAAGATGGCTCATTATCTTCCTGTGAATTTTACTCTTGAGTAGGAGTATAATTTTTTTGCAAGATATATAAAAGAGCTCTCAATTGAGAGCTCTTTTTATAAGTAAGACTTTAGTTTTGTCTTCTTAATCAGCCAAGAGGGAGAAATGTTTTCCCCATTTTTTCGTTGAGTATTTCAGCGAGAGCTGTGTAAAAAGCACTAAGACCACAGAATATTCCTTCCCATCCTGCAATTTTTCCTATAAGCTCGCTTTCAAGAAAATCCCTTGCAGCAAGAAGGAAAAAGAGAATTGTAAGAGAAAGGAAAATGATCTGAGTTGCTTTGTTGCTGTTTAGAGTTCCAATATACATAAAGAGTGTAAAAATTCCCCAAACAGTGAAGAAGCATCCCATAGAAAAGAGAGATGGAGCAAAAGGTGCCCATATGCTTACCTTAGGGATGAGGAGAAGAAAGACTAAAAGCAGCCAGAAAGCACCATAAGACATGAATGCAGCCTGACCAAAGGTGTTGCCTTTTTTGAATTCCATTGTGCCAGCAATAAGTTGAGCAAGTCCACCAAAGAAAACGCCCATACCAAGAATCATTGCATCAAGTGGATACAAACCGGCATTGTGCAAGTTTAGAAGAATTGTAGTCATCCCAAATCCGAGGAGACCCACTGGCGCTGGATTAGCCAGATTCTGATTACTCATAAAATCCTCCCTATTTTTATTTTTTTAGCGGCCATTATAGCAAGCTTTTGTAATTAAAATCAAGTCAAATTTTATTTAACTTGATTTTATTTTATTAAATCACCCACTAATTTGACCACATAGTCGATATCTGCCTGAGATGGAGGGTTATTTTTATCCATATATTTTATGTATTTTACTTTTGAATCTTTGCCTATGATTATGCAAATAGATTTATTGTTGCAATATCCAAGTCCCCATGATTTTGCTAAGGTTAAATCAACATCTGTGAGTATTGTGGAATTGTATTTTTTGATTTTGCTTTGGACTATCTTTCTGATTACCCAGTTTGGAGCAACAGAATCCTTAAGATTTGCAATACCTATACCGCGGGTTTTTGTTTCTGGGTAGTTTTTTGCCTTTAAAGCATCGGACATTGGGTCACTTATGTCTGCAGCCTCAGCGTCGTTGTAAAAAATTGTGAGAACCTTTGCACCAAGATCTGGAATTGTTGCAGGGTTGTCATTGGCATCCCTTATTGTGACATTGGATACGCTCTGGCCTACAGAGAGCGCATAGAGAGAAGCAGAAGCGATAATTACTGCTAAAAATGCAATTAAGCTTTTTGAAAATCTTTTCATAAAAAATCTCCTTATAAAATTTAAAGATAGAAAACCTCATTTTCCTGTGACCAGGATTATTTGTATTTAATTGAGGTAAATTATTTTAAATAGGAGTTTTTTATTATGTCAACAATAATAATTAGAATAATTAAAGATGAATATTTTAGAGTTGAAAAATTTTTTTTGATCTTGACTTTGGATTTATATGGTGTTTATTATAAAAAAATATACATCCAGCCGGTAGAAACATTTGTAAAGTTTTAGAATTCACTTTGGATTTAATTAAAGTTTCTATCTCTAAGATATGAGGGGGATAAGTTACAATGACAGAGTCTTTAATGGAAAGGACAAAAAAACGTGTAATAGGATCTTTTTTAACTCTTGCAGCACTGTTGCCATTTGTATATTTTCTGTTGCTTGCAATTGCCATTGGATTTAGCAATTCTGTTGTGCTTCTGGGATATATTGTTGTCTTTTATATACCCATTGCACTAATTGGATTTTTTGTTTTTGCAGCAAGGAACAGAGCTCTGTTGCGAGAGATAGATAAGATATCAACCTCCAGTGGGGATGAGTCTTTTCATGTCATTAAGTCATACCCATATATTTCAATGGCTCTTCTGATACTCATATCACTTTCTGCTCCTGTTATAGCACTTTTCTTTGGTTACAGAGGAGATATTTTTTTATCTCTACAACAGGGCGTTTTTTTCTTTTTGCTGGGAGCTATTCTTTCTGTTATAGCAGGGGCAGTTTTTTATTACATAGTCAATATTTATCTTTTTAGGTTTAAAATAGCAGCAGGCTTAAGGCCTTTATCCCTTATGGAAAAGCTTGCAATTCCTTTTATTGCCTCTTTTCTTGGACTTATGCTCCTTGCTTATGCTGGAATATATAGAGTATATGATGCTCAGTCTCTTGATAAGATCAATACATTGATCTCACTCAGCGTAAAAAAAGTTAATTCTGAGGTTGATAGATTTTTTGGTAATGTAGAGACAGAGTTGAACTCCTATGCAAAGACAGAGCTTATTCAAAGCATGGATTATAATAAAATAATGCCCTTTTTGGTAAGCCTTGGCAAAAATCCCAAGAAAGGCGTTGTGGAGATGTATTTCTGTGGCAATCTCACTGGAAAGGGTATTCATAGTTTTGGTGGTGTAGGGGATATATCAGAGAGGCCATACTTTAAGACAATGATCGCCCAAAAACGCACTGTTTTTTCTGAGCCTCTAATAAGTCAGATAAGCAAAAAGAGAGCAATGGTTGGAGTTGTTCCTGTTTTCAAAGGAGATGAACTGGTTGGTGCCCTTGGTGTGACAATTCTTGTTGATGATATAAATTCAATGCTTTCTTCAGAAAAGATAGGTGAATCTGGTCGTTTTATGATCATATCCAGTGATGGAAAGTTTTTATTCCATGGAACAGATGATAGGCTTATAGGTAAAAAGGTAGGTCTTGATATAATAAATGATGGTAAAATATACAAGGACGTAGAAAAATTAGTTACATCGCCTTCAGACAGTTTTTTTAGTTATGTCTTTAATGGACAGAGAACTATTTCATATAAAACTCTTATTCCATCAACAGGAACTTATTTAGTATTTTCTCTCAATAGAAAGGATTATACAAAAGAGATTAATAATCTTATAATTGCAATGATTATTCTTTTAATTGGATCAACTGCAGTTGCTTTTATGGTGATATATTACATATCAAGAACCTTTTCACGTCCAATACACAATACAATTAATGTCTTTAAAGCTCTCTCCGGTGGTGATCTTAATGCCAAAACAAAAGATTATCTTGAAGATGAATTTGGCGAGATGCTGCGTAATCTTAAAATTTTTATCAAAAAACTGAAAGAGGTGATTGAAAGCGTTCTTGGCACAACTGGTGATCTTACCTCCGCAGCGAATGCTCTCTCTGATACCAGTAGAGTGCTCTCTGACGCTGCTCAGAGTCAGGCAGCAGCCATTGAAGAATCCTCAGCGTCTCTGGAGGAGCTTTCTGGTGCTATTGAGCTTATCAATAATAATACTAAATCGCAGCAGGAACTCACTGCAAAAACCTGCTCATCCATGGAGGAGCTAAAATCTCACATAACAGGAGTTATGTCATTAACTGTTGATGCTTTGAGCAATTCAAAAGAGATGACAGCTCAGGCAAATGCGGGGAGAGAGCTTATGGAAAATGCAATTAAGGGGATGAATAGCATTGATATAAGCACTCAAAAGATAGCAGAGATGGTTATGGCCATAAGCGATATATCAGATAAGGTTAATCTCCTGGCACTCAATGCAAGTATAGAGGCAGCTCGTGCAGGAGAACATGGACGAGGCTTCGCTGTTGTTGCTGAGGAGATCTCCAAGCTTGCGGATCAAACTGCCATGAGTGCAAAGAGCATTACAGAGATAGTCAATGAGGGGCTTTCTGAGGTTAGCAGAGGTAAAAATTATGTTGAGGAAACAGCCAAAGCTCTTAATGTAATAATAAACCTGATAGCCTCCATGGAAGGTCTTGTGCAAAAAATTACAGAGTCTGCAAAATATCAGTCAAAGGCAAGTGAGGTCGTTCTTGCTGATATGCAAAAGCTCATGGAAATGGCAGATATAATTTCATCTTCTACAAATGAGCAGATGCTCTCTAATATAGAGATGACAAAAACCATGGAGCAGATAAATCGCAAAACTCAGGATACAGCTGCATCTGCAGAAGAGATAGCTTCATCGGCAGAGGATATGACTAAAAAGGCGGAATTACTCAAGGAGAAGCTTTCATTTTTTAAATTATGATGGCTCAACCAATGAGTTGGTTGTAATTTATGCTATGACTCAAAAATATTTTATTGACTTTAAATTATCTTTAACTGAAATTATTCTTGTATTTTTAGCTTTATTCCTTATAAAGAGCTAATCTTGAGGAAGTCATAGCATAGTGGAGAATATTTATTTCATGAACAACGAATCTGTTTATTATTCATTGCTGCCTTTAATTGTTACCATAGAGTGTATGGCCTTTGCCTTTACATATTTTGCCTTAACCTGGCACAAAAGAACAAAACATTCAGAGGAAACTTTATCTCGAGTGCACAAGAGCTTTATAGGTATATTCTTGATAGAGTTCTGGTATTGGCTTACAAATCCTTTGCTTTATATATTCAAAGTTTTGCATTTTACTCCAAATAAGATTACAACCCTTTCTATATTTCTTTCGTTTATAACAGGGCTTATTTATGCCACAGGAAATTTTGCTTTTGCTGGGTGGATGCTTGTCATTAGTGGAACCCTTGATATGTTAGATGGTAGGCTTGCAAGGGAGACTGGCACAGCTACAAGGGAAGGGGCATTTTTTGATTCCTGCAGTGATAGGTATAGCGATTCCTTTGTTCTTATAGGTATAGCTGTGTATTTTCTAAGCAAAAATTATTTTGGAGGAGATTTTACTATCTCTTTGTCGGATTTTATTGCGATAGTTGTGATTTTATTTCTGATGCTTGGCACTGCCTCTGTGAGCTATGTTAAGGCCAGAGGTGAGGCTGTTGGTATTACTACTAAATCTGGATTGATGCAAAGGCCAGAGCGAATAATGATGCTGTCCATATATTCCATACTTGATCCCTTTTTGCGGATTATTCAAAAAAGCTATGGAATGAATGATGACTATGGCTTAATATTTCTGCTTATTCTTATGACTGTTTTGATTAACTCCTCTGCTGTCTCAAGGATGAGAGATATTTTCAGACAAATAAGGGAAAGTGGAGGAGTTTCCTGAAATAATATGGCTCTTTTAAAATTCAGGGAAAAAATAAAAGGGGCCTATGTTATAGACCCAAGGCACGATCTTGTAATTTATAATATAGTTGTTAGAGATGGATTTATACCTGTAATACTCATTACCACTGTAGCAATTGGCCTTTCTGTATTAATCCTTCGATTGCTAATTGGAATTTATGTATTTTCATTAAGCCACTTTGTCTTTTTGTTTTTTGTTGTCTCTTTATATTATTTCTATCGAGTAGTTGGGGATAAGATAAATTTCAGGGTAATAATTGCTCTGATAATGATAATTGCTCTTTACATGGCTGTGACCATTCGTGGAGCAAAGATCAATGAATATGCCATTGTTTTGATATATCCCATTGTGGTCTATAATCTTACTGGCATTACCTTTGGCTTTATATGGAACATAATCTTTGCCTTTTTTTATATATCCCTCTGTATACTTGTAAAATATCAGCTAATACATTCTGTTTACTCCTTTGGTGAGCTTGCTACTGTTTTTATTATCTATGTTTTTACAGCTATTTTTGCCCATTATGCAGAGCTCAGGCATTCTAACATAGAAAAACTTCTTATGCGCCAGCTTTATTATGATAGTGCCAGTGGTCAACCTAATAGAAAGATGCTGCTGGAGGATTTATCTCACAAAGTCTATCCTTTGCTTTTTATTCTTAAGATTGATAATTTTCATGATATAGTGACTTTCTTTGGCTATGACTCTGGAAACAGACTTCTGGCTTTTATTGGAGAAAGGCTTAATTCTTTTTGTGCATCCCATAAGCTTAAGTCTTATCACCTCAGTGGTGGGGAGTTTGCTCTGCTTATGGAAGGCAATTCCTTAGCAGGGGACTTGCCGTTAATTAAAAAAATTGCAAATGATTTGCTAAAACATCTTTCTCATAAGGATTTTTTTTATAAAGATATAACAATACCTTTAAATTGTTACATTGGTATTTCCTTTTATACAGATGAAGATAGCAATGTTCTATCTCAGGCCAATATGGCCCTTCACCATGCTGTTGCAAAAAATCATCCTTTCCATATATATAGCAAAAGAGATAGCGATAAGAAAAGCTATCTTAGCAATATTCAAAAGGTTAATGAATTGAGATCCGCCATTGCAGATGACAGGATAATGCCTTATTTTCAGCCAGTTATAAATAATAAAACAGGTAAGGAGGAAATTTTTGAATCCCTGTTGCGCATAAAAATGATAGAAGGGGAAGTCTGTCTTCCTGGAGAATATCTGGATATTGCATACAAAACAAGACTTTATAATGATATAACAAAAATCATGTTTAAAAAAATTTTTGAAAATGCTGCCAGTTGTGATAAAATTTTTTCCATAAATATTTCTGCCCGTGATATTTATAGTTATGGATTCATGGATTTTATAGATTCGATGATGAATGATTTCCCTTCCTGCTATAATAGAATTATACTTGAGCTTGTTGAGTCAGAGAATTTTGAAAACTACAATCTTGTTTCAGATTTTATAAAGTTTGGAAAAAAATGTGGATACAGGTTCGCAATAGATGATTTTGGCTCGGGCTACTCAAATTTTTCTCATCTCAGCAGTCTCCATATAGATTATCTTAAATTTGATGGCAGTTTGATCCAGAGGATTGATTATGATATAACCAGCAATTCCATAGTAAAAAATATTACCTGGCTGTGCAAAGAGCTTGGGATAAAAACTATTGCGGAATTTGTAGAAACAGAATCAATTTTTATTGCAGTAAAGGATTTTGGTATAGATTACTCTCAGGGAATGTTTATATCTCAGGCAATACCGCAGATTAGCTGTTCTTCTGCGAGGGTGTAAATGTCGCAAAAGCTTCCTGTTCTTGTAATAATCCCCCATGGCGGAATTTCTATTCCTGAGGAGCTTATGGGATATGAAAGTCTTAACTCCTTTAATCTCTTCTTTGAGTCAGATGCAGGGGCAATTGATATATTCTCCTTAGATGATTATTTATGTGGAGTTATTTATAGCAATATCTCCAGATTGTTTGTTGATATGGATAGAGAATTTACCGAGCTTTATCCAAATACAGAGGATGGGGTAATTAAAACAAAAACATTAACAGGAGCCAATATATTTTTAGAAGGCTGTTATCCAGATGAGATTGCAATTTCAAATATACTCAAAAGATATTACTTTCCTTTCCATGAAAGAGTTCGCAATACAATAAAGGATAATGATATTCGTCTTATACTGGAGTGTCATACTCACACACCTGTTAGATTAAAGTATGGTCCAGGAAGGGACGAGCCAAATCCGCTGGTCCTTGTATCTTATACAGCAAACACAAAGTCAGGTTTGAAAAAAACTGCAAGTTTTGAAAAGGCTTCGGATTTAGCTTCAATTATGGGAAAGATCTTTTCTGGTGAAGGTGATACTGTTGCTGGCAATTTTAAAATTTGGGATAACAGTGGTGGTTATATTATGCGTAATTATGGAACACGAGGCATTGATATGTTGAATATATCTCTATCAAGATCTCTGTTTTTGACAGATAATTTTTTTGATCTGGACAATCTCACAATTGATTCAAAGCGGTTGTTGTATATAAAAGAGCTTTTTTTTGAAGGATTAAAAAAGTTTTTTAAAAGGGCTTATTAAAGGTCATAGATTTAGTTTATAGCATCTGAGCCTCTATGGCAGGAAAGTGTTTCGATAGGTCGCTTAAACCTATCGAAACAAGATTGAAATTTACTTAAAAAATTTCTCATCCTCCATTCTTTTGCTCATGTCAAGCAAGGCCTTCTGAACCTTGGGGTCGCCATAAAACTTTTGAATTTTTTCGCTTAAAAAAACCTGTCCAAATTTTTCAGCCTGAGCATCAAGTCTTTCAATATCTGCTTTAAGTTCTGCTGGAGGCTCTTTGTCCCATTTTTCAAAATCAGGATATCTCTTTTTGATCTCGTTACTCTGCTGGGCAAGTTTTAAGATTTTTTCACTAAAAGTATTGATGGTTACCACCATTTCATCTGCACTATTTGCCTTTTCAATGGAAGTCAAAAATTCCTCTTGAGTTTTTATCACATCATTGATAAAAGCCTTGATATCTCCGTATTTACCAGCACCTCCACAGCCAAATAAAAACAGAAATCCCGCAAGTGAACCCACTAAAAGTTTTTTCATAAGTCATCTCCTTAAATTTTATTTACAGGCAATATTATTGATATACTCATGGGCTGCAAGCAGGGCTGTTGCTCCATCTGCAGCAGCCATAACAATCTGACGTCTGGAATTGCTGCGGACATCCCCAGCTGCAAAAAGTCCAGGGATTTCTGTTTGCATATCCATGTTTACTTTGATCTCCCCATTTTTATTAAGTAATTGAGGAGGAACAAAAGAATTCACAGGATCGTATCCTACAAATATAAAGAGGCCATCCGTTGGAATAACACTTTCTTGTCCTGTGGCAATATTTTCTATCCTGACAGAGGAAACCTTCTCCTTTCCACATATCTCTTTTACAACACTATTATATAAAATAGATATTTTATCGCTGCCAAAAACTCTTTTTTGCAAAATATCAGTTCCTCTAAATTTGTCACGTCTGTGTATAATATAAACCTTTGCGGCAAACTTAGTCAAAAAAAATGCTTCTTCCAGGGCAACATCTCCTCCGCCAACAACAACTGTTACTTTGTCTTTATAAAATGCTCCGTCACAGGTGGCACAGTAAGAAACACCTCTACCGAGAAATTCCTCTTCTCCTGCAACTTTGAGCTTTCTGTTTTGAGCACCAGAGGCAATTATAGCTGCTCTGGAAAAGTATTTTTTATCAATAGTGTTAACATGGAAGAGATCATTAATCTTTTCCATGGAAGTAACCTCTCCAGATTCAATAGGAACTCCAAGACGTCTTGTCTGCTCTTCCATTTTTGCCATGAGATCCCATCCAGCAATGGGCTCAGTGAAGCCTGGATAGTTTTCAATCTCATAGGAGTTTACAACCTGTCCACCTGGAGCGAATTTTTCGATTATAACAATATCAAGGCCAGCTCTTGCTCCATAAATTCCTGCAGTAAGTCCCGCAGGGCCAGCACCAATAATTACAACGTCATATATCTTATCTTCCATAGATTACCTATTTTATTGAGTTACAATGAAAACTGCATCTTCCACTTTGTCAGTTCCATTAAGGCGGACTTTTACAAGATCGCTGTGCTCTGTCTGCACTTTATATCCACAATAATCCGGTTGAATAGGGAGCTCTCTGCCACCTCTGTCAATGAGGACACAGAGCTTGATTGTAGTAGGTCTGCCAAAGGCCATTAGTGTTTCCAGTGCAGCCTTTGTTGTTCTCCCTGTATAGAGGACATCATCAACCAGAAGTATGTTTTTATTGTTTATATTAAACTCTATAAGTGTTTCACGTAAAACAGGGAGTTTCCCCCGTGTGGCAAGATCATCTCTGTAAAAGGATATATCAAGAGTTCCATGCTTAATAGCTTTGCCAGAAAGAGCCTCAAGCTTTGTTCTTATTCTATCTGCAATTTCCACTCCCCTTGTGTGGATGCCCACTATCGCAAAATTATCGATAGATGGAATGTCCTGATAGATTTTATGGGACAGCTCCTCTATTATTGCAGCAATATCACCTGCTGACAGTATTTTATTTTCTGACATTATCTGACCTCTTTATAATATTCCTGAATTGATTTAACAGATAGTTCGCCATTTTTATTTTTTACATAAATAAGCCCTTCTATTGCAGCCTTTGCAGCAGAGAGAGTTGTAACTGTTGGGACTTTATATCTTATCGCTGTCTGTCTTATGGAATAGGCATCATCTCTGGTCATTTTTCCAAGAGGGGTATTGATTACAAGGTCTATATCTTGATCCTTTATTCTATCGACAACATTTGGTCGTCCTTCGTTTACCTTGTATACCATTTCGCATTCAATGCCATGATCAGAGAAGTATTTTGCAGTTCCCTTTGTTGCTATTATCTTAAAGCCATTGGAGACGAGTTTGCGTGCATCTTCAAGGAGCTCCGGCTTATTTTTATCATTTATACTAAAAAATACAGTTCCCTTTAAAGGCAGTCTGTCTCCCGCTGCAAGTTCAGCCTTAAAATATGACTCTCCAAAATCCATGGATATGCCCATGACCTCACCGGTTGATCTCATCTCAGGGGAGAGTAATATGTCAACTCCTGGAAATTTATTAAAAGGCAAAACTGCTTCCTTTACACTGACGTAAGGTATCCGTTTCATTTCAATAAGGCCAAGATCTTTGAGCTTTGCACCAAGCATTACCTTTACAGCAATTTTTGGCAGAGATATCCCTATGGTCTTTGACACAAAGGGAACAGTTCGAGATGCTCGTGGATTAACCTCTATTACGTAAAGAGTTTCATCTTTAATTGCATACTGAATATTCAATAGGCCAATTACATTGAGCTCAAGTGCCAGAGCCTTTGTGGTATTTTTTATTTCTTCCTGTAGCCTATCAGATATTGTCAAAGGAGGAATTATACATGCAGAATCCCCTGAGTGAATTCCAGCCTCTTCAACGTGTTCCATTATTGCTCCTATATAAACATCCTCCCCATCGCATATTGCATCAACATCAACCTCAACTGCATCTTCAAGAAATTTATCAACAAGAATTGGATGTTCAGGTGAAAGCTCAACTGCTGTGTTTATATAATTGACAAGGCTTTCCTCGTCAAAGATTATAGCCATGGCCCTTCCACCAAGGACATAAGAAGGTCGTACAAGAACAGGATATCCAATATGGCCAGCAATCTTTATTGCATCATCCTGATTAAAGGCTATTCCATTTTCTGGCTGATTAAGTTTAAGTTTTTCAATGACCTTTGCAAATCTTTCTCTGTCTTCTGCTCTGTCTATTGAGTCTGGAGATGTACCTATGATGTGCACTCCATTTTCCTCAAGATCACGGGCAAGTCTAAGAGGAGTCTGCCCGCCGAATTGGACTATTACTCCATCGGGCTTTTCGTTGTTGTATATGTGCAGTATATCCTCCAAGGTGAGAGGTTCAAAATAAAGCCTGTCAGAGGTGTCATAGTCTGTTGACACAGTCTCAGGATTAGAGTTTATCATTATTGACTCTATGCCTTCTTCTTTTAATGCAAAGGATGCATGGCAGCAGCAGTAATCAAATTCAATACCCTGACCTATGCGGTTTGGACCTCCTCCAAGTATCATTATCTTTTTGCGTTCTGTTGCTAAAGATTCGTTCTCTGTATCATAGGATGAGTAGTAGTAAGGAGTATAGGCCTCAAACTCACCGCCGCATGTATCAACAACACGAAATCCAGGAAAAATTTTGTGGCTGAACCTGAAATCACGAACGTCTTTTTCTGCATGCCTGAGAGCCATGGAATATTTTTTCTGAAATAGGGGACCCTTTAAATATAGCTCATCTATTGTCTCTTTGTTTATAAGGTATCCAATCTGTCTGTCAGAAAATCCTAATTGCTTCATTCTAAGAACATTTTCAACAGCAAGCCCCTCCTGTTTAAAGCTCTTAACAAAGGCCTTTTCCTCATCCACTATTTCTTTAAGTTGATTCAAAAACCATGGATCTATCTTTGTGAAGTTATGTATCCACTCAACGGATTTCCCAAAGTTAAAGGCCTCTCTTATGTAAAAGATTCGCTCTGATGTAGGGTAGGTGAATTCTTTTCTAAAGACAGTATCTCTTTCATCTTCCGATAGAGAGGTAAGATTGTGATGAAGTTTAATCTTGCCATCAGACCCAAAACCAAAGCGATCTATCTCAAGTGAGCGCAGAGCCTTTTGCATGGATTCCTTAAAGGTTCTGCCAATGGACATGGCCTCTCCAACGGACTTCATCTGAGTGCCAAGCCTTGGGTCTGCACCTTCAAATTTTTCAAAGGCCCATCTTGGAATTTTGACAACTACATAGTCTATTGTTGGTTCAAAGGAGGCTGGTGTTTCCTTTGTTATATCATTTGCAATTTCATCAAGGGTGAGTCCTACTGCAAGTTTTGCCGCAATCTTTGCAATGGGAAATCCTGTTGCCTTAGATGCAAGGGCAGAACTTCTACTCACTCGTGGATTCATCTCTATGACTATAACTCTTCCATCAGCTGGATTTATTGCAAACTGTATATTTGAACCGCCAGTATCAACTCCAATTTCTCGGATTATCTTAATGGCCATATCTCGCAGGTTTTGGTATTCTCTGTCTGTAAGGGTCTGCTGGGGGGCTACTGTTATAGAGTCGCCAGTGTGAACTCCCATGGGATCAAAGTTTTCTATGGAACAGATAATGACCACATTGTCATTTTTGTCTCTCATCACCTCAAGCTTAAATTCCTTCCAACCTATGACAGATTCTTCAAGAAGAACCTGATTGATAGGGGATTCATCAAGTCCTTTTTTTACCAGATCTACAAAGTCTTCTTTGTTATATACAATATTTCCTCCACTTCCTCCAAGGGTGAAGGCAGGTCTTATTATAATGGGGAGTTTAATTCTATTGAGGATTTCCATAGCTTCTTCAACAGTAGAAGCCAGACCAGATTCTGGAACGGATAAGCCTATTTTAATCATTGCCTCTTTAAAGAGCTCTCTGTCTTCGGCTTTTTTTATTGCATCAATCTTTGCTCCAATTAGTTCAACGTTATATTTTTTTAGGATCCCAAGCTCATCAAGCTTTATGGCAGCATTAAGAGCTGTTTGACCTCCAACAGTTGGAAGAATTGCATCAGGTCGTTCTTTTTCTATAATTTTTTCAATTACCTCAGGGACTATTGGTTCTATGTAGGTTTTATCTGCAAGTTCTGGGTCTGTCATGATTGTTGCAGGGTTGGAGTTTATCAGTATAACCTCATATCCCTCTTCTTTTAGGGCTTTGCAAGCCTGAGAACCAGAGTAGTCAAACTCACAGGCCTGACCTATAACTATAGGTCCTGATCCGATAATCAATATTTTTTTTATATCTTCCCTCTTAGGCACTTCTACCTTCCTTATATATATTATTGTTTGTATAAAAGCATTGTTATACTTTTTGTCAATATCAAAGCCATTTTGTGACAAAAAATAAATATCCTTAAGAATTAAGGTTTTGCAGAAAATTTTTTTGTATTTGAAAATTTGTCAATAATAATAGGCCTATCAAAGGAAATTTTACATTAAAATGCAGTAAGTGCAGCTCTTATAAAACTTGTGACAGGAGCTTGCTCTCTGGAATCCTCAATTGTATCACGCAATTCCTGAATTAGTTTTCCTGTGTCATCGTGAATTGTTCCTTCGTTGACTAATTTTGCTATTGTGCCTTCGCCCTTATTTATCTTTTCACTGAATTCCCTGAAATTTCTAATTGCAATGCGAAGATCCTCTCTGTTTTCATCAATTACCTCAGATATTTTTGAAATAGGATCCCCGATAGTTGAACCATGGAGATTTTTAACTGTATCAACAGTTTCATAGGCAATATTTTCTATAGCTGCCTCTCCTGGGTATATTACAATAATACGACCACCAATTGCTGTTTGATTTTTCAGGAGAATTTTATAATTTTCATATAAAGTAAATTTTTTAAACATTTTCATTATTACCAGAACCTTTGCATCTGGCATAAGTTCAATGGACTCTACAGTTCCTGCCTCCACTCCATTTACAAGGACCTTGTTGCCCACTGCAAGGCTTTCCACATCAGAGAATATTACAGACATCTCATAGTATTCTTTTTTGCTAAAGAATTCTCCTCTAACAATGGTAAAGTATGCCAGCACAGTCATTGCTGCCACAAATACTATTCCAACCATAAATTCATTTATTCTCTTCATAAAACTATTTCTTTTATTATATTAAAATTTTTACTTTGAAACACTTTATACCTCTATAGGTCCATGGAGTCTTCCTTCTATAAATTGCCGCACAAAGGGGTTTGTTGTATTTTTTATTTCCTCTGGTGTTCCACATTGAAGGACAGATCCTTTGTAAATCATGGCAATTCTATCTGCTATTCTATAGGCACTTTCCATGTCGTGTGTTACAACAATAGAGGTTACTTTAAGCTCATTTTTCATTTTTATTATGAGTTCATCTATTTTTGCAGACATGACAGGATCAAGGCCAGATGTGGGTTCATCATAGAGAATTATCCGCGGATTGCGAACTATTGCACGGGCAAGTCCCACTCTCTTTTTCATGCCTCCACTTATATCAGAGGGCATTTTTTCGGCAGCATCTGTCAATTGTAGCAACTCAAGCTTTTCATCTACTATGCGATCAATTTCTTCCTTTGTGCCAATTCTGTGTTCAACAAGGGGCAAGGCTACGTTTTCCCTAACAGATAGCCAGTTTATGAGAGCGCCAGATTGGAATAAAAAACCCATCTTTTCTCTTAAGTTTGCTTTTACTCTTGATGTAGCTCTGTCCATATGAATCCCATCGATGAGCACCTCTCCTGAATCTGGATTAAAAAAACCAGCTATGGCGCGCAATATAGTAGTTTTGCCAACGCCAGATTGACCAATTATAACAAAGGTTTCTCCATCTTCTATTTTAAGTGATACATCATCAAGCACAATTTTACTGCCGAAGCGTTTGCAAATATTATGCAGCTCTATCATAAAAAGCCTCCATAGAAAAGAGCTGTTATAAAATAACCCACAATGAGGATCATTAGATAAGAAGAGACAACAGAAATCCTTGTTGCACGGCCAACACCTTCTGCTCCATTTTCTGCAATGAGACCATTGGCACAACTTATGGAGGAAATTATAATACCAAAGACAAGGCTTTTGAGAAGGCCAACATACATATCTTTGAGCCAGATCGATTCATATACTCTATGATAATAGTCTTCAAATGTGAGCCCAAGTTGGAAGTAAGAGATTAAAGCTCCTCCAAAAACTCCCAGTATAACAGTATATATTGAAAGTGTTGGCAGCATTATCATCAGAGCCACAATCCTTGGCATTACAAGAAAACGCACAGGATTAATTGACATCATCTCAAGGGCATCGATTTCCTCAGAAACCTTCATTGTGGCAAGCTCTGCTGCCATGGCTGCACCAGAAAAGGCTGTGAGAATAATACCAGTAAGGAAAGCCCCCATCTCCTTATTCATTACATTTATCATCAATGTAGGGACTACATCCTGCTGCCCCCATCTTTTTAGCTCAACACCTGTATGGAGAGAAAGTATCATCCCACCAAAGAGAGCAACAATTGAGCAAACAAGCATGCTTTTTATACCAGAGACATACATTTGTTTTACAATTTCTCTTCTCTTTGCAAAGGCAAATCTCATCTGCAGTAAGGCCTTAAAAAACAGAACAATTGTAAATCCGGAAAACCATATTTGATAGAGCATCTTTTGGCCAATGGAATGGAAAAAACTATAGATGCTCTTTTCCTTAGCTATGTTTTCCATTTAAAAGCAATTCCTCTCAATATAAAAGTTTTGAGAATAAGAGTCATTATTTAAATCCGAGTGATTATAATTAAAACCACAGAGCTTTACATAATGCTCTGACTGAGTCTCATAGTTACTAATATCTTCGTCTATATTATTGGAAATTTTAAGGTCTTTATCCCCCTCTCCAATTCGCAAGGGAAGCCAGAAAAATTTCAAGAATTTGCCTTGAGAGTTTTTCTCATAGCCAAAGGAATTGAGGAGAAAAGTGGCTTTTGTAACTGTTCCTCTTTTGGAACTATAGCTTACAATTAGAGGTATTTTCATTTTGAAAAACTCTTGACTCCATACCTGATAATAGGTTCTAAGCAAAATTCCAAGGTGCTTCTCTCCATTTTCTTTAACTCTGTATTCAAAGATAGTCCAAAATGGCTGGTAAAGCTTCTCGTATCCCATGGTGTCTCTGAATGGCAGGAGAGAAAGTATATTGATTCCATACATGCCTCTGTCATTCCATTCAATCTGTAAAAGAGGCCAGAGTTTAAAGTAACCCCATGAATTGCCATAGTATTCATGAGTTTTAAGGTAATCCCTTTTAAAATACCACATAATTATACAGATAAATTTATAATCAGAAGTATAACTTTCTGTTTCTTTTTGAAGCGTGAAATATAAAGGCGTTACAAAAAAAGTTTTACTATTTTCATAGTGGTATTTTCCATAGAAAGGGAAGAAGATTCTGCTGTAAACCTTTGGTCTGTCGCAGTCTCGTATTTGGACAAAGGGCCATGGCAGATTGTAAGATCTATCATTTGTTTTTTTATTGTAGCCCCATGAGAAAAATGGCCACAGTATTGTAGTTGCCTGAAAATCTCCGCTGTCGCTCCATTTTTTTCCATAGAAAGGGAAGAAGAAAAAGGTATAGTGAGTATCATTTTTCAAATAGAGCTCTCTATAATTGATAAGCAGCAGCCATGAGTAGTTATCATACCATCCATCTTTATAATTATGAGCATAAAAAGGCAGAACTCTAAAATCTCTTCTTTTATCCCCTTTGCCCCAGGCAATAAAGGGCCAAAAAATAGCTTTAGCCTCATAATCTTTAAATTCAAATTCAGTATAAACTGGTATAAGGGCAGCAAGTCCAAGGAAGAGGCTTTGCCATGAGAAAATAGAAGAAGGAGGAAATAGAAAAAAGAGAGTAAAAAAAGGGAAAACCCATGGAGAAATTCGATCATAGCCAAATTTGCCCCTTATATTTCCACCAATTGGATAAACAAAGAGATAGTTATCCTCATGAGAAGCTCCTCTACCGTAGAGATATAGAGGAAAAAGCCCTGAGTCATAATCATCTCCCTTTTTAGTGTGAGAGTAGCTATCTGAACCATATAATCCAAAAAATCCCTTTACCACATCCTTTGTCTCATCTTTATATCTCCAAAAAAATAGAGGCATGAGGGATGCCTGAAATAGCTTTCCAGAGCCTTCTGATTCAAGAAGAAAGGGCCTATAGACTACAGTTTCTGCTTTTTCATCACTGGAATATTCATAAAAAAACCAGAACCAATCAGGGCTTTCCTTTTCAGTGGAAGTTCTGGCAAAGGAAGCCTCTCCATAAAGCAAGGATAGGAGAATTAAAAATATAAAAAATGTTTTTATCTTAAAATTTTTCAACATAATATCCTGTTAAATCCTCAAATAAATAATGAGGATTTTAATCTGTGCCATTTTTATAATAAATTCATAAAAATGTAAAGTCTTTACAGGAAAATTATTTTTTTGCATAAGTATAATTTTTATTATCTGATTAATTAAATTTATCCTTGCTACATGTCAACTCAAAAAATATACTATAAAAATTAGGATAAAACATCAAGATTTGATTGACATCACCTTATATTAAGATTATTTTATGATTGTTTAAAAAATGCGGAGGATAGTATAATGAAAAAAATATTACTGCTGTGTTTTGCACTCATTGCAATACCTCTATTTTCTCAAGAAGGGACTGAAGCTAAGAAGGAAGAGGTGAATCAGGTCTTTCAGAAGGTTTATACAGAAATTACTCTGGAGGATTTTGAAAACACACAATATGGTCCTGACAATCTAAAATTTATAAAGTCAAAAGATCAGGAGGGCTCCATTCAAATAAGGGATCAGTATCCTGCTGAGTTTAATAACTCCAAAAAATATCTCGGAGTAAAGGTCTATGGTAAAAAAGGGGATACCTTTCAGATTTTTCCTGCAAAGCCCCTGGAGATTAACAAATATTGTAAGTCCATATCAATCTGGGTTTATGGAAAGAACTTTTCCGCAGAGCTTTTTATGATTTTACAGGATGCCAATGGGACAAATCACAGAATTTCTTTTGGGAAGCTAAACTTTCTTGGTTGGAAAAAACTCACTGTTAATTTAGACAGCAGGATCAAGCAGCAGGATCAATACCTTGAGCAGGAAAGAAAGCTCAGGATAATGCACATACAGTATCAACCAGCAAATCAGACGATTCATCCTCAGTGGCAGTATTTTTATCTTGATGATATAACAGCAACTGTTAGAGATAAGTATAAAGACAAGCAAAGTGATGAGTGGTAATATACTTTTATTCTTTGTTTGAGTGATATTTTTTAGTCACCTCCTGTAGTGGGGAAACCATAAGTTTCCCTGTTACAGGATTTTTTATAGAGATAAAGTCTATGTCATAAATTTTTTCTAAGAGTTTATTATTTAATTCTTCTGGTTTTCCATCAAAGAGGATTTTCCCTTTTTTTAGAGCAACTATTCTGTTACAGAAATTCAAGGCAGTATTAAGATCGTGTATGGCACATACTATGGTTGTCCCCTGGTGGTTAAACTCTTTGAGCAGATTCATTACCTCCACAGTATGCCTGTAATCAAGGTTAGAAACAGGCTCATCAAGAAGCAAAATATCCCTACTCTGGAGGAGAGCTCTTGCAATTTGAACAAGCTGAAATTCTCCAGAGGAAAGTGTTGTTATGATTCTTTTGCTAAGATCATCAATGCCTGTCTGCTTTATTATCTCACTGCAGAGGTTTTGCTTTATTTTGGAGAGGGCTCTTCCATGAGGAAATGATCCAAAGGAGACAAAGTCTTTAACTAAAAAATCTGGAATAATTCCATTGATATTTCTAACAACAGCCATTTGAGATGATAATTTTTTATGACCTATATTGAGTATATTTTGTCCTCTGAGTCTTATCTCGCCACTGTATGGTTTTAGAATCGAAGACAAAAGCTTAAGCACAGTGCTCTTGCCTGCTCCATTTTGCCCTATGAGGCAAAGGAAATCTCCTTTATATATCTCCAGGGATAAATCTGTGATAAAGTTTTTTTTGTTATATCCTGCAGATACGTTGCTGCACTGGAGTATAATTTCTTTCATTCTGATGTAGACCTCTGGCGGAAAATAGTCATAAAGAAAAATAATCCCCCAAGGAGTCCAGTTATAACTCCCACAGGTAATTCATAGGGTGAGATTATGCTTCTGGAAATGGAGTCGCATATAACAAGGAAAGCACCGCCGCATAGAGCAGAGAAGGGAATTGAATAAAAAGTCAAAGAGGAGGATAATGGCCTTATTATATGTGGAATCATAAGACCAATAAAGGGTATTATGCCTCCCATTAAAACAGAAAGAGCAACAAGCACAGAGGTAAGTAAGAATATTAGCAAGACTTCCCATGGATTTACTCCTGAGGTTTTTGCAAAATCATCACCAAGAGAGATTAGATCTATATGTCTATGAAAAGACCATATTGCCAATATAAAAAGTGGTGCAAGGTATATAGAGAAAGCAGCGTTATTGGCTGAGTTTAGATCCCCCATCATCCATATTATTATTTTATGAACGCTTTCACTTTTGGCAATGGCAAAGATTAACATTACGCAGGATGAAAAAATAAAGCTCAAGGAGATCCCTGATAATATAAATGAAGATGTAGAGCCAGAAAAATTAGAAATTAAAGAACTCAGTATAAAAATAGCAAGAATGCTTCCTCCTATGGAAAAAAAGATCCCATAATGAGGTGGAATGGCAAGGACAACAGAAATAGCATATCCCAGTGCAGCTCCGCCAGATATACCTGTTATAAAGGGATCTGCCAGGGGATTTCTAAAAAAGGATTGAAACACAACTCCGCATACAGCCAAAGAACTCCCTGAAATAAAGGCTGTAATTACCCGTGGCAGGCGTAGTCTTGTAATTATTTCAGTGGATAACAAATCACTTTTATTATAAAAGATTTTTATGGGATTGATTGTTTCGCTGCCGAGAGATATGCCTATTGCAATACTTACTGCTGATAAGAGGAGTAGGGTAAAAAAAACTATAGTCTTTTTCATTTTTTTATGTTTTTTATGAGTTCTGAAATTTTCTTAACAGATTCCACATAATCACGGGGAGTATAATATGGCAAGTTTTTATCATCTGAAACAAAAATATTATTTTTGTAAATAAAAGAAACAGATTTAAAGTCGTTCAAAGTATTTCTTAGATAATTAGCATCAAAATTAAGCATTACTATAACTGCATCTGCCTTTTTAGTCAGTAAAGCCTCAAGTGTTATTAGAGGGTATAGTCTGTCACTGTTTTCAAATACGTTGATAGCTCCAGCATCTTTAAGTATTTTTGAGATATAAGATCTACCACCTGCTACAATGATGGGATTTCCAGATACAAGAAATGCTACTTTACCCTGTTGCTGAGTTTTTTTTATTAAATGGAGCATTTCCCTGTATAAGGAAATTTTTTTTATAGCCAGATCTTTTTTGTTAAATAAACTACCAAGTGTGATATAGTTTTGTTCAATGGAATCAAAATCTTTTCCTGATGGAAGAACCAATACATTTATGCCTAAGTAGCGAAGTATATTGGCTTTATTTACAATTAACTCATCCTCTGTAGTTATGACTATATCTGGTTTGAGATTTAGAATTTTTTCTATGTCAAAGGATACATAGCTTCCTATAATTTCAATATTGCATTTTTCGTCTATGGAGTTTGATGTAATTCCAATGAGCCTTTCTTTTTCTTCCAGATCAAATATCATTCGCGTGACAGATGGTGACAGAGACACTACCTTATGAAATTCATTATAGCCATAGGGCTTTTCTGTTTTGTTATAGTTGACTATCCACGATAGCAAAATTAAAATCAGGTATAGTACTACAAAACTTGAAATTATAAGTAAGCGATTTTTCATTAAAGGCTTTTAAAATACAGAGGGTGAAATAGTATCAATTGCTTTTATACAAGAGTAACTATTTTTTCTTCTCTTGCACATTCAATGCAATATCTTATACCTTCTTTTCTTCCTTTTATAGGTATATAGAAGTGATTTAATTTATTTATATCTTTTCCGCAGCGTGCACATTTCATAAATCTATCCCCTGAAATGTATTTTTCATATTATCGGCAGAAGTGGATATTCTTTTAAAAAATTTATCAGCTTTCTTTATCTATTTAACTTTGTTGTCTGTTAAAATTTTTCTTTGTTTTTTGATAAAAATTTGCAGTAGCTCCAAAGTGTATTATTTTTCTAATAATACCTTAGAATCTTTTTCAGTGATAACATTATACTTCTACCATCTGAGGTAGAAGCACTGTTGGGTTGAAAAAACTTAAGGGATAAATGAGCCTGTAGTTTAAGAAACTGTTTCTTTTATGGATAATTCGTAAAAATATATTGAAATTTTAGGCAAATAGCATTAACTGTAAAAAATTGTCTTTACAGTTTAAGAGCTTTTTCTTAAATCTGAAATATCATTTTTACTTTTAAAGGAGGGGCCTTTATGCCGCCAAAGGCAAAGAGCACAACCAAAAAAGTCAACAAAAGCGCAAAAAAAACAAATCTTATGAAATTATACAATCATATGAATAAGCTTTCAATAGATGCTGTTGATAATGAGGTCTTAAAAAGGTTTAAGATGCTTATTGACGCATGTGAAGAGGATGTTCCCAAAAATGATATAGATCAACTTATGGGGGATCCAAAAGGCACAGATACTTCAATATTCCCTGAGGGTCTTCAGCCCTATATAAAGCACTATGTTTTTATGACAAAAAGAAATCTTAAAAAACAATAATTTTTTATGATAACAGTTAGACTCAAAGTTTTTGCATCCCTTAGAGATATCTGTGAATTTTCAGAAAGGGAAATTCAATTAAGTGACTCTATGTCAGTAAATAAATTTTTAAGCTACATTGTTGAACAATTTCCTGCTTTAAAGGCTAAAGAGGAATATCTTCTTGTTGCTCTTAATGAAGAGTATTGTGACAGAAACTCTCTATTGAAAGATGGCGATGTTGTGGCAATATTCCCACCAGTAAGCGGAGGTTAAGGTGAAGAAGATTTTTACTCAGAGAGAACCAATAGAGATTGGCCTTATTTTAGCAGAAAACTCCATGCCCCATGATGGCTCTGATGTTGTTTTTATAGGTAAGGTGAGAAACAACTCCAGATCAAAAGAAGTTTTATTTATTGACTATGAAATTTATGACTCAATGGCAATTAAGGAGATGAGCAAAATTGCAGATGAGGCCATTGAGAAATGGAATCTAAGCAGGGTTATAATAGTTCATAGATATGGAAGAGTAAATATTGGTGAAGCTTCAATCGTTATAATAACATCCTCACCTCACAGGGAAGAAAGCTACTCAGGCTCTCGATATATAATTGATGAAATTAAAAAGCGAGTCCCTATATGGAAAAAGGAGTATTACACAGATGGATCTGAGTGGATAGGAGACAGAAACTGATCATTCAACATAGATCTCTCCATCTCTCTTCAATGTGATCACACCATTTTCCTCAAGGTATCTCATTATATCAACAATCTTTGCTCTGCATTCTTCAATCTCAGAAAGTCTTACTGGGCCCATAAGGTTCATTTCATTTATAATTTCTGTAGCCCTGTTTTGGCTCATATTACGGAGAAATTTGAATTTTATATCATCAGTTGCACCCTTGAGCGCTTTGGCAATGAGGTAGTCGTCATTTATTTCATCTATGAGTATTCTCATCTCAACATTTGTCAGGTTTGCAACATTTTCAAATGTAAAAATTCTTTCGGCAAGTTCCCTTGAAATTTCTGGAATAGATATATCTATATTATTTAGAAGTTTTTTCTCCTGCTCGCTGCTCATATGGGATATAATGCTTAACAGAGAGTCAATCCCTCCAGCCATAAGTCCATCGGAGCTTTGTTTTTTGTATTCGTTATATCTCTTTTTAATTGCACGGGCAACAGCAACAGCGGCCTCCGCTGAATGACCTTTTAGCTTTGCAAGGCGCAGTGCAACATCTTTGGCAACTTTTGTATCAAGTGATTTTAGAAGTTTGCCCCCCTTTTTGGGGTCAATGTATTTCATAATTAGAGCAATTACCTGAGGCGGCTCATCTTTTATCAAATTTATAAAATCTCCATCAGGTATATTTTCTATGAATTTAAAAGCAGACTCAGCGTCTCTGTTTTCTATTTTTTTTATAAGCTCCTCTGCCATCTCTTCACCAAAGGTATCAGAAAGTAGCCTTTTTGCTCTATTTTTGCCACCGTATAGATTTTTAGAATTTCTTTTTAATTCTATGATAAATTCTCCAATTAGCTCCTCCTTTTCTTCAGGTGGAAGGGATTGCATCTTTATCATCTCTTTGCTAAGTTTTTCAATACTCTCCTCATCAAGGTGTTTCATTATCTCTGCAGCAATTTCAGCACCCAGTATCACAAGAAGAGCTGCAGCTTTTTCTGTGCCAGTCATATCAAATATGGATTTCATAAATTCCGCCGGATATTCTATAAAAGATAAATTTATTCAAGAAATATTATAAGCATTAGAAATTTATTCTTGAAAAAAATCAATAAATTATCGTTAATAAATACAAGCATATTTTGTGCTGGAGTTATTATTCAATGTAAAGGATTTTTCTTGGCATTTTATGGCAGTGGTTACAGGGGACATATCATACCAGAATGAGATAATAATGGCAATAAACTCCGAGAGCGATATTGTCTTTGTTACTTACTCTTCTATTGAAAAGACAGAGGAGAAGATTAAGTTTGCTCTTGCAAAAATTTTTGAGAAATACGATAGGGTTGATCTCTTTACGCCAATTTTTTCCTGCATAAAAGAATTAATATCCAATGCAACAAAGGCAACAGCAAAAAAGATTCTCATTGACGATGGAGTAATCAAAAACCCCAATGATCCTCAAGAGGTTGTAACAAAGGTAAGGAAGATTTTAAACGAAAGGGCTCTTCTGGAATATGGGCTTAAGGCTAAAAGATATAATCTTTCAACAAGGATTTATTTTAAGGTATATAAACGCCATCTTTTTATAGAGGTTATAAACAATATCCCATTATCCAAAAAAGAGATGGATAAAATTAATGAGAGAATAAGAAAATCTACAAAATACGATAACATTGCACAGTTTTTTATTGAAAACCCGGATCCAGAAGCAGAGGGTATGGGACTTGGGCTTTCTATGGTTGTTGTGCTACTTAAAAATATAAACATACCCAGTAAGAATTTTGTTGTCTCCACAGATGGTGTCTCAAAGACATACGCTAAGATTCTTGTCCCAATGACATAAAATTTATTCTATCTTTTTTGCTCTGCGATTTTTTAAAGGATATATCACAGAAGAGGTATCCAGTTCATTCATTAAATCGGGATTGTCAGGCTCTGCATAGCATATAAAGGTATCGGATTCCTTTACAGTAAGAAGTTCAATGTAGCGTTGCAGGTCCTTTGTTTTGCGTGATGTGGTAGTTCTGAAATATATCAACTGACTGCCATTTTTTATTCCATCAAAAAGTCCAAGGTTTACTATTATGCCTTTTTCTTTTATCTTTATAGCATGGCCGCTGTATGGTATAATGTCATAGAGCCTGGTTGCTACAGATAGAGAAATTTCAGCCACAGCCTCTTTTCCTTTTGTCGATTCAGAGAACTCCGCTATTATAAAATCCCTCTGCAAATCAAGGAGCTTACAGTTGAGCTTTATGTAATCCTCAACCTCTGCAATATCACCAAAGAGAATGTAGTCAATCTTTTGATTATTGGCCTCAGAGTATTCTTTTATCTTTTTTATGCTCTTTGCGAGGTTGTCACCATTAGTTTTTAATATTGATGCAATTTCTTCTCTGTCTTTAATATTTATAGCCTTCATTCTGCCATTTTGGTGAAGGGCAAAGGTAATATTCCTTGCAAGAGTTTTTCCTGCATCAAAATGGTTAAGGATTTTCCCATTGGTGTCAAAATTCATTACCAGAACAACAGGGACATCTCGTTGAATGTCCTCAAGGGTATATCCTTCCCTATAGTCAAGGCGATCACGCCTTTTCATAATCTCTATATTTAGCATTTCCTGATATTTGATCTCTGGATATTGTCTCAGTAGATTTTTTATCTCATCAATCATTATGGCATTATAATCAAGTATGGAGTAGTAGTTTATCAATCTCTCTCTTACCTCTTTGTTGATAGGATTTAAAAGAAGAGCTCTTCTGAGATAATATATCACCTTATTGTGCAGTGATTCCCTTAAGGATTTATCCGCCAGTGCGATGTTTTCCCCTGAGAGCATAACCCTTGTGGGGTGTGCACTTTTAAATTCCTTTAGCACAAGAAAATCTTCCAGCTTGCTTCTTACTATAGAATCAGAGGGATTTGCCTTATAGAGTTTTAGAAGATTTTCTGCGCTTTGATTTTTATCTCCAATAAATTCATAGGCAACAGCTTGAGCATATAGGAGAGCTGGATTTTTTAGAGTCCCTTCTGCTTTTTTAAGGTAATTGAGAGCTGCAGTGCTTTGATTCACAACATCTATGGTAGAGCCTGATATGGTAGCCTCATAGATTTTATTCTCAAGATCGTATAGCTCAATGAGCCCCATTTCAAAGTTTGCAATAAAATAATCAGGCTTTATTGACAGGGATTTTGCATAGTATTCCCTGGCTTCAGTAAGAGAGTTTTCGTCATTTTCCAGAATATAATTTTTAAATAGTATTCTTCCGTAACGGGCAAATCCCACTGGAGATTGTCCCTTAGCATCAATTGCCTTCTCTACAAGTTCACGAGCTTCTTTTAATCTACCTTCTTCTGTTTTTATATCAGCAAGTAAAAGTAAAGATTCAAAGTGGTATGGATTTATCTTAAGTATTGTGTTAAGTCGTCTTTTTGCCCATAGCTTTTTATCCATCTTATAATAAGAGTAAGCAAGTCCATAATGGGCCTCCAGTGAGGATTCCTTTATTGCAAGAGCTTTTTCAAAGTAAGAGATAGAATCAGAAAATCTTCCTGTTTCTGCAAGAATCATTCCAACACCTGTTAAAGCATCAACTGATTGATTGTCGAATTTTAACACAGAGGTAAACATATCAAGGGCTCTATCATAGACTCCTAAGGAGAGATATGCTTTACCTGCGCCAAGTCGTGAATCCACATAGGAGGGATTGAGCCGTATGGATGCCAGAAAATTATATAGGGCCTGATTATAATCTTCATTTTCGAGATTTTTCCAGCCAGATTGATTTAGACTTATGGCATTTTCAGCACTCTCTCCTCTAAAAATATGATGGCTAAAGGAGATAGATAAGATTATGCATAAAGAAAAACAAAGAATTAGCGATCGGCCTCTATTCAAGGATTATCCCTCCTTTCTATGTTATGTCACATCATGCTTTGCAAAAATTTAAACCCCAGCAGGAGTTCTTTCATAATGAAGAGTAATCAGGCATAAGTCAACTAATATTTGGAATTGACAAAAAAAGCACAAAAAAGAGATTATTGAAAAGTATGAAAAAGTCACTGGAAAAGCGAATTCTTGATATACTTGAATGGCCTCTTATTGAGGAAAAATTGAGAGATCTCTGCGCCTCAGAGCCTGGAAGGAATTTAGTTTTTAGATTAAGACCTATTCCTGAGCATAAAATAAAATCTCAGATGGCAAAAATTTCTGCACTTAAGAATCTTATTTTAAGAGGGGATAGTCCTCCTCCAGCAGCAATTGATGACATATCTCTTTATGCTGCAAGGGCAGGGAAGGGCGGTATTCTTGAGCTTGAGGAGCTTTTTAAAATAAGGCGATTTGTTCATCTCTCTGAAAAAATAAAGAGTTTTCTTTTTGAAGTTTATGATCAATTTCCCCCACTGGAGGATGAATATTCTAAGATAGAATCTCTTGCAGAGCTAAATAGCATTCTTTCTTCCTCCATAACCGATGAGGGAAATATAAATGAGGGAAAATATCACATTTTAAAGAAAATAAGGAATGAAATACATAGTACCAGGCAAAGTCTTGAAAAGAAAATTTCTTCCATCATTCATTCCCCAGAAAATGAGAAAATTATCCAGGAAAAAACTTATACAACAATAAACAGCAGATATGTTCTCCTTGTAAAATCCAATCAGAGAGGGAAGATAAAGGGAAATCTCCACGATATATCCGCAAGCGGTGCAACTGTCTATATAGAGCCTGCTGAGTTGACAGAGCTTAATAACAATCTTGTTATGTTAGAAAAGGAACTCTCTCTGGAAATACAGAAGATCCTTGCGGAACTCTCTTTTGCTGTTTCCCAGAATCACTATGTTTTGCTTTCCAATCTTCGAACTCTTACCTATTTTGATTTTATTACAGCTGCTGCAAAATTTAGCATAAAAACAAAAAGTAATGAACCAAAAATAATTTCCAATGCTATCTTGAGGCTTTATAGTGCACACCATCCACTATTACAGATTATGCAACCGGAGAGCACAGTTGCCAATGATGTGAGCCTTGGCATGGATTTTAATTGTCTTATAATTTCAGGTGCAAATACAGGTGGAAAAACTGTAATGCTAAAGACAATTGGACTCTGTGCTTTATTTGCCATGTATGGCCTTCATATTCCTGCTGGGCCTGATTCTGAGATCGGAATTTTTGATAACATAATGGCTGATATTGGTGATGATCAAAATCTATCTCAGTCACTTTCGACTTTTTCTGGGCAGCTAAGTATTATAAATGATATATTACAAAAGGCAGATCATAGGACCTTGGTTATCATAGATGAGATTATTGTTGGTACAAATCCACGTCAAGGCGCTGCTCTTGCTCAGGCCATACTTGAAAATATGATAGAAAGAGATTGTAAAATAGTTGTATCAACTCACTACACAGAGCTAAAAGAACTGGCTGTAAATGATTCAAGATTTCAGAATGCCTCTGTAACTTTTAATCTGGATACACTGAGGCCAACTTATGAGCTTAAAATAGGCATACCAGGAATAAGCTATGCCCTGGAGATTGCCAGAAATTTTGGAATAAAGGACTCTGTACTAAACAGAGCAAGGCAGCTTATTGATAGCAAAGAAACCTCTATTGAGGCCTTAATTGAAAAGGTCCAGAGATATGAAGAGGAAATACTGAAAGAAAAAGAGAAGGTCAAAAACCTTTCTGAGGAGCTTCTCCTTGAAAGGGAAAAAATAGAAAAAAAACAGCAGGAGCTCCAGAGGCTCATTTTTGAAACAAAGAAAGGCAAGGGCATTGATTTCCTTGATGAACTGTCTCAATATAGAGAGGCTATAGCAAGGCATCTTGAAAATCTTCAAAATCTTGATCGCAATGCTGCAAATAATCTCTCTCAGGAAATTTCAAAGATAAGAGAGAAAATAACAGAGCAACTTGCTGAAGAAACAAGGGAGAGATATTCAGATGAACTGGAGCCCCTGGATCCACAAAGGGCCTGTAAGGGTATGGCAGTTTTTATTGCTACTATAGAGAAGGAAGGGGTTCTTGATGATCTGGATAGCTCTGGCAAAACAGCACAGGTTATTCTTGGTGGCACAATTAAGGCAAGGTTTAATCTCAAGGATTTATTTATATTGCCCAAAAGCACTCCAGCGGATAAAAAGGGGGCAATTAAAATAAAGCAATCTATGCCTGAGATAGATCCAATCCCCTGCACAATACAGACATCATATAACACTATAGATCTCAGGGGGATGAGAGTAGAAGAGGCCTTGATTTCTCTGGATAGGGAACTTGACAGAATGGATAGAAATAATATTGGAACTGTGATTATAATACATGGCCATGGAACAGGAGCCTTAAAACAGGCTATAAGGGATGCTCTCAAGATGAATATCTATGTACGAGATTTTAGACCGGGGGAATATGGAGAGGGAGGAGATGGTGTAACTGTAGCAAGACTAAGGTAACAGCCACACTATTTGATATTTTACTTCAGTAATTAGTCCTCAATATAATTTTTAGTGTAAAATTAAGAAAATATTATCACCTCACCTTCGGTGAGGTGATAATAAAGTATTTTTATTTTAAAAGAAGTTAAGGAACAAATACTGATTTTAGTTTAGAATTTTTTCTAAGATAACCTTTGTTATCATGTAAGTGGGTTTTATTCCTTCTTCACCTAAAGGTCCAGAGGCAAGAGTCTGGCCGCTTATTATTGGATTATCTGAGGCATAGTAGGCGTATCTGACTTTAACGTCTCTGCGAATGTGGCCTCTGATCATCGCAGCGCTTATTGCCCTATGGTAATGGCCTCCTTCCATCTCAAGTCCAACTGCCTTCCAGCTTGATTTTTGAAATTTTTCCAGAACATCTTTATTTTGAAGAGAAGTTCCAAGGACTGTGACAATTGGTCCAATGTAAACAGGTATAGAGCCATCAAAATCTTCTGGGCTAAGGTCGTTTTCTACAATATAGTTGTGAGGATTGCCCTCAAATACATGAGCTGTTGGCAGCATTATATCTCCCTTTTGCCCTGGTAGTATTCCTGCCTTTCCCATGATTGAAATAGAACAGACATCAAGGAAATGTTCTCTGTCACTTGAAGTATGTGGGCTAAGCAATTCATCCATAACCTCATAGGCTTGAGCACCAAAGGCATAGTCAAGGACAATAATAACAGGGCTTTTCTCACCAAAGGATGTGCTTATTTGTAAATCAGGATGGACCTCCAGATTATTGCATTTTGCTGTATCAATAATTTGAGCATCAATTGCAAATCCCGATAGATCTGGCAGTTCATGAAGCCCGTGGTTTATGGCAAAGCTTTTTATCCTATCCTGGCTATCTCTTGAGCGGGTTATAAACTCATATAGATCCAGGCTTTCGCTTTTAAATCTATCTTTTAGAGCAGCAAAGCCATAGAGGGCATTGACGACGCTGTGCATGTTAGCACTTATTATGTGAACAGGTCTGTTTTGCAAGTCAAGGTTGAGGATCTTGTTTTTTAGATTGTTTGCCCAGACTCTGCCAAATTTGTGTCTTCCAATCATATCCCGCAGAGATGGTGTAAAATATATTGTAACCATGCTATCTTTGTCAGTATCATCAGCCAGAGCTCTTTTCCCAAG